>NZ_KE386491.1:3414789-3729711 GCF_000427405.1 Flectobacillus major DSM 103
GATACTAGATCCATTCACTTACTTTTGACTGGCATATCCCAGAATACTCTGCCATAAATGATTGACTAGGGTTTTGCTTTAAGTATTGCAAAATGAACTTTAGTTTAGCTTCATTCCCATAAAGGCTACTTAACTTAGATTCTTTAACTTGTCTGTACTTGCCTAAAGTCCCTTTGAGGGTATAGTTGCTAACTCGTTCATCCATAAGAGGACAAAAAACTGAATATAAATGTGTGTATTCGCTATGATTAAGTGTAGTTAATGTGTTAATTTTGTACATGGCTCGTCTTTTTTAGTTTGTTTGGTTTTGCGACTACAAATCTAAAAAATTCAAGCCTTTTTTTATGCTAATTCTGAAACCGTGATAAAGTCTAATGATAAAAAAGAGTATTCTGTTTTTTTTCTACAGAATACTCTTTCGTTATATTTAAGCGACTTCTAATCGAAAACCAACTCCGTGGACATTACTCAATTTGATATTCTCATCTTTATTAAGGTATTTTCTGAGCCTTGTAATGAATACATCCAAACTTCGTCCCTTAAAATAATCATCATCACCCCAAATAGCTATGAGTATTTTATCTCTTGAAAGCGTTTCGTTTTTATGTTGTACCAAAAACGCCAGCAAATCAGATTCACGATGTGTAAGTTCTTGCTGAAAATCGCCAATAATTAATTTGAGGTTTTTGCTATCGAAAGAATATTTCCCTAGATTTTGTACACCACTAGCCTGAACTGTTTTCTTTCCTGTACGTTTAAGAATAGCTTCTATCCTTAATACTAATTCTTCTATACTAAAAGGTTTTGTCAGATAATCGTCGGCACCTAGTTTCAGGCCTTTTATTCTATCCTCTTTTAGCGATTTGGCCGTCAGAAAAATAATCGGTATTTCACTACCTATATTACGAATGTATTCGGCAAGGGTAAAACCATCCATTTCGGGTAACATGACATCGAAGATACATATATCATATTGGTTTTGCTGAAATGCTCTTTGGCCTGCTTTGCCATTTACTTGTAAATCTATATCATATCCTTCTTGCTCTAAGTTGTCTTTTACTACAAATCCGAGGCTTTCGTCATCCTCTACAAGCAATATTTTAGTCATTCTTTATAATTTTAATTGTGAAGGTTGTTCGTTTTATTGTATATAAATATTCAATAGAAGGCATTTGAAAGTATAATCAAATGAATCAGATACCTAAATATATCACAGAATTGAACCTATAACTACATGAGGACAGGCTTTATTAAATAATTTACTAATGTACTCTATTTGGTCAAAATATACAATTTGTTAATATTTACATATTTTATGTAACTTGACAAAGTTATACTGGTTATTTCATTGGTACTACTTTATAAATATAGTACCAACGTAATTAAGCGTTATTCAGTATATTTCATCAACACAAACAAAACTATCAAGAACGTATGACAACGATGGATCAAGCAAGCAATCGGGCATTAGTAAATGAACGAAATCTACATTTTGAAAAAATAAAACTGGGTGGTGGACAAAAGAATATTGCCAAACAGCATGAAAAAGGTAAACTGACAGCTAGGGAAAGAATTGAGTACTTGATAGATGCTCAATCTGATTTTCTGGAAATTGGTGCATTCACAGGATTTGGGATGTACCAAGAATATGGTGGCTGCCCTGCTGGAGGCACTGTAGGGGGAATTGGCTATGTGTCTGGGCGGCAATGTATGATTGTGGCTAATGATCAAACTGTAAAAGCTGGGGCTTATTTTCCGATTACGGGTAAAAAAAATCTTCGATTACAAGAAATTGCATTACAAAATCGGCTTCCTATTATTTATTTGGTAGATAGTGCTGGCGTTTTCTTACCGATGCAAGATGAAATCTTTCCAGATAAAGAACATTTTGGTCGTGTATTTTATAATAACTCTATTATGAGTGCTATGGGTATTACCCAAATATCGGCTGTTTTGGGAAGTTGTGTGGCTGGAGGTGCGTATTTACCGATTATGTCGGACGAAACACTAATGGTAGAAGAACAAAGTTCTATTTTTTTGGCGGGTCCTTATCTGGTAAAAGCGGCCATTGGCGAAAATATAGATGCTGAAACTTTGGGCGGAGCTATTACCCACACAGAGCTGTCGGGTAATGCCGACTATAGATTTAAAACCGAGCAAGAGTGCCTCGACCAAGTAAAACGTATCATTGGTAAATTAGGAGATACCTCAAAGGCTGGATTTAACAGAGTAACACCTGTGCCTCCTCTCAAAAATCAGACAGAACTCTATGACATTCTGCCTGAACTCAGAACCAAGCCTTATAATATGTTAGAGATTATTGAATGCCTCGTAGATGATTCGGCATTTGATGAATTCAAAAAAGATTATGGCAAAACTATTATTTGTGGATATGCCCGAATAGATGGCTGGGCTGTTGGTATTGTTGCCAATCAGCGGTTAGTGACCAAAAGTGCCAAAGGTGAGGTACAAATTGGTGGTGTTATCTATAATGATAGTGCTGATAAAGCTGCTAGGTTTATTATGAATTGTAACCAGAAGAAAATACCGTTAGTTTTTTTGCAGGATGTTACGGGCTTTATGGTTGGTAGTCGCTCGGAACACGCTGGTATTATCAAAGACGGAGCTAAAATGGTAAATGCGGTAGCCAACTCGGTAGTCCCTAAAATTACGATTGTGATTGGTAATTCTTATGGGGCTGGCAATTATGCTATGTGTGGCAAGGCTTATAACCCTAGCTTTATTTATGCTTGGCCTTCGGCCAAAATTGCGGTGATGGGTGGTGAACAAGCGGCCAAAACACTTTTACAAACCCAAATAGCTTCTATGAAGAATCAAGGAAAAGAGGTATCGAAAGAAGAAGAAGAGCATATTCTTAAAGAAATTATCGACCGATATAATACCCAAACTACTCCGTATTATGCGGCGGCGAGGCTTTGGGTTGATGAAATTATAGACCCACTAGATACCCGAAAGATGATTGCAAAGGGTATCGAAGCAGCCAATAATGCCCCTATCGAAAAAGCCTTCAATGTTGGAGTTATTCAAACCTAGCAGAGGTTATTTGTCACAAAGCCCTTCCTCTTCTCTTTTTTTTGTAATTTTGGAAAAAGGTTTGAACCACAAGCCATCAATTTGCCCAATAGCAAATTGATGGCTTCTATATATTAAGTGTATCTATTCATGATGAATTATTTAGAAAGCTTGAACGAACCGCAGCGGGCAGCGGTACAGCATATTAATGGGCCATTGATGATTATTGCGGGTGCAGGGTCGGGCAAAACACGTGTCTTAACCTATCGTACAGCTTATTTGCTTGAGCATGACGTTGACCCTTTCCAGATTCTATTACTTACTTTTACCAATAAGGCCGCAGGCGAAATGCGAACAAGGGTTGAGAAGGTTGTAGGTAATGATGCCAAAAACCTTTGGATGGGTACATTCCACTCTATTTTTGCTAAAATTCTTCGGTTTGAAGGAAAACACCTTGGTTATACTTCCGACTTTTCTATCTACGATACCGACGACTCTAAATCTCTTATCAAAAGTATCGTAAAAGAAAGAGGACTTGATGATAAGGTTTATAAACCCAATGTAGTTTTCAATAGAATTTCTGGAGCCAAAAATCGACTTATCGGCCCCGACGAGTACCTCAACAACCCTATTATTCAGGCCGACGATGCCGCAGCCAAACTTCCAGAAATGGGAAGGCTCTATAAACTATACGCTTTACGTTGCTTTCAAGCTAATGCTATGGACTTCGATGATTTGTTGTTCAATACCAATATTTTGTTTAGAGACCACCCTGTGGTTTTGGATAAATACCAGCGTAAGTTTAAATACATTATGGTAGATGAGTTTCAGGATACTAACGTTTCTCAGTATTTGATTATCAAAAAACTGGCCGCTATGCACAACAATTTGGCGGTTGTTGGCGACGATGCTCAATCTATTTACGCTTTCCGTGGGGCAAATATCGAAAATATTCTCAATCTTGAAAAAGATTATCCAGGCATGGAAACTATCAAGCTTGAACAAAATTACCGTTCTACCAACAATATTGTTCAAGCAGCCAATTCGGTTATCGCCAAAAACAAAGCCCAACTCAAAAAGAAGGTATTTACAGAAAATGAAGAAGGTTCGCCTATTGATTTAATTAAGGCAGCTTCCGACAATGAGGAAGGACGATTGATTGCAACCAATATTTTTGAAGCAAAAATGGCATTAGGGTTACGCAATACAGACTTTGCTATTTTGTACCGTACCAATGCCCAATCGCGGGCTTTTGAAGAAGCCCTTCGCAAACTCAATATCAAATATCGTATTATTGGGGGCTTATCGTTTTATCAACGTCGTGAAATCAAAGATTTATTGGCCTACCTCCGTTTTATTATTAACCAACGAGATTCGGAGGCTTTCAAACGTATTATTAATCTTCCTAAAAGAGGTATAGGCGATACCACTATTGCCAAAATTGAAATTACCGCCGCCGAACAACAAGTACCCGTTTGGGAAATTGTAGCCAATATCCGCCTGTTTCAGGCTGGGCGATTTGCCGATACCATCGAGGGTTTTGCTGATTTAATCAAATCCTTCAAATTATTGGTCGAGGTTCAGCAAAAAGACGCTTACGAAATAGCGGCTCATGTGGCCAAGGCTTCGGGCTTGCTGAAAGAATTACACGAGGACAAAACAGTAGAAGGGCTTTCTCGATATGAAAACGTACAGGAATTACTCAACTCTATCAAACAGTTTGTCGATAACCCCGATGTTGAAGATAAATCTTTGTCGAGTTTTCTTCAAACAGTTTCTTTACTCACAACAGCCGACGACGACGACCCCGATGGCGACAACGACCGTGTTACAATGATGACGATTCACGGGGCTAAAGGGCTAGAATTCAATCATGTATATGTAGTTGGTATGGAAGAAGACCTTTTCCCTAGCCAAATGATGCTACAAAGCAGAGCCGATTTAGAAGAAGAACGAAGATTATTTTATGTAGCCATTACTCGTGCCGAGAAAAAACTGGTAATGTCGTATGCCGAAAGCCGATACCAGTATGGCCGCCTAAAACCTTGTGAACCAAGCCGTTTCCTTGATGAAATAGACCCAAAATATCTACAGTTTGCGAAAAATATCAGACGAGCTGTCGAAGAGACACAAAGGCTTCCTCAGGGATTTGTCAGAAAGGTAGACAAACCAGTATCTTCTACCATCACCAATAATAACCCAACGCCTGTTTCTAGCCTTATTCAGAAAAAGACCAGTGTAAACGCCGCTCCAGCTAGCTATGTACCTTCTCCTGATTTTGCACCTAGCGATACCCGAAATTTGCAGGAAGGCAACAAAGTGGAACACCTAAAGTTTGGTTTTGGTACTGTCAAAAAAATGGATATTAATGGTAACGACCGTAAAGCTATCATTGTGTTTGAAGGAGGTGTAGGCGAAAAAACATTACTATTAAGTTTTGCCAAACTCAGGATTCTCTCATAAATGATACAAGGATATGGCCGCTTTATACGTTATTGGATTATTTAATTTGTAAACATCATGAAAAAAATTGTTATTCTTCTTTTTGTAGGTTTATTATTGTTTGGAAGTATGATACCCAAACTCATCAATATTTTTAGGAAAGATGATGAAGTAAGCACAATTAGTAATAACCCAACCAATGCAGTACCTAATGAACCTCTTTTTGTCAAAGAAGGGGAATTAGTCTTTTTGAAAAATAACAAACAACTAACCATTGAGGTAGCCGACAACGAAGCCGAAACGACGCAGGGCTTGATGTATCGTAAAAGTATGCCCGATAGCTGTGGAATGCTGTTTGTATTTCCCGATAGCCAAGAACGCAGCTTTTGGATGAAAAATACATATATTCCCTTAGACATTCTGTATTTAGATAGTCAAAAACAAATTCTTACGATTCAGGCTAACCGCACACCCTTTTCTGAAGAGGCTATTCCTTCTCTCAAAGAAGCTCAATATGTATTAGAAGTAAATGCTGGATACTGCCAAAGAAATGGGATTCAGCAAGGCGATAAAGTTGATTTCAAGATTCAATAGTATTATTTTATCCTATACAGTGAAGAGAATGAGTGATTCTGAAATGTAACATAAAAATGGAAGTCATCCCGAATATTTAGAACAAATAAGGCGGTCGAAATTAGTTTTTCGACCGCCTTGTTTGTTTAATAGCCTAACAGTTATATATTTTTTTCCAATAAATACTAACAACAGGTCTCTATTGCAAATTATCCCGCAATTCAGAATGACACATATTTAGGTTTTCTCATTCCTATTTCGTTTGTCGGGCATACCAGTACAAATTTACAGGAAGATTATAATCGGTAGTTTCGCCAATGGTAAAATACCCCTTGGCATCCAAAGAAAAGCAAATACCTTCGCCTTGTGCCTCTTTTGAAGCATCATAATTATAATTGGTCAAAGAAGCAGGACGAAGCAATACCTGTGGGAGAGTCTCACCAGTTTTTCTCCTCCAATGAAAAATCTGACCATAATTACGAACCAAAATTTCTTGATTATCGGGCGATATATCGCCAGCAGTAATATAAAAGAGTTGGTTTATGGCTGTAGAAAAAGAAACCTCTTCTACAAATTCGGCTGTTGTTGTCTGGGTATATGATTGTGGATATTTCAATCTATATAAACGTTGTTTATTTTCTCGTTTCGACAAAATATAAATATCTTTTGTGGCATGATCAATCATCATACACTCAGCATCACGCGGGCCATCGGGATACACAAAATTAATGGCTTTTACACCAGTAAGCGTAATTTTTGAAGAAGCCTGAACCGTTTGGCTGCTTGTATTGGGTTCTAATACACGGTAGATTGTACAGCTTGGGTATTGGGCATTGTTATCACCTATATCAGCTATGTACAAATAATTACCATCATCAAACTTCGTAATAGCAATATCTTCCCAATCACGGTTAGTTGCACCTTCCAAATAAAACTCTTTTGTCCCTTGTCCTTTATTATCTATTAGAAAAATTCTATTTGAATCGCCACTATCATTATGAACCCAAAGCATTCCAGGGTTAGTATAACTAGCTATAATACCCGATGCTTCATCCAAAGCCTTGTTCTGGATCGAGCCTACATTAGCACCAGCCTCAAAAGTATCAATAGGAGTATCAATAGGCGTAGGATTGTCGTCACAAGAAATTAGCAATCCTAAAATCAGTATACTATACAGTAATTTCATTAAAGTATGTGTTTCGCAAAAGAGTACGACTAGGTAAGTTCTCTGCTTGTTTCATCGGTTTCTTCGGTTCTAATAGTCACCTTTACCCTTTTTATGCGGCGAGTGTCTACAGAAGCAATTCTAAATCTAAATTTATCAAAGTCAATTTCCTCACCTGCATGTGGTAGTCGAGTAAACAGCTCGATGAGTAAACCCGCCAAAGATTCGCTTTCGCCCTTGGCTTTATCAAAAAAGTCGTTATCTATACTTAACGCCCTACAAACATCATTTAGTGTTACTTTTCCTTCAAACTCAAACGAGCCATCTTCCAAAAGCTTATATCCTACTTCCTCTTCATCGTATTCGTCGTTGATATCACCCACGATTTCCTCAATAATATCTTCCATCGTAATAATGCCTTCGGTTTCACCATATTCGTTTACCACAACAGCCATGTGTACTCTTTTCTCTTGAAAATCGTACAGCAAGTCATCTATTTTCTTACTTTCAGGAATAAAAAATGCCTGATGAATCAATTCTTGCCAATTGAAATACTCATTTTTCTCAATATGAGGTAATAAATCCTTGATATACAATACCCCTTCTATTTTATCAATAGTTTCTTTATAAACTGGCACACGAGAGTAGCCCGATTTATTGATTTTGTCCATCAACTCATGAAAGTCTAAAGTAATATCAAAAGCCGTTACATCACGTCGAGGACGCATGACACTTTTGGCCGAAGTACTACCAAAGTTGACAATTCCTTTCAATATATCTTTTTCCTGAGCCGACGTCCCTTGTCCTGTCGTAATTTCGAGGGCGTGGTTCAGTTCATCGGCTGTAATGGTATAGCCTTTTCGTTCTACCCTTTTTTCGATAATATTACTAATACCCAATAATAACGAAGAAAGAGGCTTAAAAACAAAAGTAGCAATATCAATAAGAGGAGCTGTCAATTTGGCAAATCGTAGGTTATTCTGCTGAGCCCAAACTTTAGGAATCAGTTCGCCAAAAAAGGTAATGATAAATGTTACCCCTACCAATAGAATAAGAGTAGCCACAAGCCCTTCTTTTTCTTTTTCTCCCAGAATTTGCTCTGTCAAAAAAGTAGAAATCGTAACAAAAGTAATATTGACAAGATTGATAAAAATCAGCAAAGTAGCCAATAGCTGTTGAGGTTTGTCGAGGAGCTTGGCGATGGTGCGTTCGCTACTACTATCACTTTCACGGCAAGCAACACGCTCTTCGGCCGATAAAGAAAAGAAGGCTACTTCCGAACCTGCCAACAATGCAGAAAGCCCCAATAGAGCTACAAGAATAAGTGCGTCAATGCCATAAACGCTGTACGAGGAGGTGCTTTCAACTTGTGCTAAAAGCACCCTAATCGGGTGATAATCGTCAGATAATCGAGTTTCCAAGAGTTTGGTTTGTTTAGTTAAACATAAGTTGTGGGTTATGTTTTATGATAATAACCCACAACAAACGATGAACCTTTAGAAAGGTAAGTCGTCGCCACTATCGCCTGCATCAAATGCTGGAGTAGGTGGTGTTACAGGGTTGGGCCTTGGGGCAGGAGCAGCTTGTTGTGGAGCTACACTACCAGACTCATTGTTACTATTGTCATTTTTACCTCCTACCAAGGTTAGAGCAGTACCTCTAATTTTCATGGTTTTGCGAGTAATATTGTCTTTATCTACGTATTCTTCGGTACGGATACGCCCTTCCACATACACAGGATTTCCTTTTCTCAAATACTGCTCTGCAATATTAGCAAGGTTGTCCCACATCTCAACTCGATGCCATTCGGTTTGTTCTACACGTACACCTTCTTTGTTTGTATAAGTTTCAGATGTAGCAATGCTAAAATTAGCAACCTTTGTGCCACTTGGCAATACTCGAACCTCAGGGTCAGAGCCAAGATTGCCCAGCAAAATAACTTTGTTTACGCCAGCCATTTGTTTCGTGATTTTAAAGTATAATTTTATATTAAAAAAGTCATATAATATCTGTTTTTACGCCAAGGTGTACTGGTAGTCACAGAAACATGAGTCAATTTAACAAAAAAGCATTCAAACTCCAATAGTCTTTTGGCTTGATTATTAAGATATAATACCCATATTTTGAGTTAAGTAGTTGTTTATCAAGGTAGATTTAGGTAAAGCCTCTACCTCATCGAGCGAATAAAACTGTATATTCTCTGGCAAATTTAGAGAAAAGTCTGCATTAAGTTTTATATACCAAAACTTTGTCTGGATTCTTTGATGTGTTAAAATATGCGTATAAAGAGCTGATTCACTTTCGATTAAGCCATGCTGAAGGAGCTGAGATAAGAACTCATTTTTTTCGAGTAATTTTTCGAGGCCCATCAACTCGGTAGCTTCTATAAGGTAAAAATCAAACATTCCTTCCCAAATATCCTTATTGATACGCTTGTTCATCAAAAATCGCTGTTGTTGTTCTACTACAATATAATGAAAAAACCGCTCACGTACTTTTACCTTTTTAGTTTTGACAGGTAATATCGTTTGTTTTCCCTCAGAGCGAGCTACACATTGATCTGCAAAAATACAAAACATACAAGCAGAGGGCATACCTGGGGTACACTGTACCGCTCCAAACTCCATGATGGCTTGGTTGTGTGTACTAGCGTTTTTTTCAGGCAATAGTGTGTTGGCCCATTCCGAAAAAACTTTTTTAGCATCATTTCCCGAAATATCGGTTTCAATACCAAAAACCCTTGCCAATACACGATACACATTGCCGTCTAAAACGGCCACGTTTTCGTCATAGGCAAAAGAGGCTATAGCTGCTGCGGTGTATGTACCTACCCCCTTCAAAGTTAAGAGCTTTTCATAAGAATCAGGGAAGATCCCCCCAAACTGTTCGACTACTATTTTGGCGGTAGCATGCAAATTGCGTGCACGCGAATAATACCCAAGCCCTTGCCAAAGCCTAAGCACTTCGGCTTCGTCGGCTTTGGCCAAATCAAATACCGTAGGAAACGCTTCTATAAACTTATAATAATAGGGCATTCCCTGTACAACTCGGGTTTGCTGCAAAATTACTTCCGAAAGCCATATATAATAAGGGTTACGAGTATTTCGCCAAGGCAAATCCCTTTTACATGAATTGTACCAATTGATGAGTTTTTGAGAGAAAAAATTATTTTCCAAAAGAATCTAAAATAATGAGTGAATAACAAATATGGATTAACCATGTACAAAGATAGTACACGAAACAAGGGATTTTCCGTTATTTAATTTTAACAATCCAAAGCCAAAATAGTTCGTCGAAAAACAGAGGCCATAATTGCGTAATCGCTAAGTAGAAGAAGTGGTAAAATTTTGTTATTCAGAAAAAAGAACGGTTGAAAAACGAGGTAAAAATAGAAGAAAAACAAGAACAAAGAATTAGATTGATTTTCTAATGAGTATTCAAATAGCTAAATATTAAGCAATTACGAAAAAAAAGTTATGACATTTGTTTATTGATTCTTTCATAATTCAAACCAAAGTCGTACCTTTGTGACCCTTAATAATCAGGGGCTTATAATTTGATGCTGTGAGAGTTAGCAAAATTCACTGAATTCAACGTAAGTTGATGCTAATTCAACTGAATTTTTTAGAAACTTATCGCAATCAACAGCCATTGTATATCATATTTTATTAACTCCTAAAATTTTTAAAAAAGTGACAAAAGCAGACGTAATCGCAGAAATCGCAGACAAGACGGGCATTGACAAAGCAGATGTATCAAGTACTTTAGAGTCATTCTTCACAGTAGTTAAAGATAATTTGGCTGATGGAGAACCTATTTATGTACGTGGATTCGGTAGCTTCGTGAACAAGAAAAGAGCTAAGAAAGTTGCTCGTAACATCTCGAAAAACACTTCAATTGTGATTGACGAGCATTTTATCCCTAGCTTCAAACCTGCTAAAATCTTTGTTGAGCAAGTTAAAACTAACGCTAAGTAATCATTGGAAATAAGGTATCAGTTATCGGTTATCAGTTATTAATGAACTATTTCCTGATAACAGATAGCCTATAACAGATAACCATTCAGGAAATGCAAAAGTCTTTTATCCTCATAATTGTGGTTGCGATTGGTACAGTTGGTGCATTGTACAGCCTTCCCAAAGTAGTAGTCAGCGATGAGAAAAAGACGCTTGAACAACCTTCTCAAGTGGCTACTGCAAATAGGGACAAGGCGGTTCAGCCAACTGAAACGCATACTGACACCGACGAAGACCATGGTAGTGCTCTAACACCACAGCAATCAAAAGTTGTGGATGAATTAAGGGCCAAGTTCTTGGGTAGTTCTGACAAGAAAGGTAAAATCGAGCTAGCAAACAAGCTTGTTGCAAGTTTCACAGAATTTACAAAGTATGATAGTGCTGCATATTATGCAGAAGAAGTAGTAAAGTTAGATGCCTCGGAAAGTAATATCATGAAAGCGGCTGATTTATATTATGAAGCTTTCACGTATGCTGTAGACAATGGTAAAAGTGCTAAAATGGGGGAAAAAGCTAGAGCTCTTTATCAAGATGTTTTGAATAAAAACCCTGATAACCTCTTGGCCAAAACCAATATGGCTATGACTTATGTATCAACTTCTACCCCCATGCAGGGTATTATGTTGTTGAGAGAAGTAATTGCCAAAGAACCAGAATTTGAACCAGCATTGTTCAACTTAGGTATATTGTCGATTAGGTCAAATCAGTTTGGAAAAGCGGTAGAACGTTTCAAACAAATTCTTAAAATTAACCCTGCCAATGCTAAGGCTGCCTTAAATTTAGGATATTGTTTAGCCGAACTTGACCGAAACGAAGAAGCTCGGAAAATTCTTGAGAAAGTACTAGCCAACACTAAAGATCCTCAGGAAAAAGCTGCAGCAAACGAAATTTTATCAAAATTAAAATAAGTTTCTGGGTAAGTTCCTACTTTCTGGCTAAATTGTGCCCGAAACGGAATCAAAACTAGAAATAACTCAAACAGATTTCATAACATTTAAAACCTTTTAAAGTCATGCCTTGCGGAAAGAAAAGAAAAAGACACAAGATTGCAACACACAAAAGAAAGAAGCGTCTTAGAAAGAATAGACATAAGAAGAAGTAATCAGTAACTAAGGATTAGTGCATTTTGTAGTGCTAATCCTTAGTTGCTAATTACTGTAAAACAGGCTATTTTCTAGTTTAGAAAGTTGCCTGTTTTTGTCGTTTTTGTGAGATTGTTCGGTCTAAACAATATTTAATTGCTCCAAACCATCGTAGTTATTATAGTAAATGGAACAGTTATTTGGTCATGACAGCTTGGTAATCGTTGCCTATTGCCTATTAGCATAGACACATTCCAACAATACGTCACCGATATTAAAGTCAATTCAAATTAACAGAGTATAGACTCACTTTTATCCAAAACTCATTGATTCTTCAATGACTCCCCTCTTGTAAAATCCAACTGGAAAGTATATTACATTATCCAATAGCGTTTTTTACATTGGGCACGAACCCTTCTATATGATGTCTGATTATATTGATTTTCTATTTGCCGCAACTCACAGCGACCATATACATTCTTATTCTATTCACTTCTAATCCTTCAATCACCTGTGAGTAACGAATTAATTATCAATTCGACTCCCAAAGGTGACCGCATTGCTCTTTTGCAAGACAAAAGGATTGTGGAGTATCACTTAGAGGAGTCCGAGCCACACTTTTCTGTAGGGGATATCTATCTCGGAACAGTAAAGAAGATGGTGACGGGATTGAATGCGGCCTTTATCGACATTGGTTATGAAAAAGATGCTTTCTTGCACTACCATGACCTTGGGCCCAATGTCAATTCCTTGAATAAATTCACCAAAGATGTTATCGCTGGAAGGCTTAATTCTGGAAGATTAGACAACTTTAAACTTGAACCCGAAATAGATAAACACGACAAAATCGACAAGGTTTTGGGCAAAAATACGCCTATCCTTGTACAAGTTGTGAAAGAACCTATTTCGACCAAAGGCCCCCGATTGTCGTGCGATATTTCAATTGCTGGACGATTTACGGTTCTTGTACCTTTTTCTAATGGAGTCAATATTTCAAAGAAAATTACAGCTAAATCTGAAAGACAAAGATTACACAAATTGATGTCGTCGATTAAACCTGCTAATTTCGGTGTTATTGTTAGAACTGTTGCTGAAGGTAAAGACGTAGATGAGCTTGATAAAGATTTGAAGGAATCTTTGGCTAAATGGGATTTGGGAATGAAGGCTTTGAGGTCGGCCAAACCTCGTGACAAAGTCATTGGTGAAATGAGCCGTGCTACGTCGATGCTCAGAGATTTATTGAACGAAAATTTTGATAGTGTTATCGTTGATACACCAGAATTGTTTCAAGAAGCCCGAGCTTATGTACAGCATATTGCTCCAGAAAAAGAACGAATCGTAAAACTTCACCAAGGTAAAACCAAGGTTTTTGAACAATACGGTATCGAAAAACAACTCAAAATGCTCTTTGGCCGCTCAGTAAGCTTACCTGCTGGGGGCTATTTGATTATTGAACACACCGAAGCGTTGCATGTAATTGATGTTAACTCGGGCAATAAATCAAATAGCGAAGAAGACCAAGAAGCTACCGCCGTGAGTGTCAATATTGAGGCTGCCAAAGAAATTGCTCGTCAATTAAGATTGCGTGATATGGGCGGTATTATCGTTATCGACTTCATCGACATGAAGAAAGCTGAAAACAAAAAGCTGATCCATGATATTATGAAGGAGGAAATGAAGTCTGACCGTTCTAAATACACAATTCTTCCACTAACCAAGTTTGGCTTGATGCAAATCACCAGGCAGAGGGTTCGGCCAGAAATGAATGTTGTGACGGCCGAAAACTGCCCAACTTGCGGAGGAACTGGCAAAATCACTGCTAGCATTATTGTTTCTGATGTAATAGAACATCACTTAGAACATATTGTTAGTAAACAAAACGAAAAGAAACCCACTATTGTATTACATCCATTTTTGTATGCTTACTTTACAAAAGGGCTTTTTTCTCGTAGATTAAAATGGTATTTTCAATACAAAACTTGGGTAAACCTTATTCAGGATAGCTCATTTGGCGTTACCGATTTCAAGTTTCATAACAACCACGGAGAAGAAATAGAACTCAATGGTTAGTACATTTATGAAATAACGATAAAACCCGCTTGCACTTGTGTAAGCGGGTTTTTCATTCGTATCTGTTGTACTTATTGCCTAAAGCTACCCAAATACTTATATTTGCCCTATGTCTTTCAAAACTCACAGAAATTATTGGTGGCTTAATGTCAATCCCAAAATAGGGTCTCTTGATTCAATGCGTTTTAATCAAGCTCAGCTTTTTGCCTCGCACAATGAGTTTGGCAATAAACGTCGTATTTACAAAAATTTTGGAAGTGTTCAAAAAGGGGATTTAATGATTGGTTATGAATCAACTCCTATCAAGCAAATAAAGGCTATTCTCGAAATTACTGAGCCGTTGCATTTCGACCCTCAATTTGGTGAAACGATTGGCTTTACCATTAAAGACAAAATTCCTCAACCTATCGAATGGGCTGAACTCAAACAAATTCATTTTTTTAAAGACTCCGAAATCCTCAAAAATAACCAAGGAAGTTTATTTAAACTTACCGAAGATGAATTTGAGGCTATTCAGGCTATGATAGACCTCCAGAAGGAATCTAGCCACCGTGAAAATATTGTGATTCCTTATGAAAAAAATGATGCTCTTACCGACTTGTTTCTCAACGATGATAAATTTGATGACATTATAGATACTCTTCGCTATAAAAAGAATATCATTTTGCAAGGCCCTCCTGGTGTCGGAAAAACCTTTCTTGCCAAAAAATTGGCCTATACGCTTATTGGTACACAAGACGACTCTCGGCTAAAGATGGTACAATTTCACCAGTCATATTCTTACGAGGATTTCATCCAAGGGCTTCGTCCCGACGGTGATGGTGGCTTTAAGCTCAAAAATGGTATTTTCTACGAATTTTGCCGATTAGCTCAACGCAATGCTGGTATCGACCATTTTTTTATTATTGATGAAATCAATCGGGGAAATTTGAGCCGTATTTTTGGAGAACTCCTTTTACTCATTGAATCAGATAAGCGAGGGCGAGCCAATGAAATTCCTTTGACTTATGGCGACAAAGATTCTGAGGCGTTTTCTGTACCTGAAAATCTCCATATTATTGGTACAATGAATACCGCCGACCGCTCTTTGGCCATTATCGACTATGCTCTTCGGCGTAGGTTTGCATTTATTACCCTAGAACCGCTATTTAATAGCAAGTTCAAAAACTACCTTAATAGTCAGGGTTTAGACAACGCTTTTATTGATAGGATTATCGAAAAATTGACCGCTCTTAATCAAATAATCAGTCAAGACCGCAACCTCCAAAAAAGCTTTCAGATTGGTCATAGCTACTTTACCAATTTTCCGATGGGAGAAAACCCTCAAAAATGGTACAAACGCATTATTCAACTCGAAATAGCCCCGTTACTAGAAGAATACTGGTTTGACCAACACGAAAAAGCTGAAGAAGCTATCAATGATTTACTGGCAATAGCCTAAAAAATAATACCATGATACCTATCGAAAATATTTATTTTCTACTTTGTTATGCTTGGAACCGACTCGAACAACGAAATCTGGTATTGGCAGGCACAGCTGGACAAAAAGATATTTATGAATTGTTGTGCTCGGTATTACTCAAAGAAATCAAAGTACTTTGGCAAAAAGGCTACTTTAGCCACTACAACGACAAGCTGCATTATTTTCAAGGTATCAAAGGCAAAATTAATCTCAATCAGTCGCTTCTCGCAAATGCGTTCCCCAAAGGATATGCCTATTGTGAGTTTGACGAATATTCGTCCAATATATTAGTCAATCAGGTACTAAAAACAAGCCTTATTAGGCTTACACGTATTGCCAGTATTCCAGCAACCTTGCACCGTGAGTTACAATTAGAAGTTAGAAAGTTGTCGCAAGTAGATGAAATTCAGTTGCACCAAGACATTTTCCCTAGGGCTTTTTTACAGTGCCAGCGAGACACCACTTATACTTTTTTATTGCATATCTGTGAGCTATTATTTACCCAAAGTATGATTTCAGAAAAAGGTGATGAAATTTTATTTCGAGATTTCTTCCAAGATGAAAAGAAAATGGCCTATTTATTTGAAGACTTCACCCGTAATTTCTACAAAATAGAACTCAAAGGTGTTCGTGTGTTTCGGGAAAGGCTACACTGGCAACTAGAAGGAGAACAGAAGAATTATTTGCCCAAAATGCAAACCGATATTAGTATGCTCTTTATTTCTGGCAGAAAAATTATTATCGACACCAAATATTACACCCAAACCCTAAGTAGCTATTTCAGTACAGAAAAAATCCATACAGAAAATCTTTACCAGCTTTTTGCTTATCTCAAAAATCAATCCGACCCCCACGCTGAAGGAATTTTATTATACCCTACCGTAAAGCAACATTTGAGTCTGAGGTATTCCTACGAATCACATCAAATCAGGGTAGAAACTATCAATTTGGCTCAGCCATGGCAAGCCATTCATAGTGACCTATTAAAGATTGTAGAAGAAAATACAAACCCCTCAGGCATTTTACCAAAGGGGTTATCAATCAAAAAGATACTGTAAATACCCTATTTTTTTGATTAAAGATAAAAGACTTTTTATCGTTCTGGTAAAAGATATTCACAATATTGGTTTGATCGTCAAACATATCGATCAATACATCATTTTGTAGCTTAATACCATTGATAGCTTCATTGATAGGTAATTCAATATAGAGCCACATCGCATCGCCCTCTTGTTCCTTTCCTAGTAGTTGGTAAGGCAATCGTTGATTGCGAGTATTAAGCACCGCAAAATGCTTTTGAATATACTTATCTATCAAAGCATCATATTTGTCAGTTTTATCCAATACAATCTTTTTATTCTGGTTATCTCGTGTCAGTACCGACTCTAGGTCATCTTTAAATACCCGTAAGCTAATTTCAAAAGATTTCTCTTTGGGGTTATGACGCATTTCGGTAATACTAGTATGAAAGGCATGTTTTTTGAAGGCCCCCAAAGAAGCCACTATTATACATCCTAAAAGCAAAAACCTGTAAGATATTCCTACAGGTTTTGCATTATTTTTTTGATTTTTTAGTATCATATTACTAGAAAAACTTTTTGAAAGCTCCGTTTCCTAAAACAAAAACCATCAAGCCCAACAAAATAATTGTACCTACTTGTTGTGCACGCTCCATAAACTTTTCTGATGGCGGTCGACCCGTTACAATTTCAAAAATCAAGAATAAGGCATGTCCACCATCTAGGGCAGGTATTGGCAACAAATTCATAAATGCCAATGCCATTGATAATAAACCTGTCAAGCTCCAGAAATTGAGCCAATCCCAGTGAGAGCCATACATATCAGCAATTTCAAAAGGGCCACTCAGAGCCTTATCGGCACGAACTTGTCCAGAAAAAATCTTTTTGAAACCCTGAATATTTTTCCACACTACATCAAAGGCATCATGAACCCCCACCACAAAAGCCTGTCCTAAGCCATAATCCTCGTGTGATTTTTTGATGATATATTCAGTAGCAAACCCAACAGTACCTTCTGGAGTAACCGTCATTTTAAGGGTATCTACTTTACCATCACGCAAAATGGCTAATGCCACAGGCTTATTTTTGTATTTGAGAAGTTCTTCTCTAAAAAGCTGGAAATACTTTACAGGCGTACCATTTACAGCCAATATTTTGTCGCCATCCTTCATACCAGCCGTAAAAGCAGGCAATGGCTGAGCGGGTTGTTTATTCAATAGTTTATCCAAAAATGAAGGTTCAGCAGGTTGTGTAACCTTAGCTACCTTAAATTCATACAAAGGCTGAATAAATTCGCTTTTTTGGTCGGATAACTTATTCAAGAAATCATCAGGAATAGCCACTTCCACGATTTGGCCATTTCTATCAACAGTATAAGTAGGCTTATCGTCGAGTACAGCACCTGTGATGTCGCTATATTCCTTATACTCTTTACCATTTACTTTCAGGATTTTATCGCCTGTTCGGAAACCAACCTCCTTGCCCAAAGCACCAGCATAAATACCAGCTTTGTTGATTTCTTCTTTGGCCAAATAGTTATTTCCTTGGTGATAATTGATACCAAAGAAAATCAGTATTCCAAGAATCACATTGACAATCACCCCACCCAACATCACAATAAGGCGTTGCCAAGCGGGTTTACCTCTAAATTCCCAAGGCTCAGGTACAGCTGCAAGCTTAGAGGCATCCTGAGTTTCATCAATCATACCAGCAATAGATACGTACCCCCCCAACGGAAACCAACCAAGGCCATATTCTGTTTCTCCAATCTTCTTTTTGAAGAGAGCAAAATTTAAAACGGTGGGAATTGGGAATAGAAAGTCGAAAAACAGGTAGAACCTTTCTACTCTCATTTTGAACCACTTAGCAGTGATATAATGCCCAAATTCGTGCAAACTTACTAAAATTGACAGCCCTAAAATAAGCTGTCCAACCTTCACTAGTCCTTCCATTGTTTAGCTATTAGTATTAGTTAAAATATTGATTGTCTGAACTAATACTTTTTTCAATTAAATTTTTCTGTTAAATATTTAAAGTAATGTGGCTGCAAATTTTCTGGTTTCAGCATCTGTTTGAATATAATCATCGAGCGACGGACTCTTGATAAACTCTACTTTTGCCATACAAGTTTCAATTAAATCTGACATCTGTAAAAAACCTATTTTATCTTCTAAAAAAGCCGCAACAGCTATTTCGTTGGCAGCATTCAAGATACAAGGCATATTACCGCCCCGAGCCATAGCATCGAATGCTAATTGCAAGTTACGAAATGTTTCTTTATCAGGTTGCTCAAATGTGAGATTTGGGTAATTTATGAAGTCAAAACGAGGAAAGTCGGATTTTATTCTATTCGGAAAACCCAATGCAAACTGAATAGGAAGCTTCATATCGGGCAAGCCTAATTGAGCTTTGATAGAACCATCCTCAAACTGAACCAACGAGTGAATAATAGACTGTGGATGCACAACTACGTCGATTTGTGAGGCAGTAAGGTCAAAAAGCCATTTAGCTTCAATCACTTCCAAGCCTTTGTTCATCAAGCTAGCAGAATCTATCGTAATTTTTGCCCCCATTACCCAATTGGGATGTTTCAGCGCTTGAGCTTTTGTAACCTTGGCTAATTCTTCTCTTTTTTTGCCACGGAAAGGCCCTCCAGAAGCAGTCAAGATGATTTTTTCGATAGGATTATGGAACTCGCCAACGAGGCATTGAAAAATAGCAGAATGCTCGGAATCGACAGGAAAAATACGAACTCCTTTTTCCAAAGCCAGTTTTGTAATTAGCTCGCCAGCTACTACAAGGGTTTCTTTATTGGCCAAAGCAATATGTTTGCCTGCCTCTATAGCTCTGATAGTAGGCAATAAGCCAGCATAGCCTACCATAGAGG
The DNA here is from genome assembly GCF_000427405.1 of Flectobacillus major DSM 103. NCBI lineage: Bacteria > Pseudomonadati > Bacteroidota > Cytophagia > Cytophagales > Flectobacillaceae > Flectobacillus > Flectobacillus major. The sequence continues at coordinate 3,434,539 of NZ_KE386491.1, forward strand.
TAAGAACAATATCGATAGCCTCCATTTGTACTACCGATTCCAAGGCTTTAGCCCCAGCATATACCTTGATACCTAAAGGGTCGAGAGCCTGAAATACTTTGTTGTACAATTCCTCGTGACCAATCACTACACAATTGGGCTTAAACTGAATACTTTGAGTAATCAACAAATCGGCATTGTTTTGTGCCGTAAGTACTTCTACTTCAAAAATATCAAGATTGGCTTCAATGACTTCCAAAGCCTGTGTACCTATCGAACCCGTCGAGCCTAAAATGGCTATGTTTCTTTTTTGCATAAATTGAATACTTCTGCCAAAAGTCTATTTAATAGTTAAACAAATCTTTTTGAGCATTTTAAATATCGTCTCAGAATGATTGAATCCAAAGTAAAATTTGAGAGATAAAAATCGACCAAACCTTTGGGTATACTAATGTTGTAAATATCACACCATACAATGCCCCATATAAGTGAGCTGAATGATTGACATTGTCCATATTACGACGAGACATATAAATCGAATACCATGTGTACAATACCGCAAACAATACCGCAGGCACAGGCAAAATAGCATAAATTTGAAGCGTTTGGGTGGGCCCAAACAATATAGCCGCAAACAGTACACTCGACACCCCGCCCGAAGCCCCTAACGAATTATAGTGATAGTTGTTTTTATTTTTGAAGTATGTTGGCATATCCGAAACGATAATACCCCCCAAATACAAAATCAAGAAATAAATTTGCCCCATTTCTCCAGAAGTTTGCTGAAAAACATATTCCATAAACTGCCCAAAAGAATACAAGGTAAACATATTAAAAAACAAATGCCCGTAGTCGGCATGAATAAAGCCTGAGGTCAAAAATCGCCAATATTCTTTGTTGCGGGTAATCTGATAAGGATTCATAATTAATTTGCCCAAGAAATCGTAGTTTCTAAAAGCAAAAAGACTAATACCAACGGTTATGGCTATTAGAATAACGGTAAGCGATAATTCTGTCATTTCCTAGAAAATAAAAGCAGTCAGATGACTGACTGCTATATGGTTTATATCTACAAATTTACATTAAACTTCTCTATCTATCAATATCTCTGCAAAAGCTCTTAAAGTAGCTTTTCTTTCCTCTTCCACTTTGAGGGTATTGAGTAAGTCAAAAGCCTTGTCGAAATAATCATTAATTTTTGCTTCGGCCAATTGCCGAATGCCCAATTGGTCATAAATTACTCTAACAGCATTAACTTTTTCGATAGGGTCAAAAGTTTTGGCTTCGAGCCATCTGTTGAGGTCTTGCTGAGTTTGGCCTGTAGCTTTGTCGATAGCTTCGATAAGCATAAAGGTTTTTTTGTTAGAAATAATATCCCCTCCTACTTGCTTACCAAACTTTTCGGGGTCACCATATACATCTAACAAATCATCTTTTAGTTGAAACCCTAACCCAATACAAATACCCATATCGTACAAATGGGCACACGATTTTTCGCTAGCCCCTCCAATAATACCGCCCAGTTCGAGGGCAAAGCCAAGTAATACTGATGTTTTTAGCTTAATCATCTCGATATATTCGGCCTCAGTAACGTTATCTCTGGTCTCAAAATTCATGTCCAGTTGTTGGCCTTCACAAACCTCTGCTGCTGTTTTATTAAACCTCACCAAAGCTTTTCGCAACTGAGTGTCTTCCACGTACATCATCAGCTCGTAAGCTTGCACAAGCATTACATCGCCCGAAAGAATAGCCGTATTGTTGTTCCATTTGGCATGCACAGTAGGTTTTCCTCTTCGCAAAGGGGCATTATCCATAATATCGTCGTGCATCAAGGTAAAATTGTGAAAAACCTCTACAGCAGTAGCAGGTTTTACGGCCTTTTGCCAATCGTCGGTAAATAAAGCAGTGGCCATGAGTGTCATAAGTGGCCGCATCCGCTTCCCTCCAAGTGACATCAAATACCTGATAGGCTCATATAATTCAACGGGATTATTACCGTACTGTTGTTGCTTAAACTCTTCTTCTAAAGCTTGAACGAAATATTTTGTAGTCATACTTTAATCCAATCCACTGTATTGGATGGCTATTTTATTTTATGAATTATGAGTGATTTAGCAAGTAAACAATTCAATGCTAAGATAGTTTACAAAAGAAAACGGGTGAATTATTGCCCATCAATACAAAAACCGCTAATGATTATACTTAATACAAATAACTGAAAATACTTATTTTTTGTTATGTTTTGCCAAAAATAGAAATAAGAAATGAAACGCAACACACGAATCAATTTTATTTTGGCTAACTTTGCAAGGCCTCACCTCACCTGAGGCTAAGCCTTATGCTCACACATCAATTGAATCTTCGCAAACCACTCGCCTTTTTCGACTTAGAAACAACAGGCGTGAATGTTATTAAAGATCGTATCGTAGAAATTAGTATTGCCAAAGCCAATATTGATGGAAGCGTTACGATAAAGACTCGTCGTGTCAATCCAGGAATACCAATTCCATTAGAATCGTCGCTGGTTCATGGAATTTATGATGAGGATATCAAAGACGAACCCACCTTCAAGCAAATTGCAAAATCTATGGCTCAGTTTTTGGAAGGCTGTGATTTGGCAGGCTTCAACTCCAATCGTTTTGATGTTCCGATTTTGGTCGAGGAATTTTTGAGAAACGATGTTGAGTTTGATGTAAAAAACCGTCGTTTGATTGACGCTCAACGGATTTTTCACATGATGGAGCCTCGCAACTTGTCGGCGGCATATCGTTTTTACTGCAATAAAGAATTGATCGACGCCCATTCGGCCGAAGCAGATACTATTGCAACGTTGGAGATACTAAATGCCCAAATCAAAAAATATGCGGGAGTTGTTATAAAAAATGAGAAAGGCGAAGATTTTGAGCCTATCAAAAACGACATGGATGCCCTTCATGAATTGACGGCCTCAAAGCTAGTAGATTTTGCCCAACGCATTGTTTTTAACCGTGAAGGCATCGAGGTTATCAACTTTGGAAAACACGCAGGAAAACCAGTTTTGCAGGTATTGAAAGACGAGCCATCTTATTATGATTGGATTATGAAAGGTGATTTTCCACTCGATACCAAACGCAAACTTACCGAAATAAAGCTTAGAGCATTTAACAATAGATAGTACAGGAAATGTTTATAATGAAAATACGCTTGGATTTGGTTCATATTTTAGCGAGTTTTCAAACATTATTCCTTATTTTTGCCCCGAATTTTCTGAAAACTGTAAGAACTACAAATGTACCTCGTCAACAGAGGTTAACCATTTAGAGTTGAATGTTTGGAGGAAACTTGGTATTCTCAATGATAGATTAAATAGGGAGAAAATTAGGCTTCTTCTAATCACGTAAACTTAAAGACTTATGCAACAAATACCTGACGTTATCCGACAAATTCCGCTGAATTACTATGTGTGGTTCAGTACGGCACTGTTCTGTATCGGCATTATTGGCGTATTGACTCGCCGCAATGCTATCATTATCTTTATGTCAGTCGAATTGATGCTAAATGCAGCCAATCTTCTACTAGCAGCCTTTTCTTCTTACAAAGCCGACCCTTCAGGTCAGGTTTTTGTATTTTTCATTATGGCTGTTGCCGCAGCAGAAGTAGCTGTTGGATTAGCAATCATTGTCATGATTTATCGCAACATCCAATCTATAGATGTGGGTATTTTGAATAAATTAAAGTGGTAATTATCAGGTGTGGGTTTTTGAGCTTGTATATAACAACACTCAATACTCACTGCTCATAGCTCTAAAAATTATGTCATTAGCAGTACTTATCCCTCTTTTTCCACTAATTGGTTTCCTCATCAACGGAATTGGATTCCGTCGAGTTCCCAAATCATTAGTTGGTATCATCGGTTCGGCAGCGGCATTAGCCTCTTTTGCCTGTGCTCTTAGCCTTTTTACGAGTTTCTCGGGACAGCCCGAAATAGCTCATGTATTTGACTGGATTACGATTGGCGACCTGAACATCGCAATGTCCTTTCAGATTGACCAGCTTTCTTTGTTAATGTTGCTCATTATCACAGGCGTTGGTTCATTGATTCACATCTACTCGATTGGCTATATGCACCACGACGAAGGTTTTGGGAAGTTTTTTGCTTTCTTAAACCTTTTCTTGTTCTTCATGCTCTTGTTGGTATTGGGTTCAAACTACGTTGTGATGTTTATTGGCTGGGAAGGTGTTGGGCTTTGTTCTTATTTGCTCATTGGTTTCTGGAACAAAAATACCAACTACGGAAATGCCGCTCGCAAAGCTTTTATTATGAACCGTATCGGTGACTTAGGCTTTTTGCTAGGTATTTTCTTAATCATATCTCATTTTGGTACAATTGAATACACCGAAGTATTCAGCAAAGTAGCAGAAGGTGGTTATGAATCTGGCGATAAAACGTTGATGTTTATCACATTACTCCTTTTTGTAGGGGCAATGGGTAAATCAGCTCAAATTCCATTGTACACTTGGCTTCCAGACGCAATGGCTGGCCCTACGCCAGTGTCGGCTCTTATCCACGCAGCTACAATGGTAACAGCGGGTATTTATATGATTATTCGCTCAAATATTTTGTACAGTTTGTCGCCTGATACCCTCGAAGTAATTGGATGGGTTGGTCTTGCAACAGCTATTTTGGCTGCTTCTATTGGTTTACTCCAAAATGATATTAAAAAGGTTTTGGCCTATTCTACGGTATCGCAGTTAGGGTATATGTTTATGGGTCTTGGGGTAATGGCTTATTCTTCGTCATTTTTCCATGTAATGACTCACGCTTTCTTCAAAGCCTTGTTGTTCTTGGGGGCAGGTTCTGTGATTCACGCAATGTCCGACGAACAAGATATTCGCTCGATGGGTGGGCTTCGTAAAAAACTCCCTATTACTTTCCTGACGTTCTTGATTGCTACAATTGCTATTTCTGGTATTCCTCCATTTGCGGGTTTTTTCTCGAAAGATGAAATTTTGGCTCATGTATATGAGCATAACAAAATCATGTGGGTATTTGCTGTAATTGGCTCAATGATGACTTCATTCTATATGTTCAGATTGTTGTTCTTGACATTCTTTGGTGAATTTAGAGGAACACACGAGCAAGAGCATCATTTGCATGAATCGCCAATTACAATGACAGCTCCATTGATGATACTAGCGGTATTGTCGGCTGTTGGTGGATTCTTTAATTTACCCCACATTTTTGGAGGACACGCTAGTCTTGCCGAGTTTATGGCACCATTGTTTGCACAAGCACACGGTGCTGCACACGAAGTAGACGAGTCTACCGAAAAGATGTTGATGGCTGTTTCGGTAGTAGCAGCAGTGGTTTCGGCAGCAGTGGCTTATGTTATGTATATCAGCAAAAAAGCTGTGCCAGAAGCCGATGGTACTGAAAGTGGTTTACAAAAAGTGGTTTACAATAAATTTTATATTGATGAGCTGTACGACTCATTGTTTGTGAAACCAATTACAGTTTTATCCAACTTCTTCTATTCGACCATCGAGTTCTTGGTAATCGACCTTATAGTAGAAGGCATTGGAAAACTTGTTAAAGGGCTTTCGGCAGAAGTTAGATTATTGCAGAATGGTACTACAGGGTATTATATTTTCGCTATGGTAGTATCTATTGCAGTAATATTAGCTTGGAGCTTGCGAGCTTTTATATTGGGCTAAAACGGTTCACTGGTTTCTTACCATCCTGAATAGGAGGTTTTCTAAATTGAATGATCAACAGATAACGTTTTTATAAATGTTAACACTTACACTAATACTTCTTCCCATTTTCGCAGGGTTAGTAACCTTAACCACGAAAGGAGAAAATGCAAAAGTTCTGGCATTAGCAGCCGCATTGGCTGAGTTGGCTCTTGGGGCATATACATACTATACTTTTGTTCCTGATGCCACCACACAGTTTGGGGCATCTTACAACTGGATAGCATCGGCAGGCATTAAGTTTTCTGTTGGAATAGATGGCATAAGCCTCATTTTGGTGAGCCTTACAACCTTGTTGGTGCCATTCATTATTTTATCCACATTTAAGATTAACTACAAAAACCCATCTACATTTTATGCGTTGATTTTGTTTATGCAAGCTGCATTGGTAGGTGTATTTACAGCAAAAGACGCATTTGTGTTTTACTTCTTCTTTGAAGCTGCTCTTATTCCTATTTATTTTATTGCGGCTATTTGGGGTGGCGAAAACAGAATCAAGGTTACTTTCAAGTTTTTTGTTTATACCTTATTTGGTTCTCTATTTATGTTGTTAGCATTGGTATATTTATACCTCAAAACCCCAACACATACTTCAGAGATTACGGCCTTGTACGATGCCGCCAAGCTATTGGATGCTTCACAGCAAGGGTATTTGTTCTGGGCATTCTTTATTGCTTTTGCTATCAAAATGCCTCTATTCCCATTCCATACTTGGCAACCCGATACTTACGTAGAAGCTCCTACAGCAGGCACAATGCTTCTTTCGGGTATTATGCTAAAAATGGGTACTTATGGTTTAATCAGAATCTTGTTGCCAACTGTTCCACTTGGGGTACAGGCTTGGGGCAATACAGCCGTTATTTTGTCGGTAATTGGTATTGTTTACGGTTCGATTATTGCCATTCAGCAAAAAGATATGAAGCGTTTGATTGCTTATTCATCATTTGCTCACGTAGGATTGATGTCGGCAGGTATTTTTGCTAGTAACCTAGACGGTATACAAGGGGCTTTAATCCAAATGCTTGCTCACGGAATCAATGTAGTTGGTTTGTTTTTTATCGTTGAGATTATTCAGCAACGTACTAAATCAAGAGAATTAGAACGTTTGGGAGGTATCACTCAGACTACGCCACAACTCACAGTTCTTTTCATTATTATTATGTTGGGGTCGGTAGCATTACCACTTACCAATGGTTTTGTAGGCGAGTTTTTACTCTTGAAAGGTGTTTATGAATACAATGCTTGGATTGGTGCTGTAGCAGGTTTAACAATCATTTTAGGGGCAGTTTATATGCTACGTTTGGTACAAAAATCAATGTTTGGTACAACAACAACCCTCACAGAAGGCTTTGAAGATTTGGGCTTTACAGAACGAGCCACTCTTTTACCTATCGCCGTGTTGGTTATTGTACTAGGTATTGCTCCAAATGCTATTTTGAAAGTTTCAGAACCAGCAGTGAGCCAATTGTTATTAATCATAAATAAGTAAGAAATCTAATCAAACCTTGCAGGCTTATTTTGTGGGGTTTTACGATACAGCAAATATGAACGCAATTATAGCTTTATCACTTTTCGGTATCGCCAATTTGTTTTTAGGGTTTTTAAATAACCGTAAAATCTTATTGCCAGCCACACTACTTTTTATTCTAGTTGCCCTAGGCTTAAACCTTGCAGATTGGAATCATGAATATTATTGGTTCAACAATATGTTGAAGACCAATAATCTTTCTATCAATTTTGCCTCTGTGATTTTAATATCGGCTGCCTTGGTGGCTTGTATTTCAAGAAGCTTTGGCGATGATGAAGAACACACCCACCCTGCCGAATACTACGCTGTTATGTTGTTCTCGGTAGTTGGGGCTATCATGATGGTTACTTTCCAAAATCTTATTATGTTATTTGTAGGCTTAGAGATTTTGTCGGTAGCAATGTATGTTTTGACAGGTTCAGACAAAAGAAATCTTCGCTCGAATGAAGCAGCCCTTAAATATTTCTTAATGGGGTCTTTTGCGACGGGTATTCTTTTGTTTGGTATTGCCTTGGTTTATGGTGCTACAGGTTCGTTCGATATCAATGGTATTGGCATAATGGTAGCCCAAGCCAAACAGCAAGATATTCTATTGTCACCATCGGGCCCTATTTTGTATGCTGGCATTACGTTGATATTTGTTGGCTTATTGTTTAAGGTATCGGCTGCTCCTTTCCACTTCTGGACACCAGATGTATATGATGGTGCACCTAGCTTATTTACAGCTTTTATGTCGACAGTAGTAAAAACAGCGGGTGTAGCTGCAACTTACCGTTTGTTATCCATTTCGTTTCCATCGGTATATGGCTTATGGGGAAATCCATTGGTTTATATTGTATGCTTAACCTTGATAATCGGCAATATTTCGGCAGTATATCAAGTAAGTTTCAAGCGAATGTTGGCCTATTCAAGTATTTCACATGCTGGTTATTTATTGATTACGGTACTGGCCAAAACGCCAAATACTAATGCTTCTATTTTGTTTTATTCATTAGCTTATTCGATTGCTACAATCTCGGCGTTTGCTGTTTTGATTTTGGTATCTGAGGCTAAAGCCAAAGCAGGTAAGCCTGATGAAAGTTTTAATGCTCTCAATGGCTTATCTACCAACAACCCTTTCCTAGCATTTGTACTAGCAGTATCTATGCTTTCATTGGCGGGTATTCCACTTACTGCAGGTTTCTTTGGTAAATTCTTTATCTTTAGCGATGCCTTCAGCAATGTATCGAGTTTGTTTAAAGGAATCCTTGTAATTGCAGTATTGATGTCTGCAGTTGGGGTATATTATTATTTCAAGCCTATTATTGCCGCATATTTGAAAAAAGGAGATTTAGAGAAAATCGAAATTTCTCCTATTTATAAATTAACATTGATCATAACTACAGCCTTAACGATACTCTTAGGTATTGCTCCAGACTTGGTTAAAAATATTTTCTAAGGTGTCAAATTCAAAACAATCGAAACTACTTAATAAAAAAGACTTCATTGCCTATTTTTTAGTAGCTGGAACAGGAGCTATTGTTCAACTGGTGTCGGGTAGTATTTTAAGAAATAACCTCAATTTATCGTATGGTGCATCGGTGTCTTATGGGTATATCATTTCGTTTTTTGTAGGATTTACTCTCACCAAAATGTTTGCCTTTGATGCCCGAAACTCTAATCAAACACGCCGTGAAATGGTGAAGTTTATGATGGTAGCGGCAGGCTCTTGGGGAGTAACCTGGTTTTTTGCGGTCGGCTCTTTGTCATTTGTCAATAACCTTTTCAAAGATAACATAGTTGAATTACCTATTATTCACAAAACTATTAATGCCAACGAATTAGGCTGTCAAGTAGTAGGAATGGGCTTTAGTTTTATTTTCAACTATATCATGCACAAAACCTTCACTTTTAAAAGTACAGGCTTTTATAATAGACTCAAAAAGTTCATTAAATAGTGTCCAATATTTTTAAGTATCCCAATACATCTTCTTTCGGGTTGAGGTATTGGGATATTTTTTTGAAAGCATTCTCCTCTCAAAATATTACAAAAACAAGATACCTTCTTACCTGTAGTCTTTATTTTGAATCAAAAATTAAAAAACTCTCTCTTAGAATAATTATCATTCGCAGGTTATTATTAAACTTTTCCAATAATTTACAGCCTAAAACAAAGAACTTTAGGGCAATTATTAAAATTTAATTAAAATTTTTGCCCAATGTCTTGGAGGGAATATAAGTTGTACTTAACTTTGTAGCTCAAACCTTAAACACCACAAAAGAAATGAAAAAATTGTTCGCATTCGCATTAGTAGCTGGTATGATGTCATTGGCTGCTTGTTCAGAAAAGAAAGCTGAAACTACTGCTGTTGATTCAGCTGCTGCTGCTGTAGATACTACAGTTGCTGTTGATACTGCTGCTGCTGATTCAGCTGCTGTTGATTCTGCTGCTGCTCCTGCTGCTCACTAGTATTTTCTGAAATTTCGAAAGAAATTAGAAAAGCCTCACTATGTGAGGCTTTTTGATTTTAACCTCATTAAGTCCCCTTAATGAGGTTTTTTATTATATTCGTAATATGAACAAGGAATATATCACATTTGAAAAATATTTTCCTCCTAAGGCCGTAACTTACTGTTTTGAGCTGTGGAAACAACACCGATTCCAATTCAAAATAACCAAGCCAAGGCAAACAAAATTAGGAGATTACAGCTTCAGAAAAGATAAAGGGCATCAAATTACAGTCAATGGTAATCTCAACCCTTACGCTTTTAGTATTACATACATCCATGAAGTGGCTCATCTGGTAACTTTCCAACAATACAAAAGAAAAAAAGACCCGCATGGAAAAGAATGGAAAAATAATTTTAAAAAGCTTTTTGAACCAATATTAACCCTCGATGTATTTCCAGAATCTATTTTACAACCTTTGACAATGTACCTTCAGAACCCCTCTGCCAGTACACAAGGGTGTGTACCTCTCACAAATGCTCTCCGCAGCTTTGACGAATTACCCCATATCGACAATCAGCATGTACCACTAACAAGCCTAGCTGTAGGCGAGAGCTTTTTGGTCAATGGTAAAAAATTTGTCAAGGGAGAATTAAGACGTACTCGCTTTTTGTGTACCGACCCCCACAGTGGCAAGCGATATGTAGTGTCGGCCAATGCTTTGGTAAAAAAACTATAATTTTACAGGCTTTATAACCGTTGGTAAAGTATTTAACCAACAGCTCAATATGTATAAGTTTACTAGACTATTTATCGTGTTTTTGGGTTGGGCTTTTCCATTTTTGTTACAAGCCCAAAACAGTGTATTGTCCAGTGGACTATGGCTCAAAATTGGTATTACACAATCGGGGATTTATAAAATAGATAAAAGTACGCTACAAAAATATGGCTTCGACGTAAATACGCTTAATCCACAATTACTAAAAATTTATGGCAATACAGGAAAAATGCTACCTCAAAGTAATGCTGTAAGCCGTGCTATAGATTTACAAGAAAATGCGATTCAGGTGGTGGGTGAGCAAGACCAAAAATTTGATAACGACGATTATATCTTATTTTATGGGCAATCGCCACATTCGCTCCTTTTCAATACCGCCCAAAAAGAAATCACGCATCAAACCAATATTTATTCTGATACCACTTTTTACTTTATTACACTTGCCCAAACACCCGGATTACGAATAGATACCCGTACTTCGACAACGACAAACAATCAAATTGGTAGTTTCGATAACTACGAATTTCATGAAATTGACCGTCGAAATATATTGGCACAAGCCCCCTTTGCAGGCTCAGGACGTGAATGGTACGGTGAAGAGTTTGTAGGAAATAGCCAACAAATTTTTACCTTTTCGGGACAAAACCTTATGCCCAATACTGCTATTCAACTAAGGTCATCGGTACTGAATACTTCTTATGGGCAAACCGAGTTCAGGCTGAGCATCAATGGGCAAGCTCTTGGTACGCAAAGCTTGGACGCCATTACAGCAGAACGGTACGACTTTAAAGGCAAACCTAATACACAGGTTTTTAGTATTAATAGTAATAACATTACCACAAGTAATACCCTCAGTATTGCACTAATATTTGACCGAAAAGCACTTACTTCGGGTGGTGCATTCTTGAATTTTTTAGGATTACAAAGCCTCAAAAGACTTCAATTATACAATAACCAAACACATTTTAGAGCTTTTGAAAGCCTCCAATACCCACAGGCAACTTTTGTGCTGAGTGAAGCCAACAATAATCTTATGATTTGGGATGTCACCAATCCAATTCTACCTATCAACCAGCAATACCAAGTCAGTAATCAACAAGCTCAATTTGGTACAAATACCTCTGTTTTACGAGAGTTTATTGCGTTTAATGCAACTGGCTATTTATTCCCTTCCTCATTTAAGCCTCTAAAGAATCAAAATATCAGATCAATAGATACTCCCGATTTGCTCATTGTTACGGCTGAAAGTATCAGAGAATATGCTAATCAATTGGCCAACTTCAGAAAAGAGCATGATAAATTAGATGTGAAGGTGGTATCGATAGAGGAAATTTATAATGAGTTTGCTTCTGGACAGCCCGATATTAGTGCTATTCGAGATTTTGCCAAAGTACTATTTGACCGAAATCCCCAAAAATTCAAATATTTACTCCTTTTTGGTGATGCTTCCTACGACTACAAAAAGCGTTCGGTTGTAGTTAATAACGAAACCAAGAATATATATATTCCAGCTTATCAAAGTAGAGAGTCGTTACATCCTATTTATAGCTATTCGTCCGATGATTATTTTGGTTTTCTTGAAGACACAGAAGGAACATGGCAAGAGGACGAACTCGGAGACCATACTTTAGAAATAGGTATTGGTCGTTTGCCCGTAAAAAGTAAAACAGAGGCACAGGATATTGTAAAAAAGCTTATTAGCTATGCCAAGCAGAGCTCGCTGGGTAATTGGCGAAGTAAAGTTGCCTTTGTTGCCGACGATGGCGACGGCAATATTCACCAAAGCGATGCCGACTATTTTTCACGCATTGTCAATAGTACTTATCCCGCTTACAAAAGCGAAAAAATTTACTTGGACAACTACCCTCTTGTTTTGTTACCCGAAGGGCAAAGAAGCCCACAAGCCAACTTAGCCATTAAAAATACTATTGAAAAAGGAGCTTTAATTATTAACTACAATGGCCACGGAGCTGAATCTGGATGGAGCGATGAACAAATACTTACTACAAAAGACATCGCCAATTGGAATAATTATAAAAATATGCCTTTGATGCTTACGGCCACCTGCCAGTTTGGGCGATACGACGACCCCAATCAAGTTTCGGGGGCAGAACTAGCCTTACTAAGCAATAAAGGAGGAGCAATAGCCTTGTTAACTACTACTCGACCTGTATTTCAAAGTACCAACTACCTTATTAATCAAGCCTTCTATGAAAATGCCTTTAAAAATATTCATGGAACTATACCCCGATTAGGCGATATTGTCAGAATAACCAAAAACAATAGTTTAACAGGAGTTGTCAATCGTAATTTTGCTTTGCTAGGAGACCCTTCAATGCAGCTACTTTACCCATTAAAAGACATAACCATTCAAACTATCAATAGCAAAAAACTAACCAATGCCGATACACTCAAAGCTTTGTCGAGGGTAACAATTACAGGACAAATACAAGACAAGGGAAGTGATACAGTCGACAAAACATTCAATGGTCAAGTACAAATCGGTATTTTTGATAAGCCCCAAACACTCAATACACTAGGAGGCAAAGGCAGTAAGTTTACTTACAACGATTATACCAATCTTATTTTTCAGGGAAAAGCAAGTATAAAAAATGGGCAATTTGATATTACCTTTATTGTCCCCAAAGATATTAATTATCAGTATGGCCTAGGTCGTATCTATTTGTATGCCGAAAACCCCACAACCCAAACAGATGCCACTGGCGAACAGGTTGTTGTTGTAGGTGGTTCAAGCAAAATTAGTACTATCGACAACACAGGGCCAGATGTTAAACTGTATCTTGATGAAAAAGTCGAAAAAACCCTGTATATTACAAACGCTAATCCCAAATTGATAGTAGAGCTATCAGATGAAAGTGGCATCAATATTGCTACTGATGGATTAGGGCATCAAATCATGCTCACCCTCGACGATACTACCAATGTTATACTAAACTCCTATTATACAAGCGAGCTTGATAATTTCAAAAAAGGGGAAATTCTTTATAACTTTGAAAACCTGAGAGAAGGGAATCATTTATTAAAAATAAAAGTTTGGGATGTATACAATAATTCTACAGAGAAAACGTTGCCTTTTAGGGTTGTCTTTGCGTCAACAAATCACCTAAGTAATGTTAAAGCTTTCCCAAACCCATTTGTTGACAAAACATACTTTAGTTTTGAACACAATCGCAAAGGAGATGATTTAGCTGTAAGTATCGAAATTTTTGATAGCCAAGGTAAACTGCTCAAAGTAATCAGTGAAAATGTTTACGATGCACCTAGTCCATGTGAGAATTTTTTCTGGGATTTAACAGAAGATTCTCTATCAATAGCACGAGGTATTTACTTTTATCGTATTTTTGTAAAGTCACTAACGATAACATATCAAGCTTCAGCAAACGGCAAATTGGTATCCGTTAAATAATTTAAGTCAAGGATTTTCAGGTATTCTTTCACATTAAAGTAAAAAATATATTACTTTTGGAATGTGCCTCATCCGAAAAACTTTAACCTTAAAAACAATGATTAGAAAAGTTACAAACGCTCTTAGAGCGTCTTTGATGCTTGGATTGACAATGTCTGCAGCAAGTGTTGTAGCTCAAACACAAACACCTGTGCAAGGTTCGTTAAAATCTGTTCCTTCACCTGTAATCGGCTCATTGATTTTCACTCCTGACGCTCGTTCTGCAGGTATGGGTGACGCGGGTGTTGCAATTTCTACAGCAGACGGTGATGCCAACGCAATATTCTGGAACCCAGGAAAACTCCCTTTCTCAGGCAAAGACATGGGCGTTTCTCTTTCATATACCCCTTGGTTACGTCAATTAGTAAACGACATGGCATTATTGAATGGTAGTTTTTATAAAAAAATTAAAAACGACCAAGTGATTGGGGCATCAATTCACTATTTTGACATGGGCTTGTTCCAACAAACCGACAACAATGGTAACAACTTAGGTAATTTTAATTCAAAAGAATATGCAATTAACTTATCCTATTCACGTAAATTATCAGAAAAACTAGGTTTAGGGGTAAATTTAAAATACATTAATTCTACTTTGTTCTCGGGCGTTGTAACCAACTCTAGCGGTGGTAGCTTTACAGCACAACCTGTTAATACTGTAGCAGCAGATATTGGGATATTCCATACTTCTAAAAGTGATAAACCTTGGAACTATAACTGGGGGGTAATGATTCAAAATATTTCGGGTCGTGTGTCTTACGGTGGTAATGAATCAAACTTTATCCCTACTAACCTGAAAGCTGGTTTTGCCGCAATCAACTCTATCGACGAACATAACAAACTTACTCTTACTGCCGACATCAATAAGCTGATGGTGCCAACGCCAACTTACGATGCCAACGGTAATCTCAAATTACCTTCAACAGCTATTGGTGGTATCTTGGGTTCGTTTGGTGATGCTCCAGGTGGTTTCAGCGAAGAGTTAAAGGAAGTAGCTGTATCATTGGGTGCTGAATACCTTTACAATGATATGTTTGCTGGCCGTGCGGGTTACTACTTCGAAAATGGTACTAAAGGTGGTAGAAAATATGCTACCGTTGGTGTAGGTATCAAATTAGAGAAAAAATATGGTTTAGACTTCGCTTACTTGATTCCTACTGCAAGTGGAAGTCCTTTGGCACAAACATTAAGAATTTCTTTACATGCTAATTTCAACTCAGCTCCTAAAGTTGCAGCAAACTAGTATCAAGATATTTTATGATTATTTAGTAAAATGGCATTTCTACGGAAATGTCATTTTGTTTTTATAGCAATTCGTAGGTATATTGACCCCTTACAACAAAAGCAAAGCTCATTTCATGGATATAAATACACTCGATAGAACCACTAGCCCTGCATTCCATACCATTGAGCAGGTACATATACCACTAGCCCAAACTTATACTTTGGCTAATGGTATTCCTTTACATGTAATCAATGTGGGCGAACAACCCGTCGTAAAACTTGAACTATCGTTTCATGCAGGCAACTGGTATGATACCAAAAATGGAATATCTTTTTTTACCTCCAAAATGCTGAATGAAGGTACTTCGCAACATAATTCTAATCAGATTAGCGAGTATTTTGACCAATTTGGGGCTTTCACAGAGTTTACACATGGCGTTGATAGGGCTAGTTTTGTTGTATATGGCCTCACCAAGTACCTTGACCAACTGTTACCAATGGTACAGGAAATACTCAATGACTCTATTTTCCCAGAAAAAGAACTCAATACCCTCAAAAAAATTCAGCTACAAACGATTCAAGTTAATCAAGAAAAAACCTCGTTTTTAGCTAATCAAAAAATACGGAAATCTCTTTTTGGCACTCAGCACCCTTACGGAAAGCATTTAACCAGTCAGGTAATTGAGGCTATTACCAGAGAAGATTTGGTTGATTATTATAAGAGCCACTGGAAAAATCAGCCTTGTCGTATTTTTCTTTCTGGTAAAGTTACAGAAGCCGATATTCAATTGGTAAGCCAAGCTTTTGGCGATACTCCTTTGCAAAAAAGGCTAGACTCCACTCCTACTTTCGATATTGACTCAGCTCCTATTGCCGAACCGATTCTTATCGAAAAAGAAAATGCCATGCAATCATCGATTAGATTGGGAAAAAAGCTTGTTACCCGTAATCATCCTGATTATTTTAATTTGTTGGTAACCAACGAAGTTCTTGGTGGATACTTTGGCTCTAGGCTCATGAAAAATATTCGTGAAGACAAAGGATTTACCTACGGTATTGGGTCTAATATTGTACCATTCTCAAAAGCAGGATATTTTATTATAGGAACGGATGTGAAAAAAGAGTTCACTCAACAAACACTTGATGAAATTCGTAAAGAGCTACATATTTTACAAACAGAACTTATTTCGAGCGATGAGTTAGCGGCTGTTCGTAACTATATGATAGGGGCTTTTGCAGGCTCGCTCAATACACCATTTGAAATTGCAGACCGCTATAAAATCATTATGTCGGAAGGTTTACCGCTTGATTTTTATAATAAGTATTTTGAACATATCAAATCTATTAAGCCCGAAGCTATTTTAGCAACAGCTCAACAGTATTTGACTCCCGAATCTTTTATAGAAGTAGTAGCTGGAGGAAAATAGTACAAAGATTTACCTATTTGCAAATGCAGTGCTTCATAATGAAGTACTGCATTTTTTTTGGAAATATTTGGTTTTTAGCAAGTTATTGACTAATTTATGCTTAACCTAAAACTTAAACTTACTGATTATGAAAAAAGTTTCCCACATTATTTTACACAAAGGAAATACCGTAAATGTGATTGACTCCTCTAAAACTGTTTTCGAGGCTCTCGAAATTATGATTTCAAAAAACATCGGTGCTTTGGTTATTTATCAGGATGGCGAATACAAAGGGCTACTTACAGAACGAGACTACGCCCGAAAAGTAGCTATTATGGGAAAAAACTCGCATGACACCTTAGTTTCAGAAATTATGCAAACCAATCCTGCTTCGGTCAAATTTGAAGATACCATTGAGTACTGCATGGAAATTATGTCGGACAAACATATTCGCTATTTGCCAGTACTAGCCGACAATCATGTGGTGGGGCTGGTATCGATGGGTGATTTAGTTCGTTTTATTATAGAAGACCAAAAACATACCATTAATCACTTACAGAACTTTATTTCGGGAGGTATGTAAAAATTATATATTCTATCAAACATGAGTCATCCCGAATTTTGGGATAATTTAAAATACAGACCTCTTGTTTGTGTTTGTTGTGGTTTATTAGGTCGTCAAGTGAACATTGAAGAGGCTTATCAATTGCTCAAATGATAGACATTTAGGGGTATTCATGCAAAAGGCGTTTGAAATTAGTTTTCAAACGCCTTTTGTATGTTAAATATCAGAATGACACATCTTTAGCCACAAGGCATTGCATCCTTATTGGTGAAAATCATATTCAAAAATAATCACTCATTCACCAAATTCGAGATGACTCATGCTTTGATAGAATAACTATACTTCAAATCCAGCTAATTCCTTAAATTCTTGTACACGAGAAAGAAGCTCTTCGTAAGAAAGATCAACCAAACGTTCTGTACCAAACTTTTCTACGCAAAACGAAGCCATAGCCGAACCATAAACGATAGCACGTTTCATATTCTCAAAGCCGATATCGTCTGTTTTTGCAAGATAGCCAATAAAACCACCTACAAAAGTATCACCAGCTCCTGTTGGGTCAAACACTTCCTCTAAGGGTAATGCTGGGCAAAAGAACATTTTATCGTCTTGGAATAACAACGCACCATGCTCCCCTTTTTTGATAATCAAGGTTTTAGGTCCCATTTCCAAAATTTTCTTTGATGCTGTACGCAACGAATATTCGCCTGATAACTGACGAGCTTCTTCATCGTTGATACACAATACATCAATCATTTGTAAAACAGCCTTCAGGTCGTCCATAGCAATGTCCATCCAAAAGTTCATGGTATCCATTACAATTAGCTTAGGGCGAGTTTCTAAACGCTCAATAACCGTTTTTTGTACAGCAGGAGTTAGGTTGCCCAACATCAAGTACTCGCAACCCTGATAAGCCGAAGGAATAATTGGGTCGAAAGTACCCAATACATTCAATTCAGTTACCAAAGTATCTCTTGAGTTCATATTGTTATGATAACGGCCAGCCCAGAAAAACGACTTTTCGCCTTCTTTGATTTGTAAACCCGTAGTATCAACTCCTTTTCCTTGCAATAACTCTATATATGCTTGTGGGAAGTCTTCTCCTACTACGGCAACAAGGTTGACAGGTGTTTTGAAATATGAGGCCGACAAAGAGATGAAAGTACCTGCTCCACCAATAATTTTATCTGTTTTTCCATAAGGCGTTTCGATAGCATCAAAAGCCACCGAACCAATTGCTAATAAACTCATTTAGTTCTTATTATAGTTGATTAATAGGCAAAGATACAAAATTTTAGCATCGTGCCTTTGTGTTTTTATTTTGTTATAAATTAAACGTCTTAAATTCAAAATAGCTCAGTATCAGCCATAATTAGTCATGAAAAACACCAACCCGACAAACACTTTTTGAATTATACACCAGTATATTACCCTACTCGTGGACAACGTTTAAAGGGTTTTTCTCTATCAAACAAAAAGCGATAAGTAATGTATTCTTTATCGCGAGTAGCCCCCAATGTAGACACAAAACGATTCATTTTAGGGTTAAAGTCGCCTACCCAGTTCATATCGATAGTTTCGTACTGAAAATGAGGGTTTTCACGTTCTACTTGCCTTAATCGCAAAGCAATCGCCGATTCTACGCCTTTACCTTGGTAGTCGGGTACTACGCCAAATATTACCCCACACGTTCTGGTAATCACACCACGCCAAAGCAATAACAAAAACTTGATTTTTTCCCATGTACCAAACTTACCATTGAGGTGCTTTATAATCTGGTTGAGGTCGGGAATTACAATAAAAAATGCAATAGGCTTATTATCGGCATAAGCAAACCAAATCAATTGTTCGTCAATAATAGGCTTCATTTGATTCACGAGGCTTTGAGCTTGTTCTTCGCTCATGGCTTTTACCCCTGGAAACTTTGCCCAAGCTTCATTAAAAATGGTTCTAAAATCTTCCCCATATTTAGCTAATTGACGCTTCTGAATATGCTGAAATGTATATTCAGGGTTTTCATAAATTCTTTTGGCTTTTTCCTCTACTACAGGAAGTACTTGCCCCGCCTTGATAGGCGATACGTACACGTACTGCTGGAAGTAGTCTTTAAAACCATATTGTTCAAAAAAAGGAATATAATAAGCCTTTGTCCAAGGCATTTTGTAGGTTGGTTCGTATTCCCAACCTTTGGTCATAAGCCCCCAAAAAGAATCTCTTTCGCCAAAATTAATAGGCCCGTCCATGGCCTCCATGCCATGCCCTTCCAACCATCTTTTGCAAGTATCAAATAGCAAAAAAGCTGCATCTTTATCGTCGATACATTCAAAAAAACCCATACCACCCGTAGGTTGTTCTTCTTTGTGGGCAGTTTCTTGATTGATAAAAGCCGCCACACGCCCGATAGTCTGTCTTTGTGAGTTTTGTAAAATCCAGCGTGTACATATACCATGCTTGAAATACTTATTTTTATCGGGTCTGAAGGTATTTTCTACATCTTGGTCGAGTGGACGTATCCAATTTTCGTCATGAGCATATAAGCGAACGGGAAATTCCAAAAACTCATTTTGGAGATATTTATCGTTACCAACTTCTAAAATCGTCATCGTTTGGGTATTTGATTAATAGTTTTTTAGCGAAAAAATCTTTCAAAGATACTCTTTTTTAGTTTATTTGAGTTCTAAGAATACTCAGACACTCTTTTTTAGGAGCTGAGAATAGATTGATTAAATAAGATTATAGAATTAATAGGGCTTTTGGAACGAAAATTGTCTCAATCCATAATAGTTTTATTAGTTTTGTATCGAAAATGTAATTCGATAAGGTATCATGAAAAATTACATCCTCAGAGCAGAAGACGAACTAGAAAGTGCCAAATATCTCTATCAAAACGATTTTTATAGGGGTACACTCAACCACTGTTATTATGCCTGCGTATGGCTGATGCGTGGATTATTGGCCGAAAGAGGTATTTTTACTAAAATATTGGATGGTGCAATAGCCTTTTTTGACGAATATATGGTCAAAACAGAGCAAGTACCCCAAACTATCCAACAGTATATTAAAGTATTAGTAAAAGAGTATCAAGTACTTCAGAAAGATATTGCAGGTGATTTTGTTCCTGAAGAAGTTTTATCGTTTATCGAAAATACAGAAGAGTTTCTTCGTTTTGTTAAACAAAAAGAAATGCTCTTGGAAAGAGATAACTGAGGATAAGATTTGATAAACTTTTTATCAAGATTGCCCAACCAATACACAAAAGCATCATTATTGATTAAACAGATGTATTCCATGAACCTTCATCATACCGAACTAAGTACCTACTTCCGATGTTGCCTCTGAGCAAGTCCCTCTTTATTCATTGTTTTATCATAAAAATTTATGTACTGATGTTTTTCGGTACGCTTGTGGATAACTAACAAACAGATGCAACCATTAAAAATTTATAATACCCTCACTCGCGAAAAAGAATTATTTGTACCTATCAATGCCCCACACGTGGGTATGTATGTATGTGGCCCAACGGTTTATAATTTTGTACACCTTGGCAATGTCAGAACTTTCACTACTTTCGATACCCTTTACCGTTATTTAACGCATATCGGTTATAAAGTGCGTTATGTTCGGAATATCACCGATGTCGGCCACTTGGTGGGTGATGGCGACGAAGGTGAAGACAAAATTGGCAAGATGGCCAAGCTAGAAAAACTAGAGCCTATGGAGATTGTTCAGCGTTATACCAACGATTTCCATCATGTGCTAACCCAGTTCAATTTATTGCCTCCTAGTATCGAGCCTTCGGCTACAGGACATATTGTTGAGCAAATCGAAACCACAAAAACACTCATAGAAAAAGGACTAGCCTACGAATCGAATGGTTCGGTATATTTTGATATAGCAAAGTATAATGCTGAAGGTGGCGAATATGGCAAGCTTTCGGGTAGAATTTTGGATGATTTACTAACCGAAACCCGAGATTTGGATGGTATCGGTGAAAAAAGGAGTCCATTAGATTTTGCTCTTTGGAAAAAAGCCGCTCCCGAGCATATTATGCGTTGGCCTTCGCCTTGGGGCGATGGATTTCCGGGATGGCACTTAGAATGTACTTGCATGAGTACCAAATACTTAGGCGATTCTTTTGATATCCATGGTGGCGGTATGGACTTAAAATTTCCACATCACGAATGTGAGATTGCTCAGGCCAAAGGCACTACCGGCGTAGAACCCGTACGCTATTGGATGCACTCTAATATGCTGACCGTAAACGGGCAAAAAATGTCGAAGTCGTTAGGAAACTCATTTCTACCTGCAGAATTATTTGCGGGAACGCACCCCGTATTGGAACAAGCGTATTCGCCCATGACGGTTCGTTTCTTTATGTTACAATCACAATATAGAAGTACGTTAGATTTTTCAAATGATGCCCTAAAGGCTGCCCAAAAAGGCTACAAACGGCTGATGAATGGGCTGAGAATCATCAAGAATATGAGCTACCTTGCCGATGATTCAGTAAGTTTAGATGAAAAACATATTGCCGAAATCAACAAAGGGATTCAGGGCTGTTATGACGGTATGAATGACGACCTCAATACAGCCATAACGATTGCTAGTTTGTTCAATTTATTGAAAAAAATCAACCAATTGTACATGAATCAGATTCAACCAGCTCAGATTGGAGAAGAAGTTTTTAATCTTTTGAAAGAAAAATTTGTCTCAATTACTGAAGATGTCTTAGGCTTACTAGAAGAAAAAAATGCTAGTATCGACGCTTTTGCATCGGGAATGCTTTCGCTTTATACAGAATACAAAGAAGCCAAACAATATGATAAAGTAGACCAAATCAGAGCATACTTTAAGGCCAACGGATTGGTAATTAAAGATATGAAAACCAAAATCGATTGGGCTTACGAAGAATAATACAAAAAGCTAGTTAGTTTATCCTATAGTAAACTAACTAGCTTTAATTGTGGTTATTCAATTATGCTTTGGCACAAATACACTTAATTATCGAATTTAGCAAAATGAGAACCCCAATGATAACCCCTGTTGTTAGAGCCCTCATAGCAATCAATGTGATTGTATATTTGGTACAACGCTCTAGTAGCAGCTATGATAGCCAAATAACCTCTTTGTTTGGCCTACATTATTTTACATCCGAACGCTTCAACCCCATTCAATTGGTCACTTATATGTTTGTCCATGGTGGTTTTATGCACTTGTTCAACAATATGCTAGGCTTATTTTTCTTGGGGCCTTTATTGGAGCGACTTTGGGGTGAAAAGAAATTTATGATTTTTTACTTTGTAACAGGTATTGGAGCAGGCTTGTTGTATATGGGTTTAAAATATTATGACTATTCAGCCTTAGAAGAAGCTACCAATGCTTATTTGTTACACCCCGACTTGAGTTTATTCAGTAAATTTATTAGCCAGTTTTATCCTGCGGGTATTCCATCCGAAGTATATAGCTCATTAGTACCAAGCTCGGGTAATATTACCCTCAACGAGTCCAAGCTAATTGCTGAAGAAAGCCTCCGTGCCGTTCTTAATACTCCAACAATTGGGGCATCGGGAGCTACCTTTGGAGTAATGGCAGGTTTTGCTATGTTATTTCCTAATACCGAGCTAATCCTTTTCCCTTTACCTATACCTATTAAAGCAAAATATTTTGTAGCTTTATATGCACTCTACGAGTTTTATGCAGGTTTACACAAAATGCCTGGCGATAACGTTGCTCACTTTGCTCATATTGGCGGAATGATTTTTGCTTTTATCTTAATAAAATACTGGGGCAACCAACGAAATACATTCTATTGATAGGCTCTTTTCGCTATAAATCTAGGTTATTATTGTACGCTTACTAAATCATTTAATAACAATTAGATTTATTGGTTCGTTATCCATAAATTACATTAATTCAATCTTATTTATCAACCCAACAACACGGTCTTGAACGGATTATCACAATGAGCGGGATTTTGGAAGACTTCAAAGATGCTTTTGCTAAGCGGAACAACGGCTTAGTTCAGCTTATTTGGCTTAATGTGGCAGTGTATGTAACTACACTACTATTGTTTGTCATATTAACTGTTTTTTTTAAACAGGGAACACTCTATTATGACCTATTGGAATATGTCAACCTATCGCCAGCTCTAAATATTGTAGTATTTAGGCCTTGGACGTTGCTGACCTATGCTTTTCTGCATGATATAAACCCTATTGTTCATATTTTTCCCAATATGCTTATGCTATATTGGTTTGGCAATATTATCCAAGAATTCTTGGGAAGTAAACGCCTTATCAATCTGTATATTTTAGGGGCTGTCTTTGGCGGTTTATTAACAATTTTGGCATTCAATCTGATTCCTTATTACCACGATAGTGTCAATTCGGTAACAATTATTGGAGCTTCGGGAAGTGTACTTGCCATTGTTTTTGCAGCAGCTACATTAGTGCCCGACTATTCATTTTACTTGTTTTTAATAGGCCCCGTTCGGATCAAATATATCGCATTCTTCCTTTTGTTGATTTCCTTAGCTGGCTCTATTGGTGCCAACGCTGGCGGTGGTATTGTTCACCTTGGGGGTGCATTGCTGGGCTATATTTATATAAAACAACTACAGGCAGGTCGTGATTTTGGTGCTCCTATCGATGCCATCGTTGACTTTTTCCAAGGGCTGTTTAGACGTACCGAAAAGCCTAAAATAAAAGTGGCTTATCGCCAAAAAGAATCTACTTATAGTGGAAGTATTAGCAATCATGCAGGTTTTCCTGATGATGACGAAGTCGACGAAATACTTGATAAAATTTCTCGCTCAGGCTATGAAAGCCTTACCAAAGAAGAAAAACAAAAATTATTCAAGGCCTCGCAAAAATAGAAGCAAAAATCTATGGGTAAAGAACTAATCTTTCTCCAAAAATTAACATAAAAAAATGGGCATATTCAGTTTTGGGTGTGCCCATTTTTAATAGCACAAAATAATTGCGTAAATTGCAAAACATTTAGGTTTAAGGGTTTATTGCATAAACCAATTTTCCTATTTTGGAAAACAATTTGGAACATGAATAGTTAGATTATCAATACAAGCTTATTAGCTCAGGTGAATAACTTTCATATTCCCCAACTTGAACACAAGTGGTTTCCACTTTTTAGACAAATAGACCATGCAAATTACACCAGGCAAAATATTAGCCCAAATCAACTCTCCAGCAGATTTGAGAAAGCGTGACCGCTCGGAATTGTTGCAAATATGTGACGAATTGCGTCAATATATCATTGACAATGTCTCTGTTTATGGAGGACATTTTGGTGCATCACTTGGTGTTGTTGAGTTGTCTGTAGCTTTACACTATGTATTTAATACCCCCGACGACCAGCTTATTTGGGATGTTGGACACCAAGCTTACGGACACAAAATTCTTACAGGAAGAAAAGACAACTTTCATACCAACAGACTGTATGGTGGGATTTCGGGTTTTCCCAAACGTAAAGAAAGCCCTTACGATGCTTTTGGGGTAGGCCACTCGTCTACTTCTATTTCGGCAGCCTTAGGAATGGCCGTTGCCTCGAAATATAAAGGCGAAAGTCAACGCCAACACATTGCTGTAATTGGCGATGGCTCTATGACCGCAGGAATGGCCTTTGAGGCCATGAACCACGCTGGCGACGTACCCAACAATATGCTGATTATCCTGAACGATAATTGCATGGCGATTGACCCCAACGTTGGTGCGTTGAAAGAATACTTAACCGACATTACCACTTCGCATACTTACAACCGTGTAAAAGATGAGGTTTGGAATTTATTGGGCAAAATGTCAACTTTTGGCAAATCTGCCCAAGAAATTGTTTCAAAAATAGAGAATGGGCTCAAAGCTACCTTGCTCAAACAAAGTAATCTGTTTGAATCCTTAAACTTACGGTATTTTGGCCCTATCGATGGGCATGACGTTGAATACTTAGCTACTGTACTCAACGACCTAAAAGATATTCCAGGCCCCAAAATACTACACTGTATAACAACCAAAGGTAAGGGTTATGCTTTGGCCGAAAAAGACCAAACCTTATGGCATGCCCCAGGTAAGTTCGATAAAATCACAGGAGAAATTAAGAAAAAAGTATATTCAACTCCTCAGCCTCCAAAATATCAGGATGTGTTTGGGCATACTATTGTAGAATTAGCCGAACAAAACCATAAAATTGTGGGTGTTACTCCTGCAATGCCTTCAGGAAGCTCGCTAAATATTATGATGAAAGCCATGCCAAATCGTGCTTTCGATGTAGGTATTGCCGAACAACACGCCGTTACATTCTCGGCGGGTATGGCTACCCAAGGGCTTACTGTTTTTTGTAATATCTATTCAACCTTTATGCAAAGGGCATACGACCAAGTAATTCACGATGTAGCAATACAAGAATTACCTGTTATTTTCTGTTTAGACAGAGCAGGCTTCGCTGGAGCCGATGGCCCTACCCATCATGGAGCTTATGATATTGCCTATATGCGTTGTATTCCGAATATGATTGTTTTTTCGCCAATGAACGAGCAAGAACTTCGTAATATTATGTTTACAGTTGCCAATGATGAATTTAAAGAACTCAAAAAAACCATTAGTATTCGATACCCTCGTGGCGAGGGTGTTATGCCAAATTGGAAAACACCTTTTGAAAAAATAGAAATTGGCAAAGGGCGTAAAATCAAAGAAGGTGAAGGAGTCGCTATCTTAACAATTGGGCATATTGGTAATTATGCTATAAAAGCTTGCGAAGAACTGGCCAAAGAAGGCTTGAAGCCAGCCCTTTATGATATGCGTTTTGCGAAACCGCTCGACGAGGCCTTATTACACGAAGTTTTTCAGCAATTTGATAAAGTAGTAACCGTTGAAGATGGATGTATCCAAGGTGGGCTAGGTTCGGCTATTGCCGAATTTATGCTCGACAACAATTATTCATCTCAAATCAAAAGATTGGGAATTCCTGATAAAATCGTAGAACACGGCGAACAGCTAGAATTACATCGTGAGTGTGGCTTTGACCCAGAAGGTATAGCCCAAGCTGTCAGAGATATTCTTGGAAAAGAAAAAAGAGCTATTGCTACAAGTATTGTAAATATTGTTATGAATTAATTGCTGATATATTCACTTATTGCCCCTATAAAATCCCAATAAAAAGATGAGGTTTTCTCTATTTTTTTATTGGGATTTTCTTTGCACATTTTGATTAATCGCTGATACTTTGTAGGTTTGACCTCGTTATTACTATACGCAATACTCCTATTATACAAATCGTAAAGGTATAAATCATCAACTGTTTATTATTTAGGATAACCCACTATGAGGAATTGGATACTAACGGCTGTATTTGTATTAATCCAGCTAGGAGGATTTGCACAACGAAATATCATCATCAATGACCCTACTGAAGCTATTTCGATAGGTCGAGAAATCGAGATACTGGAGGATGAGAAAGGAGAATACTCGTTTTATGATATTTATAAACGCCCTGAAGTTGATGCTCAATTTACCCAAAGCCTCCAGCCTAGCCCTAATTTTGGCGTTACCCAATCTATTATTTGGACACGCTTTAGTATTACCAACAAATCTTCACAAAAATTATACCTCGAAATTGGCGAACCAGTACTAGACAGTATTACGGTGTATAGAATAGATGAAAAAGGCCAAATAACGCAGAAAAAAACAGGTGTTTATGTCCCTAAAAGTAAAAGAGATTTTCAAACAAATCTGTATCTCTTAGACCTCAACATCAACCCTGAGCAAACGTGTACTTATTATATTCGTATCCAAAACACTCTACCGCTATTATTTCCTTTACGGGTTGCTCCACTCAAATACTTTTTTGAAGATAACCACCCCAAAGACCTCATGCAAGGTATTTACTTGGGTATTATGCTTGTAATGGCTATCTTCAATTTCTTTATTTTTTGGACAGTTCGTAGCAAAGAATATCTCTATTATGTATTGTACGTTTTAGCTTTTGCAGGCTTTTTTTCCTACAATAAAGGTATCGCACACGAATACCTTTGGGGAAATGCCATTTGGTTCAATCAATTTACATCGCTCTTTATTTCTGGCGTTATTTGTTTTGGATTATTATTTGCCGAAAGCTTTCTAAATGCACGCAAATACCTCTCTTCGGCATATAAAACTGTGAGAATATTGATGTTTGCTATTATTTTCTTTTTGTTAGCCAACTGGCTCGGAATGGGGGCTATTAGTACACAAATCTTACATTCTATTGCTTTTATTGCTGTAGTATATATTTTATTTCTTGCAGTATATATCTGGATTCAAGGCTCACAGGCCGCACTATTCTTTTTGGTGGCTTGGTCTGTAATGCTAGTTAGTGCCTTGATATTTATCTTACAGCTATCCAATATATTGCCGAGCGACAACTTTACTCGTAATGCCCTTCAGGTAGGATCGGCCTTAGAGGTGGTATTGCTATCATTTGCATTGGCTTATCGAATCAACTATTATCGCCTCGAAAAAGAGCGTTATCAGGCCGAAGTAATCCAACAACTCCGTGAAAACGAAATGATGCGAAGCCGAATTGCCCGTGATTTACACGACGACATTGGCTCTACCCTCAGTAGTATTGGCATTTTGAGTCAAGTAGTAGAGAATCAGATTGATAACAATCCTCAGTCGGTCAAGGAATTGGTACTGCGTATCAATGAAAGTTCACAAAAGGTACAACGCTCGCTAAGTGATATTGTATGGACAACCCGTCAAACTAGCAATAACTTTGCCGAAGTACTGGTGAAAATGAAAGAGTTTACAGCCGAGCTATTTGAGCCCAAAAATATCAATTATAACTTCCAAGCCGACAACCTCCCCGAAATCAAACTATCGGCCAATAAGCAGTACAATTTCTACTTGATTTTTAAAGAAGCTATCAATAATATTGTCAAATACGCTCATGCCACCGAGGTAAATATTGATATTACTTTTGAAGACTCCTCGCTTTACCTACGAATCTCAGACAACGGTATTGGCTTTGACGAACAAACTATTAAGGTAGGCAATGGGCTAGGCAATATGCGTAAAAGAGCCGAAAGCCTTGGCGGTGTGATTAGTATTTATTCTATTCCCAAAGAAGGCACAGACATTGTGTTAAAGTCGCCAGTCGAGCCTATTTTAGCTAAACCTACTATTTAAAAGAAGATACTTTGTCGTAGATTTTCTAAGTATAAACCCTTATAAATATCAAGCCTCACAATAAAGCAATGATTACTTTTAGCAAAAACAACTAGATATTCAGCAAATAGGGGAAGTATTTGGCTTACCAAAGTTGGTATTACTTGGCAATGAGGCATTTGGCCAATATCGTAAATATTAATAAAAAATAAATATAAATTATTGAATAATAATTGATTAAAAAATAACACAGTAAAAAAAATACCATTTTTATTTCAAACTGAATAGCATTTTTCTAAGAAAAACTACGTACCTTTGCACCCTCATTTGAGAGTACGTTAATTGTTATTCGTGATTCAAAAAACAGAAAAACGGCGATTAACGATTAACTGATAACTGATAACATTCATCGAAGATGCAAAGCATTCGTAACATCGCCATTATCGCTCACGTTGACCACGGCAAAACGACACTTGTTGACAAAATTATCCATGCTTCAAAGTTATTTCGTGACAATCAAGAATTCGGAGATTTGATTCTTGACAACAACGACTTAGAACGTGAACGTGGTATCACCATCGTATCCAAAAACGTTTCTGTCCGTTATAACGGCGTGAAAATTAATATCATAGACACTCCAGGTCACGCCGACTTTGGAGGAGAAGTAGAACGTGTTTTGAAAATGGCCGACGGGGTTCTTCTCCTTGTCGATGCCTTTGAAGGCCCAATGCCACAAACTCGTTTTGTATTGTCTAAAGCT
Organism: Flectobacillus major DSM 103; assembly: GCF_000427405.1. Lineage (NCBI taxonomy): Bacteria > Pseudomonadati > Bacteroidota > Cytophagia > Cytophagales > Flectobacillaceae > Flectobacillus > Flectobacillus major. The sequence goes on from NZ_KE386491.1 coordinate 3,463,559, forward strand.
ATCCAACTAGGCTTGAAACCAATCGTGGTTATCAACAAAGTGGATAAAGAAAACTGTCGCCCAGATGAAGTACACGAGTCTGTTTTTGACTTGATGTTTAACTTAGATGCTACTGAAGACCAATTAGACTTCCCTACCCTTTATGGTTCGTCTAAACAAGGTTGGATGAGTACCGACTGGAAAAAACCTACGACTGACATTACAGCATTGTTAGATGCCGTAATTGAGCATATCCCTGCAGCTCCAACAAACGACGGTTTGCCACAAATGCAAGTTACGTCTCTTGACTATTCATCGTTTGTAGGACGTATTGCTATCGGACGTGTTCACCGTGGTACTTTCAAAGAAAATATGCCTGTTGCTTTGATGAAAGCAGACGGTTCTTTCAAGAAAATGCGTATCAAAGAACTTCAGATTTTTGAAGGTCTTGGAAAAGTAAGAGTTCCTGAAGTGTCTTCTGGCGAAATTTGTGCAATGGTTGGTATCGAAGATTTTGAAATTGGTGATACAGTTACCGATGTTGAAAACCCTGAAGCTTTACCACGTATCTCGATTGACGAGCCTACCATGAACATGTTGTTTACCATCAACAACTCTCCGTTCTTTGGTAAAGAAGGTAAATTTGTAACATCAAGACACCTTCGTGACCGTCTTTTCAAAGAAACTGAAAAGAACTTGGCTTTGCGTGTAATGCCTACAGATTCTGAAGATAAATTCTTGGTATTTGGTCGTGGTATTCTTCACTTGTCTGTTCTTATCGAAACAATGCGTCGTGAAGGATATGAATTACAAGTAGGGCAACCTCAAGTAATCTTTAAAGAAGGTGAAAATGGCGAACGCTTAGAACCTATCGAAACACTTGTTGTTGACGTTCCTGAAGAAACTGCTGGTAAGGTAATTGAATTGGCTACACAAGGAAAAGGTGAATTGTTGATTATGGAGCCAAAAGGCGACTTACAACACCTTGAGTTTGATATTCCTTCTCGTGGTTTGATTGGTATGCGTTCACGTGTATTGACAGCTACTTATGGAGAAGCTATCATGGCTCACCGTTTCAAGGCTTATGAGCCATTTAAAGGCCCTATCGCTGGCCGTACAAACGGTTCTTTGATTTCAATGAATACTGGTAGTGCTACACCTTATGCAATTGACAAATTACAAGACAGAGGTATTTTCTTTATCGATCCAGGTGAAGAGGTATATAGCGGTATGGTAATTGGAGAGCATAACCGTCAAAACGATATTGAAGTAAACCTTCAAAATGCGAAAAAATTGACTAACATGCGTGCTTCTGGTTCTGATGATAACGTAAAAATTCAGCCTAAAACGAATTTCTCGCTAGAAGAATCTATGGAGTATATCCAAAAAGATGAATACTTAGAAATTACGCCAAAATCTATCCGTATGCGTAAAATTTACCTCGATGCTACTGAGCGTAAACGTATGGAACAAAAAATGGAATTGGCTTAATTATTTGCTATAAAAAACAAAACCCCTCTGATTCTAGTCGGAGGGGTTGTTCTTTTACCACTAATTGCTTTATAATTTCTACTAATAAAGACAGCATTTTAGCCAAAAGGGTTGTAATGCTTCTTGTTTTTTTTTACTTTTTTATATTTTCTACTCCTACAAAAACCAATAATCTCTTTATTAATAGCCACTTATATATATTATTGCATAAAAAAACTCCCAAAAATATTCTGAGAGTTTTCCACATTCTCCATAAGCTATTAAGCTATTTCTTTTACTTTCGTGAATCTTTCCAAACCAATATTGGATCGGTTGCATTTTTAAAGAAGTCTATACATTTTCCATCTCCATTTCCTGTAATGCCACCGCTTGGGGCACAAATAACATTGCAATTGGTATCATAAGCTACATTGTACTGGTCGCAGCAGGTTGCCGAAACAACGTATACCTTTTTGCCTTGATAGGAATAGGCATAAATGCTAATAGGTGGATTACCTACTGGCAAAGCCTGAATTTCTTTGATTTTTGCCTCTATACAAGCAGGTACTTTCTCTGTTGTAGTTGATACAACCTCATCAATTGAACCGCCTTTTGAACAGCCAATACAACACGCTATCATAGCTATAGCTACAACAGTCCATACATTTTTAACCATTTTCATAATTATACAAATTATCTGATAGCTAGCTTTTCTTTGTTACTACCAACAATACATATAAAAGACCCATCCAAATATCAGAGCGTTGGAATTGACCGCATATTTATTTCAACAAAAAAGCCCCTAACGAAAAATCGCTAGAGGCTTTTGAGTTTTTTACCTAAAAACTATTTTCTCTTTTTCGGAGAATCAGGGATGATACGAATATCATTTGGTTTTTTAGGGTCAATATAGAATTTGTATTTTGCTACCTGACCTGTAGGCTTACAGTCGCCAGCACTCAAACGTTGAACTTCATATTCATAAACCGCAGGGCTCTTAGGAAGAGGAAGGTCTGATGGCCATTTGATATTAGGATCAGTTGCTACGTTTTCGTAGTTTACGATAGTACTGTATTTTTTAACGCCAGCAGGGCCTGCACTAGCTTTCTTACGTCTTGGTACAAGTTTCTTAGCAGGGGCTGTAGTTGGAGCCACAGTAGCCGCCTTACGAGCCTTACGAACTGGCTTAGCACCACCAAAGTAACTAGTTGCCGTAGAACCACCGAAGATTTTAAAGATATATTGGTCTTCTGTAGCTTTTTTATCTACAACAATTGGAGCAGGTTTTGCTTTATAACCAAAACTTGCAGCATTAGCTTCTGACAAACATTTACCAGCTACACTCGACTGGATTGTATAGTAATAGAAGCTACATTCGTCGCCATTTACTAATGAAACATTACTTGGCAAGCTCAAGCTATTATTTTTAGTAGCTTGTTGGTAAATTGGCGTTCCAGAACCATCTGCTTTATACAGTTTGAAGATAAATTCTTCATTCTCAGGATTTGCAGAAGTACTTTTCCAACGGAATGTTGGTTTTTCTGTTGAGCCATAATCAAACATTTTTCCATTCTCCGATTCCAAAGTAGGTACATAACATACTACAGGAGCTGGAGGCGGAGGAAGCAACTCATATACAGTTTTACCATAAGACTCACCAAATTTGTGAGACAAGGCCAAACCAAAGTTGAACCCACCGTGATTACGAACATCCTCTTTTGTCAATAGGATATTTGATCCTGGAGTTACATCTTGTCCAATAGTTGTGAAAGGTGTTTTTGTGATAAACCCTTGAGCATTCAAGCCAAGAGCCCATGCTTTTGAAAGGTTATACAACAAATCAACACTCAATACACCGCCCAATTTATTTTTAGAAGCCGAAGGGTTTAATCTAAAAATTACTTGTTCTGCACCCAAATTTCCAGGAATTGTAGCACCAAAACGAGGAGCTGAGGTATTCATCAAACCACCTTTTGCATCTACATCTAAGCTAAATTTTTTGCCTAGTGGTAATGACAATGCAGGGCCTACCATCAACATAAAGTCTTCGTAGTTACCAACTTCATCATAAGTCAATGTAGAAGGATTGATACCACGAGTTGCAGCATTTCTAGCAATTAAACCTGTAGGGCCTTTATAATCATCTTTTACCCCAAAATTTTGGTAGCCTCCGAGAATACCCAATCCAAACACACCCCAGAAGTGATTAACCGTTAATGAGTTATATCCTCCAGCCTTCAAAAACATCGTTGCATCTTCATCTTGTTTACAAAATGGCGTTGCAATACCTACTCGGTCTGTTATTTTCCAATAACGTTTCGCTTTGGTTGAGCGAATCACATTACTATTTTTGTAAAAAGCAGAATCCAGATAATATCCATCTGCAACTGTTTTTACAATCTTTCCGTTTGAATAAGTAGTTGTTGTAATCCCGTTTTCAGTGAGAGAACTAACTACAGTAGGTTTAGTGCTGGTACTTTGAGCTGTTGCTAGCTGACTTGCAACAAGGCAAGAGAGTAGCCCCATTGAAAGCTTTCTTGAAACGTTTCCAGCGAAACTGGTTTTAGAAATAATTTGTTTCATAACTGCTTGATTTATAATTAATATAGGGTTTTGTGCTAAGATAGTTGCCTTTAGACTAATAAATGTCAACAAAAGTAACTATCATAAACAATATAAAGTAAAAATTCTAATAAAACAAATATCAAAAAACAAGTTATAGAGCACTATTTAGTAAGGATTTAGATATAAACCCGTAATTTTGCACTATTAAATATACGACAAAGATACAGGTTAAGATTTAAAATAGAATACCATTTACTAAAGAGTCACGTTATTTTAAGATTCATTTTTTATTATTTACCCCTTAAAAACTTCATTAGAAACAAGCTTAGGTTATAACTTTCTATGGCTTAAACCTATTTTGTTCTGATAGATTATCCAGAAACAAATGTCTGTACATAGCGAAATCAAAAGAATTACAACGCATATTCTTCAAGAAATGAAGAATAGAGGCGAAAAAATATCATGCCTTACTGCCTATGACTACTCAATGGCCAGAATTGTTGACTCAGCGGGTATCGACCTCATATTGGTAGGCGATTCGGCTTCTAATGTAATGGCAGGCCACGAAACTACCCTTCCTATTACTTTAGACCAAATGATTTATCATGCCTCTTCGGTGGTAAAAGGTGTAAAGCGAGCTCTTGTGGTAGTTGATATTCCTTTTGGTTCTTATCAGGGAAATTCATCGGAGGCTCTTCGTTCGGCCATTCGTATCATGAAAGAATCGGGGGCTCATGCTGTCAAAATGGAGGGCGGTGCCGAAATCAAAGAATCTATTACTCGTGTACTTAGTGCTGGAATTCCTGTAATGGGACACCTTGGCCTAACTCCACAGTCTATTTATAAATTTGGTACTTATTCGGTTCGGGCCAAAGAAGAAGAAGAAGCTAATAAACTTATCGACGACGCTCTGATGCTTCAAGAATGCGGAGCATTTAGTGTAGTTCTTGAGAAAATCCCTGCTAGTTTAACCAAATTAGTTTCCGAAAAACTTACAATTCCTACTATTGGGATTGGTGCTGGTGCTGAAGCCGATGGGCAAATTCTGGTAGTACACGACATGTTGGGTATTAACAAAGAATTTAAGCCTCGTTTCTTGCGTCGTTATGCCGACCTCGATACTATTATGCACCAAGCTATTTCACAGTATGTCGAGGATGTCAAAGCGGTTGATTTTCCTAGCGACAAAGAAAGTTATTAATTCACAATACAGCTAGCCTAACAGTGTTAGGTTGTTGTTTACTATTCACAGATTACTTTTATAGGGAAAGCATCTTGTATGCCTACCACAAAATTTAGATTCCATGAAAGATTTCCATGTAGTTTACGAGGACAATCACATTATCATCGTAAGTAAAAGAGCAGGTATCTTGGTTCAGGGTGATTCAACTGGCGACCGAACCTTGACCGATGCTGTCAAAGAATATATCAAAGTAAAATATCAAAAGCCTGGCGATGTTTTTTTACATCCTGTACATAGGCTTGATAGGCCCGTTAGTGGTCTAGTTGTTTTTGCCAGAACCTCGAAGGGGCTGGAGCGAATGATGGAGCTATTTCGTAAAAGAGATATTCAGAAGACTTACTGGGCTATTGTCAGAAAAAAACCAGCCAATGAGAAAGGAAAGCTTACTCATTGGCTGGTAAAAGACGAACAAAAAAATGTAGTTACAGCTTATGACGAAGAAGTTAAAGGTTCGCAAAAAGCTGAATTATACTATAAAGTACTCGGTTGTATCAACAAACACTATCTAATAGAAGTTGAGCCTATTTCGGGCAGGCCTCATCAAATCAGGGTACAACTCGCTAGTATGGGCTGTCCTATCAGAGGCGATATTAAGTACGGTTATGACAGACCCAATTTCGATGGTAGCATCAACTTGCACGCCCGTCGATTATATTTTGTCCATCCCGTAAAGCAAGAACCAATCATTTGTAAAGCTGCTGTTCCAGCAATTGCGTTCTGGGAAGAATTTTTGGAATTAGAGCCAGAAGATATCAAGCAAAAAAATCTTGGTTTTCTTCATGAATAATAGGCGTTGAAATATCAGCCCAGATTTGATATATCAAACTGGAAACTGCCTGCTTCACTCCTTGTAAAATACCAGAAGCAACACTCAATGGAAGTATTAAAGGTAAAAACACTAGCCATTGTAGAAGCATAAATTGATTAAACTTTCTCATTTCTCAGCTATTTAGTAGTTAACAATTAGTTGGTATATCTTATTTGATGTGTATTAGTTAAATGTTATGTAAATGTAAAATGTTTTCGATAAACTGACAAATTAATTTTATTGAAATTTTACAATTTTTTATACCTTAAATAACATAATATACTACTAAAAAACATGCGAATTTGTTTAATATTTTATCATTTTTTTGCCCTAAAAAATCAAAGGGCTATCTCAAAAAATTGAAATAGCCCTGATTTTCAAACACTTAAACAATAATACTTTTATAATTACGTTGCTCATCAAAGAGCTTCGATTATGCCAACTCTGCAATTACGGTTTCTCCTCCTATTGGTTTATCTTCTAAATTAACCAAAATTTTGGCATCTAAAGGCAAGAATATATCTACTCTTGAACCAAACTTGATAAAACCAAATTCTGAACCTTGTTCTACTGCTTGGCCTTCTTTTACATACCAACAAATACGACGAGCCAAAGCTCCTGCAATCTGGCGAAACATTACTTCTGTACCGTTTTCATGCTTTACTACGATTGTGGTACGCTCATTTTCGGTACTAGCTTTTGGATGCCATGCTACCAAAAATTTGCCTGGATGGTACTTAAAAAAAGATACAATACCTGACAATGGATTAAAATTAATATGAACATTGACAGGCGACATAAAAATAGAAACCTGACGACGACGACCTTTGAAATATTCAGGCTCTTCTACTTCTTCAATTACAACCACCTTGCCGTCGGCTGGGGCAATAATTTGTTTAGGATTTTGGACAGTAACCCTTTTAGGCACTCTAAAAAACTGTAGGATTATCAGCGAGAACAAAACACTAAAAATAACAGCAATTTTACGAACAAGTTCATTGTCGGGGAAAAAATAGATAATTGCTCCATTCAAAACTGCCAAAAAAATCGCTGTTGCTAAAATTGTACCTGTACCTTCTTTGTGGATTGTCATACTTTGCTTTAGGGGAATGTTATTGTGCAAAGTTAAGAATTTTTTTGATTGTTTTTGCCCTTGATGCACAAAGCAAAACATGAATATTTATTTAATATTACTTTCAGAAGAAAATACGCCTCAATTTGTACATAATTTACTATTATTTTAACTTTAAAGTTCACAACTAGTCTTAAATCAAACGTTGTTTCTTTTGGTACAATTAAACTCAATAGCAAATTATGTACAATAAGGCTTTTTTTAAAACTTAGACGAATTGGTAAAGGCTTTTCAAAGAATGGATAACAATGTTTTCATTTAATAACTGAAAACGAAAGCTATCACGATAGAAATTCTACATCATCAACCACAATGACGAAAATATCCTTGTATCGTGAGAAACTACTCACAAACGATACAAACTACGATAAAGGCTTGGGGGAAAAATGAGACCCCGCACTTAATAATCAAACTACTGGCATATTGCCTAATATTCTATAGCTAGCTGCTAAAGAATAGTCTGTGCACCATAATTTCTTTGAAAGAATACTATGAATGTCTTTTTTATTAAATGGCGGTTGTTTTAGAAGACTATTTTTACTCGATATAATAGATATAATTTTATTATAAACAAAACTAAGTGTTTTTTTTTCTTTCCGAAAATAATAAACAAAGTCTTTTACAAACGATGAAAAATGCCTTTAAGCTTCGATTTCCAACAACATCGATTCTAAGGTAAGGCCAGGTCCGAATGCACAGCTTAGTATTTTTTTATGGGTGTCTGTGGCTTTTATGTCTTTCATAATGGCATCTAATACAAATAAAACCGTACACGACGACATATTGCCATATTCTTGAAGAATTTTATAGGCATATCTGTTATCGAAAACAGTAATATCTAGGGCTGTTTCTATGGCTTCGAGTATAGCTTTTCCTCCGGGATGCACAGCAAAGTAATCTATTTCATTCAATGCGTGGTTGCTCTGATTTAGTAAACGCTCTACTAATGATTTTATTCCCTTTTTAACCAATTTGGGTATATACGACGTTAGGGTCATTTCAAAACCAAAGTCGGCGATAGTCCATGCCATATCCGATTTACCGTCTTGGTATAAGTCACAAAAAAAAGAGGCCATTCTAAAAGCCTTGGGGCTTTTGGAAGTTGTATTCTCTATTATCACAGCGGCAGCTCCATCTGCAAAAAGGGCATTCGACAATAGGAAATCAATATCTTTCTTTTTCTGGAAATGAAGTGTACATAACTCTACTGTAACTAATAGGACTTTGGCCGTTGGATGAGCCAAACATATATCATTGGCTACTTTGAGTCCATTAAAAGCACCATAACACCCCATAAAGTTGATGGCAGTACGATGAATAGTTGTGTCTAAACTTAGCTGCTCGATAAGGTCGATGTCCAACCCTGGGGCATACATTCCCGTACAACTTACTGTTATTAGGTGAGTAATACCTGTCAAATTCAAATTTTCAACGGCTTTCAGACAAAGGGGAAGTGCGTATGCTCGATAGGCTTCCATTCGCTGAGACACTGTTGGAAAAGGTTCGAGGTTGGTACTTTGCGGGTAAAACTCATACTCTGCTACAGAATCCTTGCCATAATCTGCCAAAACAGAATATCGTTGGGCTATCTGGGTGGTGCGATACAAAGCCCATAATTTTCTTTTTTCGGTTTCGTCCAATTCCAATGCTTTTGCCATAAATTCGGCAATTTTCATCTGTGAAAAACAATTTTCAGGAACTGCCGTACCAATGGCGGTGATATAACTCATATATAAGTAGCTATGGGCGTTATGCTGTGGGCTATTAAAGGGATTTTTGATTTAGGCCTTCAATGGCTCACTAACAATTCTATTGTACAGATAATCTTTGGCTTACACCAATATTTGATATACGAATTTTGGCCTAAAATTGTTTTGAAATTGTCAACTATCTGTCTTTTTGTCAAAAAATACCGTTTTTCAAGTAATATTGATGCACTTTCTCTACAATCTTGGTGTGTCCAACTTCTAATATTACCGTTTTTTGCCGAGTAAGTTGTTTGCTAAGTGGTAAAATATTGTTGGGAGGCAATAAGCTGTCATATTTTCCTACAAAGAAATGAAATTGGGTTGTTGTTTTCTCTGCCAAATCTACTAAAGTATCTACTTTTACCGCAAGCCGATGAAAGCCTACCCAAGATTGATAAATCAATTGTTGCTGACGAGGAGTAGCAAGCATATTTTCGGCCAAACGAAGTACACTTTTATTGATAAAACCCATTTTTTGCATAAATCGACCTAGCTGCTGGAATTGCTTTTGGCGACCAATCACACGCCTAAAGATAGCTCGCCCCAAGCTTGAGTGGGTAGCCAATCTGTAAATAAGGCTTTGTTTGATACCATCTGGAGCAATCAATACTACGTCATCTATTTGACCTGAGCATGTAGCAAATGTAGCCAAGGCGAATCGACCGCCCATACTAAATCCCATAACAGAAAAACGCTCAATATGATTTTCGGTCAGAAATTGCCCTAAACTTTGTTGCCAAAGCTGAAGTGTTAGCCAGTCGTGTGGATGATATTGGTTTTTGCCATGAAAAGGCAAATCAAAAAGGTAGCAGGTATAAGTTTGTGAAAAACTTTTGGCAAAAGGAGCAAAACAAGAAAAATCCTGCCCAATACCATGAAAGGCGAGCAGGATTTTTGACCCATCCCCGATTTTTTGAAAAAGCAATTTCATTGCTATAATTTTGGAAATGAAAGGAATAAGTAAATATACTAAATGGTAAATACCGAGTTAGCGGTGAACAATATTTGGATATATTCTTTCGGATTTGTGAGGCTTTCTGCTCTTTTATCAATAGCAAGCATACAACCGCCTCACCCAAACCCTTCAATCCGATACAATATCCAAGGTTTTGTGCATTTCTAATGCTGTGCATTGAAATTAGTGCCCCTTACCACCACCTTTTACAACTTCTTTATCAAAGTCAATATTTTGTTTTCTGAGAACTGCCTGAACACGAACTCCAAAGAAGAACAAATAGGCAAAACATGCTACCGCCAATAAGTAAGATAACTGAATACCTACTTTATCAGCAATTACGCCTTGTACTACAGGAATAACAGCTCCGCCCAAAATCATCATAATCAAAAATGCAGCCCCTTGATTGGTATATTTTCCTAAACCAGCCGTAGCCAATGAGAATATTGAAGGCCATAATACCGAACAAAACAAACCACCACTAATCAATAAGAATAAGGCGATTTTTCCTGTAAAAATTACACCTAACAACGACGTTATGGCACCGCATGCCGTATAAATCAATAAAGTTTTTACGGGTTTTTCTTGGCTTGCAAAAAATGCCCCAATCATAATCAACACACAAAAAGCATACGGAAGTAAATCTGACACTTGGTTGCCTCCTAGTGCATTTACACCCAACACAATGGCAAATGCTACAAAAGGCACTACTACTTTGAGGATATTACGAGTGGTATCGCTAAAGCTAAAGTTTCCAATTGAGGCTGTCCAACGCCCCACCATCATACTTCCCCAAAACAAAGAAACGTATTTAGAAATCTGAGAAGATTCTAGGTTTTCGGTTACTTTTAGGTATTCGCCCAAATTACTACCTACTGTTACTTCAACACCTACGTACACAAAAATGGCTGTCATACCCAATACCAATTGAGGGTATTTCAATGCTCCTGTTCCAATTTCTACATCTTCATCATTGGTGATTCGTGGCAATTTCGACATTTTGAAAAATACCGCAAATAAGGCAAATACAACTCCAAGAATCAAATACGGTGCTTTTACTGAATCGATAGAAGCGTTTTTGGCAGCATCGGCAGAAATTGAACCAAAAATTGCATAGCTAATCAAGGCCGGGCCAATTGTACCACCAAGGTTGTTGACAGCCCCACCCAAGTTAATGCGTTGCGAACCAGTAGCGGGGTCGCCCAAGGCAATCATGAATGGCTGAGTAGCAGTTTGTTGCAAAGAAAAACCAAGGCCTACAATAAATAATGCTGAAAGAAGAATCGGAAAAGATTTCATTTCGGCAGCAGGATAAAATAAAATTGTACCCACAGCCGATATTATTAAGCCGTAAATAATACCATTTTTGTATCCAATTTTGTTCAGAACGTCGCCTTTGATAATTCCAGAAACAACAAAATAAAGAATTGATCCTACAAAATAAGCTGCATAAAAAGCAAAATCTACTAATTGTGCTTGCCACTGTTGAAGTTCAAATTTGTCTTTAAACAAAGGAATTAATATACCATTTGATGCGGCCACGAAACTCCAAAAAAACCACACTGTTACCAGGGTGTAAAGAGCAGACTGATTACTTTGGGTTGAAGAATTTGACATAGTTTAGTAATTTGTTAAAAAAAGAGAATAGACAACTTTTGCCTAAAACTACTACTTTTTCTAGCAAAAATTATCTATTCTTATCAAAAAGCACGTACTATATTTTATTTTTTTCAATAATATTACATATATTACCGATTTGTAAAATACCTACACTTTTTAGTCTTTATATTTTGTCAAAGCCTTAAATAGCTATTGAGTCGTATACAACTACTTTTGACCAAAGGTGCTTGTGGTCGTCTATGAATTTTTTGTGGAGAGGATGCACCAAATATTTCTCTTCGTCTTCTTTTGAAGCAAACAATAACAATACCGAAAAGGTATAAGAGGCATCGGTAACGGATTTATCAAAGTCGTTGATAGATGCTTTGCCAATATGAGCACTCTTGATTTGCTCAATTTTACCCAATGCTTTTAAGCCTGCCAATAATTGGTCATAAGCCTTTTGGTCTTTGTTGTTTTTCAACCAAAAGAAAACATGATGAGAAAACACAGGTAATGATTTTGATACAGCAGCTTCGGCTGTTTGTGTGGCAAGCGTAGCAATAACAGCTCCTGTAGCTAGGCTTTGTGCCGATTTCTCAATAAATGTTCTGCGAGATGAGTTTTCCATGATGATAATTTTCAAATTAAATATGATAAGCCAATATACTCATTACATTTGAAGAATCAGTAGGTTTGTGTGGGGCATTCATATATTTTGACTTTTGAAACCAAACTAATTCACGCATTTTGTAGTTAAGCCTTATATATTTGTCATTTAACCAAAACCACACTGTTGTTTTTTGATTTTCTCGCACATGAATATTTCAATCATTTCGACCTCTCCAAGAAAAAAAAGTAATTCACTACGTTTTTCTAAATACCTACAATCGCTGGTAAAAGACGCTGGTATAGCCTCTGTTGAGTTAGTAGATTTTGAAACCTACGATGTCCCTTTTTTTGGACAAGGGTATCTCAACAAGAATCATTTGAGTACTTTCCAAAGTACCCTCATTGCATCATGGGAAAAGGCCGATTTGATATTCATTGTAATGCCTGAATACAACTGGTTTCCAGATGCTGAATTTATTAATTTATTAAATCAACTTGGTGGTAAAGATTTTGCTCATTTATTTGGTGAAAAAACCTTTGCCTTGGCGGGTGTGTCGAGTGGGCGAGGTGGTAAATTGCCTGCAATTGAAATGACAACGATGCTTGGTAAGCTTATTAATTTCTTGAATCAATACTCGGTTATTTCGCCAAGAATTTATGAATCGCACGAAACGGCTATTAATGTAGATGAAAATGGAAATGCCACTGGCAACGAAGTGTATAATACAACTGTAAAAGCTTTTGTAGAGTATTCGATTGAAGTGGCTAAACGCTGGAAAAAAAATTAATTCATAACAACATGAGTCAGCCAGAATTTAGTTGAATGAGTGATTCTGCTATTGAACATAAAAACAGAAGTCGTCCCGATTTTTTTGATTAATAGTCAATAAATTATCCCAAAATTCGGGAGGACTCATGTTGTCACTATTGGGTCTAGCTATATCTATCATTCCGCCAAGGATAGGCCGTATTTGAATATCCTCTTTCCTCCCAAAATCCCAATTTATTTTCGGGCAAAAAAGCAATTCTTTTAATCCATTTTGAGCCTTTCCAGGCATATAATTGTGGCGTAATCATTCTTAATGGGCCTCCATGTTCAAGGGGCAATGCTTCGCCATCAACGGTATGTACCAACATTACATCGGGCTTTAGGGCTTCTTCCAACGACACATTGGTGGTATAGGTGTCATATCCATAGCACATAATATGGGTAGCAGTTTCTTTGGGCTGAACCAACGCTGCCAAGTCGAGTAGCCTTACGCCTTTCCAGGTCATATCGAGTTTTGACCATGTTGTTACACAGTGAAAATCAGATACGTCTTCGGTTTGGGGCAATGCCAAAAAGTCTTCCCATTTTAATACAACAGGGTTTTCTACCTCGCCATCAATCACCAAACGCCATTTATCTAAGGGAATTTGTGGATGATAGCCCAAGTCTAAAACAGGCCATTTTTTTGTTATTGTTTGCCCAACAGGTACTTGCGGCATCCCGTGTCGATTAATAGGGCCTTTTCCCATCGGATTTGCATCGGCAACGGAAGGTGTGGCCTGTATTTTGTCTTCAAAACGAGCCTTCAATTTCATTCTCGCTTCAATGATTTTATCTAACTTTTCGGAGTTTTGTTCACCTGCCATTTGTATCAACCATTATTAAGGTTATATTATATCTGCTAAATTCAGAAATTTATTCTATTGAAAAACACATCCTAAGCCCAAAAGTTCATAAATTAAGGTAATGACAGCTATATATCCTATAAATTAAGGAGAATAGGCTATCAATATTTACTGTTACAAATAATAGGTTTATATGTACAAACGGCCTATTAGAGGATATTTTATGATATAGAATGAAGTAGAGGTAAGATATACTAAGCATTCGGTATTGATATTAAATATTTGACTATCAGTACATTAACAAACCTTCAATCTAAATTTAATAATCAACTATTTATTATCAAAAATCAGTACTCGTAATTCAGTAATCCTACTCATTTTGCTGAATCTCGTATATCTATTTTGCAATACTATTTTTTCTGCAAATAAACACTTGTCTGTAGTAGCTCAATTCGCTTATTTATTACAGAAAGATAAATAATATTTTCAACAAAAATATTGAAATATGTACCGTCAAAGCATTAAAAGCAAAACTTATACTTTTGCCGACCTTAAAACACTACTTGCCAAGGCTACTCCCAAGCGTTCGGGCGATGAACTGGCTGGTGTAGCAGCAAAAAGTGCCGAAGAGCGGGTAGCAGCTCAAATGATTTTGGCCGATTTGCCCCTAAAGGTCTTCCTTAATGAAGCCCTAGTGCCTTACGAAAAAGACGAAGTAACAAGGCTAATTATAGATACGCACGACAGCGAAGCCTTTAGCTCTATTAGTCATTTAACGGTAGGTGATTTTAGAAATTATTTACTCAACGAAAGTACTCATTCGGGTACGTTACAAACCATACAGAAAGGTATTACCCCCGAAATGGCAGCGGCAGTCTCAAAAATTATGCGTATTCAGGATTTGATTACGGTGTCGGCCAAGTGCGAGGTAGTTACCCAGTTTCGGAATACCATTGGACTAAAAGGGCGTTTTTCGACCCGCCTACAACCCAATCATCCTACCGACGACTTTAGGGGAATCGCCGCCAGTATGATAGATGGCCTTTTTTATGGCAATGGCGATGCTGTTATCGGTATCAATCCGGCTACCGACAACGTCCCGACGGTTATTAATCTATTAACCATGTTAGACACCGTACGCCAAAGATTTGATATTCCTATGCAAAGCTGTATTTTGAGCCATATTACCACTACCATCAAGGCCATAGAACGCAATGCTCCTGTAGACCTAGTATTTCAGTCTATTGGTGGCACAGAAGCTACAAACTCATCCTTTGGCATCAATCTTGGCATATTGCAAGAAGGCTATGAAGCGGGGTTATCGCTCAATCGTGGTACAGTTGGCAACAACCTAATGTATTTTGAAACAGGGCAAGGCTCGGCACTTTCGGCCAATGCTCATCATGGCCTAGATCAGCAAACCTGCGAAGTTCGTGCATATTCGGTAGCAAGACACTTTAACCCTTTGCTAGTAAATACCGTTGTTGGGTTTATTGGGCCAGAGTATCTGTTTGATGGAAAACAGATTATCCGTGCTGGACTAGAAGACCATTTTTGTGGCAAACTATTAGGTTTGCCAATGGGAGTTGATGTATGTTATACCAACCATGCCGAAGCCGACCAAGACGATATGGATACCCTACTGACACTCTTGGCAACAGCAGGATGCAATTTTATCATGGGTATTCCTGGTGCCGACGATGTAATGTTGCATTACCAAAGTACCTCTTTTCATGATGCTCTCTATATACGGCATTTATTAGGGCTTCGGCCAGCTCCTGAGTTTGAAGAATGGCTATTACGTATGAATATTTTAGATACAAAATTTCAACTAAAACCCATTCAAAATGAACACCTACTATTACAACCAATCTTGTAAAAATTATATTCTAATATCTTTACACTCAAATAGCTCTACGGTATTTTATTAGAATTTTATTAGAATACCTTATTCAAGTAAACCATTTGGAGTAAAAATGAATATTATTGTGTTTGTTATATACGTAAAGCGTGTAACCTGATTAGTAATTATGAAAAGAAAAACTATCCTATTCTTGCTTTTCGCTAGTTCATTATCATTTTTAGGCTGCTCAGAAGTACAAGAACGTTCAGTAGAAAATGTTAAAAAAATGCGAGAAACCCCTCCTGACTATAACATCGTTATAATAGACGGATGCGAATATCTGCGACTAGAGCATACTCATGGTTATGCAAGCTTAACCCATAAAGGAAACTGTAAAAATCCAATTCACTGCTATAATGAAACAACTCATATTCAAAGCTCTCGACATTAAGGAAATCAATTTGGCACAAAGTGCTAAGAACATCTCGCTCATCATCGTCGGAATCATCTCGGCGGGTATTGGGCTAAAAGGTTTTTTATTACCGAATCATTTTCTTGATGGGGGTGTAATGGGGATTTCGCTACTTATTAGTATCACCAGCAATTTACCTCTACCTTATCTTATCGTTATTGTAAATGCCCCTTTTATCTTTTTGGGCTATCACCAAGTTTCTAAATTTTTTGCCATAAAAACCCTTCTTGGTATTATTGGTTTGGCTATTTGTATTGCCTTTATCGAAATACCTCTGATTACTTCCGACAAACTGCTTATTGCTGTTTTTGGTGGTTTTTTTCTTGGCGCAGGTATTGGACTTTCTATCCGAGGTGGTGGCGTACTCGATGGTACAGAAGTACTGGCACTTTATATTAGCCGTAAAACTGTTTTTACTGTAGGTGATGTCATTATTATTATCAACATTATTATATTCTCGATAGCAGCATTTTTGATTAGTATCGAAACAGCTCTTTATGCTATGCTAACTTACTTGTCAGCTTCCAAAACCATCGACTTTATTATTCATGGTATTGAGGAATATACAGGTGTAACCATTATTTCTGAAAAAAGTGAAGAAATACGCGTTATGATTATCGAAAAACTGGGGCGTGGTGTAACCATCTTCAAAGGCAAAAGAGGCTTTGGCAAAAGAGGGAAAAAAGATGAAGATTTGGACGTAATATATACCGTTCTTACTCGTCTCGAATTACAAAAACTCAACAATGAAATTGAAAATATAGATGCTACAGCCTTCGTTGTTCAACAAAGTATCAATGACGTAAAAGGCGGTATGATTAAAAAGTTGCCATTACATTAATCTTTGGGGGCAAAAACATGAGTCAGCCCAAATTTTAGGTAATATTAAAAGCCCTCCCCTATTTGTGTTTGTTGGGATTCATAAGGTCGTCAAGCAAACTTTGATAAGGCTTATCAATTGCTCAAATGATAGAAAATTAGAGACTATCCATGCAAAAGGCGTTCGAAATTAGTTTTCCGAACGCCTTTTGCATAGTAAATATCACAATGACTCATCTTTAGCCCCAAAGCATTGCGTCTTTACTGGTGAAAAGTATATTCAAAAATAATCACTCATTTGCACACTCACCATTCACTAAATTTGGGATGACTCATGTTTGATAGCTTTGATCTATACACTAAGTTATCTTTTTGCTTATATTTAGGCTAAAATATGGCATTATGAGCAATCAGAAAGGTATTACAAGCCCTGTCCAAAAAGACATTTGGACTTTTCTTCAAGAATTTACGCCAGCACGTATTGCACGTGGACACGCAGGCCACAGCCTTCCAACCAAAGAATTACTGTTATTTCAGGCCGACCACGCTCAAGCTCGTGATGCTGTGTATTCGTCATTAGAACTTGCCACTTTTCAGAAAAAAATCTTACATCCTACGATTGTTTTAACAAGCCAGATTACAGAGCGGACTCAGTACTTACAACGACCCGACTTGGGCCGAAAACTATCTGATTCTTCTAACAATACCCTTCAGGTACTGCCTCCTCAATCATACAATATCTGTATTGTTGTAGCCGACGGCCTATCGGCCAAGGCAATCAATCATCATGCTATTCCTGTTGTAAATGGGCTAATCAGTGTATTCCAAACGTATGGCTGGTCGGTTGCTCCAGTATGCTTGGTACAACAAGGCCGTGTAGCTATTGCCGACGAAATTGCGGTAGCCCTCCATGCCGAAATTGTTTTGATTTTGATTGGCGAACGCCCCGGACTGAGTTCGCCCGATAGTATGGGAGCTTATATTACCTATCAGCCCGAAATTGGTATTACCGACGAGCGTCGCAATTGTGTGTCAAATATTCGTCCAGAAGGATTAAATTATGAAATGGCGATTGAAAAAATTGTGTATTTGCTTCGAGAAATGAGTGTACAAAAAATCAGTGGAGTAAATCTAAAAGATGAAATGCAAAACCGCCTTGAACAGTAAATCGTTATTACTTGTCTTTATACGGGCTTCTACCGATATACCACACGCTATTATCGGTAGAAACGACTGAACCTACTTTACCACTTTCACCAATAAATTTTTGGCTACCTCGTGGCTTAAAAACTGAGGAATATTTTGGGCAATCTGTACAGAAAGAGATTTATCAAAGTCGTTGATTTCTAGCACCTTGATTTCAGAACCCAGATTAACCCCGCATTTGGCAAGGTATTGCAAAAATGCTGAAGAATGTTCAGAAACCCCCATCATCAATACCAACTCACCCTGTCGTATTTCGGCCAAATTTTGATACCGAAGCTCTGGCATTTGTCCGTGGTGGTCAGGAATAGGGTCGCCATGAGGGTCAAATTTAGGATATGCCAAAAACTCGTCTAGCTTTTCTACCAATTCTTCCGAATCGATATGCTCTAACTGTTCGGCAATATCATGAACTTCGTCCCAATTAAACCCCAGTTTATCTACCAAAAACACTTCCCAAAGGCGGTGTTTACGAATTACCTTCAAAGCTACCTGCCTTCCCGACTCGGTAAGGCGTACCCCTTGATATTTTTGGTAATTAACTAATTGCTTTTCAGACAACTTCCTCAACATATCCGATACCGAAGCTGCTTTGGTTTGGGTAAGTTCTGCTACGGCATTAGTACTAACCTCTGCATCGGTTTCGGCAGAAAGTTTATAAATTATTTTAAGGTAGTTTTCTTCGGTAAAGGAAGTGATTTGCATGCAAAAAAAATTTAGTAACAGTCTATCTTATAAAACAGACAATAATACAAAGGTAATTTTTTACCTTTAGAAAAGTAAATTTTAGACTAACCTAAAAAAATATTTTGAATTATAAAAAATACATTCTATGTTTGTTACACTAAATAATAAATGCTTAATACACAAAAGATAAAGAGAACGATAAGAAATCACGTAGCAAATTGACCGATACCTATATTGCTCAAAACTTATCATCATTGAATAGCCTACTAGATTAATTGATTATATATTACAAAAACCTTGATTGTAAAGAACCAATGACTTGGAAAAACAAAGAAATAACACCTTCATTGCCAGAAGTATATGCGTCTATCAATGTACCTAAAACAGGTTCGTTTTGGCGAAAACTTTGGGCTTTTACAGGCCCTGGCCTAATGGTAGCCGTTGGCTATATGGATCCAGGCAACTGGGCTACCGACATAGCTGGAGGAGCTAAGTTTGGCTATACCCTTCTTTCGGTTATCTTAATTTCCAACTTATTTGCTATGCTCTTGCAGCATCTTTCACTCAAGCTAGGTATTGCCACTGGAAAAGACCTAGCCCAAGCCTGCCGAGATGCTTACTCAAAACCCACAGCTATAGCCTTATGGGTACTCTGCGAGGTGGCCATTGCTGCCTGCGACTTGGCAGAGGTGATTGGCTCGGCTATTGCCCTAAATTTATTGTTTGGCATGCCTTTATCGGTAGGAGTATTGGTTACAGTACTAGATGTATTGGTATTGCTTTACTTTCAGGGAAAAGGCTTTAGGATGCTCGAAAGTATTGTTGCGGGTCTTATTGTAATGATTTTTCTCTGTTTTGCGTACGAAATTGCGGTTTCTCAACCTTCAATAAGGCTTATCATGGGGAATCTTTTACCAAAACCCGAAATCATTACCAACCCAGATATGCTGTATGTAGCAATTGGGATTTTGGGTGCAACAGTAATGCCTCATAATTTGTACTTGCACTCAAGTATTGTACAAACTCGAAATTTTGACAAAACAACTGAAGGCAAACGCTTGGCCATTAAATTTGCCACAATCGACTCAACGATTTCTTTGGCTTTTGCTTTTTTTATCAATGCTGCTATTCTTATTGTTTCGGCGGCCTCTTTTCATACTTCTGGCAACCAAAACGTAGCCGATATTCATGATGCTTATCATTTGCTCGACCCTGTTTTAGGGGTAAAATTTGCAGGTATTTTCTTTGCTGTAGCCTTACTGGCTTCAGGACAAAACTCTACTTTGACGGGTACTTTGGCAGGACAAATTGTAATGGAGGGTTTTCTAAACCTCAGGCTAAAGCCATGGATTCGTCGTCTTATTACACGTTTGTTGGCGGTAATTCCTGCACTGATTGTAACACTTATTTATGGCGAAAAAGGTACAGGCGAGCTTCTTGTGCTTAGTCAGGTGATATTATCGCTTCAATTAAGTTTTGCGGTAGTACCTTTGGTAGTGTTTACGGGGTCTAAAAACAAAATGGGTGAGTTTGCCAATTCCAAAACTACTCAAATCATAGCTTGGGTTGTTTCGATAATTATCATTGTTTTTAACCTTTATTTACTTTGGGATACCTTTAGATAGCCGAATTTAGTAAATGAGTGATTATTTTTGGATATGATTTTTACCACTAACGACACAATACTTTGTGGCTAAAGATATATCATGCTGATATTTGATATGAAAAGGCGGTCGAAAAACAATTTCCGACCGCCTTTTTTATGAATAGCAAGTTTTTATCATTTGAGCAATTGATAAGCCCACTTAACGACCTTATGAATCACAAACAGGAGGTCTCTTTTAATATTACCTAATATTTGGGGTAACTCATGTTTTGTTTACAATACATTCAATCTAAACTGAAAATATGTTTTAGCCAGCAATGCCAGCTTTTGAAAGTCAGGTACACGAATCCGTTCATTTTGAATTTTGGAAGCAGGACAACCTTTTATTTTATCAAATAGCCTCAAATAATACTTATAGGCCAAATAAACCCCTGCTTTTGCCCCTTTGGGCAACTGCAATATACCTCGATAGCCCGCATCAAAGTCGGCCTGAATATCGGCCTCGATCAACTGCTTATCGGCAAGGGTAAAATTGCTAAAATCTACATTAGGAAAATACGTTCGACCTCGCTCCTGAAAATCAGATTTAATATCTCTCAAAAAATTTACCTTCTGAAAAGCCGAACCCAAACGACGAGCATCTTCTTTGAGGCTCTGGTATTGAGCTTCATTACCTTCACAAAAAACCCTTAGGCACATCAAACCTACCACTTCAGCCGAGCCATAAATATATTGTTCATAACCATCTTGACTGTAATCTGAATTATACAAATCCATTTCCATCGAATACAAGAAAGCCTCAATCAGCTCGTGGTCGATATGGTATTCATTTACAACGGCCTGAAATGAATGTAATACAGGATTCAAGCTTATTTTATCTTCAATAGCTTGGTAGGCATCGGCCTTGAAGGCCAACAACAATTTCTTTTTATCAAACCCATGAAATGTGTCTACTATTTCATCGGCATAACGTACAAACCCATAAATGGCATATATAGGAAAGTGAAAACGCTTGTGGAGCGTCTTAATTCCTAAAGTAAATGAAGTACTGTAATGCTCGGTAATGAGCTTACTACATTCAAATGTGGTGGTACTATACAAATCCATCATATTAATTGTGCGTCATAGCTTTTAAGGTTATTCTATCGGAATGCCATCGGCTATTGGCTTGAGGCGGTGGTTTATTATATCTTTATCAACTATTCAATTCTTTATCTACTTCGCTGGCTACCAACAACCCCGAAATCAATGAAGGAGGTACACCTGGCCCTGGCACAGTCAACTGACCTGTATAATAGAAATTGTCTATTTTTTTGCTTTTTAGGGTAGGCTTTAGCAAAGCAGTTTGCATTAGGGTATTGGCCAAGCCGTAGGCATTACCTTTGAAGGCATGATAATCGCCCTTAAAATCATTGTGGGCATAACTTCTTTTATATACTACTGCGTCTCGAATAGACGTACCACAATATTGTTCGAGGCGTTCCATTATCATCTGGTAGTATTTCTCACGCATGGCCTCGGTATCTTCCAAATCAGGAGCAACAGGAATCAACAAAAACAGGTTTTCAGAGCCTTCTGGAGCTACACTATTGTCTGTTTTTGAAGGTGCTGAAGCATAAAATAACGGTTTTGAAGGCCATTTCGGCTCGGTATAAATTTCGTGAGCGTGCAATGAAAAATCTTCGTCGAAAAATAAATTATGATGCAACAACTTAGGAATCCGTTTGTTGACCCCCAAATAAAACAACAACGACGACGGAGCCATTACACGTTTATCCCAATAGGCTTCGTCATAATTACGATATGAGTCTCCTAAAATTTGTTCTTCCACATGGTGATAATCGGCACTAGCCACTACGGCATCGGCCTCAAAAACAGCTTTTTCAGTAATTACTTTTTGTACTTTATGTTGTTGAACCTCTATATTCTTTACTTCATGATTATACAAAATCTTAACCCCTTTTTCTTGGGCCAAGGCCACCATACCTTTTACAATTTGATACATACCTCCCATCGGATACCAAGTGCCTAATTGCATTTCAGCATAATTCATTAGGCTATACATAGCGGGTGTATTTTCGGGTGTAGCTCCCAAAAACAAAATAGGGAACTCCATTAGTTTTAGGATTTTATCATTTTTGAAAAACTTTCTAATATGACTAGAAAAAGACTGAAAAACATCTAATCGTACCACATCATAAAGTAACTTCAAGCTCAAAAATTCAGTAATACTTCTCGAAGGCTTCCACACAAACTGATTAATTCCTACATCGTACTTATAAGCTGCTTGGCTCAGAAAATCCCTGAACTTTTCGGCACTTCCTTGTTCCATACTCTCAAACAAATCGGCTAGATTGTCAACCCCTGCTGGCAAATTAATAACTTCATTGCCTTTCAAAATAACCGCATAAGAAGGGTCTAAACGTACCAAGTTGTAATAATCGGAAGTCTTCTTATTAAATTTAGCAAAATAATTATCAAAAATATCAGGCATCCAGTACCAGCTTGGCCCCATGTCGAAAGTAAAACCTTGTGTTTCAAAAACCCTTGCACGTCCACCAGCCATACTATTTTTTTCGAGAATGGTTACTTCATAACCTTTATCTGCCAAGCCCGTTGCTGCCGCCAAACCCGAAAACCCTGCACCAATTACAATTACTTTTTTCATCTAAATGTATTATCGTTATAATGGGTATGAAAATATGCTATTGTTTTCTGTAATAGAAAAATCGAAGTAATATAAAACTGGCTGTATACTTTGTTGTATTTACGCTCCATTTTGCCAATAGTTTCTAGCTTCATTATTAGAATAACCAGATAACCGACAATTTGTTTTGTAAAACGTATAGTTTGTTAAAAGTTAAACAAAACAAAAAAGTCGAGCAAATGCTCGACCCTTTGCAACTTTCTTCTGTTAACCAAAAAACTAATCAATTATTTAACAATTGCCGTTTTTGGAGTCAATGCCTTTACAGTTGATGAAATGTAACTCCAAACAGAACGACTAGTCCTAATTAATTTTACTTGCCAAGATACTAGGTTTGGCTGTTAATTCCAATAAGCATACATGTGAAGCTTATCTTTTAATTCTTTACGGGCTATATGAATTCTGTTTTTTACTGTACCAATCGGAATATCTAATTTCTCTGCAATTTCATGGTATTTAAACCCTCTAAAATACATCATAAATGGCATTTTATAGGCTTCATCCAACGATTTTACGGCATTATCTATATCGTTCATCGCAAAAGTACTCATAGCGGTATTGTCGGTACTCGACTCCATAGAGTTGATATAGTGCAAATTGTCGGAAGTATCGATGAAGGTATTTTTTCTCACCATTCTTTGATAATTGGTGATAAATGTATTTTTCATGATAGTGTATAACCATGCCTTTAGGTTGGTTCCTTCTGTATATTTATCACGATTGGTGAAAGCTTTCAACAATGTGTCTTGCAACAAATCATTGGCTTCTTCGTAATCTCTGGTCAACTTCATGGCAAAGGGTTTCAATGATTTAGAAACTTTTCCTATATGGAATGAAAATTCAACAGCTGTCATAGTCGTTTTGCGTTTATTTGTTGATTTGTTTAACAAACATAAGTAATGATTAAACAAAAACAAAATATATTTACTCATTTTTCACAAAAAATAAATTCAAATTCGTAACTATTAAAAGCAAAAAAGGGCTTTTTTATTAGAATAATTATATTCAATATAAAAAACAAGTTTGAAAACGTACAATAAAAACCGTTTAATATAAATAAAAAAACATTAAACATAATTCATCAAAACGTTTTGTTGAACTTATATACCCTAAAATGTTAAACAAAAAGCAGGTCTATTGTCTTGGAAAGATACAATTATCAAAAAAATACAAATGCAACATCATTGCACATTTAAACACAATTATACTTACCTTTGCTACACAGCTTTATTAATCAGCAAACGTGAAAAAGATTCTATTGATACTTACGGTAATCATGATAGTGTGGTTGCCTACATGGGCACAAAACAACAACTGTACTTGTGTTTTGAAAGGAGTGGTTCATGAAACCAACATTCATAATCCTATTCCTGGGGCGGTGGTGTACTTAAAGGGCACAAAATACGCCGAGTATACCAATGCTGAAGGAAAATACAACTTCAAAAACCTTTGTCAAGGCACATATACGCTAGTATGTCAGGCTGTTGGTTATCAAAAGGTTGAAGTAGTCATCAATTTGTCGAAAGAGCATTCAGAAGAACTAACCCTCAACAATTCCGACGAGCATTTGCAGGAGGTAATTGTGGCTGGCAAAAAACTCGAAAATAATACCCATACCAAAAATATTATTGAGGGTGATGCCCTTGAACAAAGCCGAGGGCAAAACCTTGCCGAATCGCTGAAGGCTGCTACGGGTGTTACTACTTTACAAACTGGTAGCAGTATTGCCAAACCCGTTATTCATGGGATGCACTCTAATCGTGTATTGATTCTCAACAATGGTATTCGTCAAGAAGGCCAGCAATGGGGTAGCGAACACGCTCCTGAAATCGACCCATTTGTGGCCAAAAAATTAACGGTAGTAAAAGGTGCTGCGGGTGTTAGGTATGGCTCGGATGCTATTGCAGGTGTAATTATGGTAGAACCCAACCCTTTGCCCGATTCGGCTAAGATACATGGCGAAATCAATACTGTGGCTTTTTCTAATGGCCAACAAGGGGTTGTTTCGGGGATTGTAGAAGGTGGTATTTCTAGTATAAAAGGACTTGCTTGGCGGCTTCAGGGTACTTACAAACGTGGCGGCGATATCAAAACAGCTCAATATTATTTGGCTAATACAGGGATTCAGGAGCGGAATTTCTCGGTTGCATTGGGCTATAATGCTATCCATTGGGGTACAGAAGCATATTTTAGTTATTTCGACACCCAACTGGGTATTTTTGCTGGCTCGCATATTGGCAATATTACTGATTTGCTCAATGCTATTGATAACCCTCGTCCTAGTAGCGATTATACACCTTCGTCGCCAAGTTATACAATCAATCGCCCCGACCAAGATTTAGCTCATAATTTGCTCAAAATAAAGTCATTTTTTATTGCTGAAAACCTAGGAAAATGGACATTGACACTTTCAAGACAGTACGACTGGCGACTTGAATATGATATTCCTCGTGGCAATAGAACCTTAAATACCCTCAATTTTAAGCTTACCAGTTATCAGGGTGAGCTTATTTTGGAACATAAACCTCTTTGGGGGATTTTGAGCGGTACTGTTGGGCTGAATGGCTTATGGCAAGAAAACCTTTCATCGTCATATCAGTTAGAAAAGCCTTTGACTAATACCGTTCTAATTCCTAATTATCATACTAAAAGTGCGGGGTTGTTTTTGATAGAGCGGTATGTAAAAAATAAATGGGAGATCGAAACGGGGCTTCGCTACGATATTCGCAATTCGGAGGCCTATGGTTTAAGTTTCAACAATACCATTTTTCACCATTCATTTACTTTCAATAATGCCTCTGCTACCGCAGGCTTGGCCTATAATGCTTCTAGCAAGCTTACTTACAAAGCCAATGCCGCAATTGCATGGCGTGCACCCAATATGAACGAGCTGTTTTCAAATGGCGTACACCATGGTGCAGCAGCTTATGAAAAAGGTAATATTGATTTAGTACCCGAAGTAGCTCATAATATATCGGTATCGGCAGAGTATTCTGGCGATCGGTGGGCTTGGGAAGTTGCTCCGTATTTTAATTATATCAAAGATTTTATTTATCTAAAACCAAGAATTGAAAATGGTGTTCTACAAACTGTTTTATCGGTACGTGGAGCATTTCCTGCTTTTGATTATACTCAGGTAGATGCTGTGTTTGCGGGGGTAGATGCTTCGCTGAAATACATGATTACGCAACAGTTGTCTATTTCAGAAAAATATTCGATGGTAAGAGCCAAAGATGTTCGCAACGATAGCTATATGGTCAATATTCCAGCCAACCGCCTCGAAAGTACCCTAAAATATACTTTCTCTAAAAAAGATGCATATATTAGTATTAGTAATTTATGGGTAGCTCGTCAAAGCCGTGTAGAAGCCAATAGCGACTTTTTAGCTCCTCCTGCTGGCTATAACTTATGGAATTTGTACGCAGGGTATCCAATCAAAAAAGTAACCTTAGGCTTGAGTGTAAGCAATCTTTTGAATACCGCCTACCGTGACTATATGAACCGTTTTAGGTATTTTACAGATGAAATGGGCCGAAATATTTCCTTGAGACTACAATACAAATTTTAGGTTGAATATTATCATGGATTGGAGATTGCTACTTTGGGGGTTTAGATAAGATGGCTGTGTTGTTCATAAAATATATGTAGAAAGCATTTCATTTACCCAATAATGTTCTATTAGTAAGAGTACTGAATCATGAATAAAAAGTACCAGAAAACCATCTGGTTATCACTTTCTTTCATTATTCAGTACTCTTTTTGAGCTAGGCATTTTGTAACACCTCCTCCACAAATGAAAGAGCTTTTAGGGCCGCTTTTTCATCCCGCAGTTTTAGTCCTAATCTTCTTTCCAATATATCGTCGGCAGTACAAGCCATCTCGTATTTTACAGCATATACCACTTCGGCTTTGATAAAGGGATGCTCGGCAACCAATAGCGATTTTAGCGAGCTGTCGTCGATGGTGAGTTCCAGTACTTTTGAAGCATAACTACCATATTTTTTCATCAAATGCTGAGCTACATAATCGGGAATAGTGTATTTAGCTACCAGTTTTTTCCAATCATCAAATTGATAATTTTCAGCTCCATACAACAATTGATGGTCGGTAGTACAAGCCGAAACCGCTTGTTTGAGTACATTTTCTTGTACCATATCTACTGTATCTTTGGCCATTAAACGATAAGTAGTCCACTTGCCCCCCATAATACTTACTAGTTTTGACCGCTTATCTATTTCGACCTCGTGGTCACGTACCAACGACTTGGTATCTGAATCTAAAGCCGAATGTAGTTGAGCTTCCAGCAAAGGCCTCAAGCCCGCAAAGCCCGAAGTAATATCGGCTTCGCTCACTGGCTTTTCCAAATACCGATTTACGTAGTCTATTAAATAGCCTTTTTCATGCTGTTCTAGCTTAGGCACTTCCGAAAGGTTATCCTCTTCGTCGGTAGTACCTACCAAAAGCTGATCTTGCCAAGGAATCATAAAGATTACACGTCCGTCGTCGGTTTTAGGAACTAAAATAGCGGTTTCGCCTTGTAGAAAAGTTTTGGGCAATACAATATGAGCCCCTCTACTTACTTTGATTCGTGATTTGAGTTTGGGATTAGCCAATTTCCGAAGGTGGTCGGCAAATGGCCCAGTAGCATTAATAAATGCTTTGGCACTAATATGTAGCTCGGTATTATTCAACAAATCTTTTGCCCAAAGCGATTTTAGCCTACCAGTATCTTCATTTTTGCTAAATTTCAATGCCTGTGTATAATTTAAGGCCAAAGCCCCTTTGTCTACAGCTGTTTGGATTAGGGCTAAACAATACCGTGCATCGTCCAATTGTCCGTCATAATATAATACTGCCGAATTGAGGTGCTTCTTTTTGAGTTCAGGAATTAGCTCCAAAGCTTCTTGTTTTGAAAGCCGCTCACTTTTAGCAATATTTTGAGAACCTGCAATCCATTCATACATTTTAAGCCCAATCGTGTAATAAATACTTTCGATAAAGCTAAAACAAGGTGTTAAAAGGGCAAGCGGTCGAGAAAGATGTGGAGCATTTTTGAGTAATATTTCCCGTTCTTTCAAAGCTTTTCTTACCATTTTGTACTGTTCCCAATCCAACTTTTTAACGGCTTGTTCAAGATACCGAACACCTCCATGAATCAATTTGGTAGATTTAGACGACGTTTGAGCAGCAAAATCATACTTATCGATTATTATAACTTTTAGGCCTCTGAGGGTAGCATCCAAGGCAATACCTGCACCTGTAGCCCCTCCTCCAATAATACAAATATCAAATTGTGGCGTGTCATGAAGTTTGCGGAGTTGTTCGTTACGATTCATCATAAAACTAACATTAAAGCTATTTAAGTGGGATTGGACAATGTTTATAAAAAGGATGTATAAAGAATTGGATAGTGTATTAAAAAAGGTCTCGCTAAACTAACGAGACCCTTTTTAAAATGCAACATAAAGTTATTAAAATCCAGTTGATATTTATTCAATTACTTCAGCTTCTTCCAGAATATAATTCATTTCATAAATATCGTCGGCATTCAACTTTAATTTGCCAGTGAAAGTGTGCATTTCATCGGTCTTGTATTTCTTTGAAGCTCCTTTTTTAGGTTTCAACGACATAACTGATTCGGGGCCTGCACCACCACAAAAAAAGCATTGGCTATAAGGAAAAGCCGACAATACATATACATTGGTAGCGGCATCGACAGGTATTACGTACCCTTTGATTGTCACTTCTTTGTTTTCTAATTTTTTTACACCAGGCCCAAAAGTAGGGTACAACATATAAATAGATTCTTGAGGATACCATTTTTTCTTAAAGGTAACGTCTTTGAGCATATCCCAAGTAAGTTTATCACTTGGCAAAGCCATCGTTTTGCGGTTGGCAGGGTCTATAGCCAATGCCGACTGACTCAATAACACAATCAGGGCAAGAAAGCTAAATATTTTTTGTTTCATAACTGTTGATGTTTGGTAGTTTGTGTACAGGGTTTTTTATTTCAAGTAAATTTCTTAATCGTCGGCTAATGTTCTGGAAATATCTATTTTATAAATACCTATCGACGGAATTGCAGCGGCCAATAAACCTATAATAAGAGCCCCCAACAAAAGCCAGAATTCTTCGGTAAGCAAAGATAGAACGTTGAAATCATAATGAAAATTTTGTTCGACATTCTGTGCCATTACCCATACGCCCAATCTACTTAGCAAAACGCCAACAACATAACCTATTATACTGATTATCAATCCTTCTGACAACAAAAGAAAAAACAATTTTGTTCTGCTAGCTCCCATCGAAAGCATCAAGGCCATTTCATATTTTCGCTCTTTCAACGAATTATACAGCGATACAAACACACTAATACCCGATACCACTATAATAACAAGGGCTATTAGTTGTAGGGTTTCGATACCCAAACCCATCAAAGCAAACAAACGGTTCATTTCAATAGCTGGCGTAGCTGTTTGCATGGTCGAGTTTTGATTAATACTTCTCGAAATCATCATACCCATTGCTGGATTCCTGAACTTGACCAGCATGGCGGTAATTTCTTTTTCTTCCTCGTGGTGTTCATCCTCGTGGTGTTCATCTTCTGTTAATAACTTCAAGGCATTTGCTCCTTTGCCTGCCTCCTCTTCTTCATGATGCTCGTGCAATGCCCATACGCTTTCGAGTGGCGTAATCAACAATTGGTCTAGCACCGAATTGGTGGTTTTTAGAATACCTACCACCTTAAATTTATTATTGTCGTGATGATGCCCTTCGCCATCGTAACCATGCTGGCTGGCAAAGGTATCTCCTACTTTTAAGCCCAGATTTTTAGCAACTTTTGCCCCTAATACCATGTCGAGAGATTTTTCAAAAATTCTACCTTGCTCAAATTCGCCTTGAAAATGGCTGATATACTTTTCATTTGTACCTACAATTCTATAGCCCTGATAGCTGTCGCCCATAGAAAGCGGAATAGCCGATTGTACCATAGGGTTTCGGGTAAACTGGGAGGCTTCGGCCAAACTGATATTGCCTGTCGGGGCATCGATTTGATAAATACTTGCCAAAATCAATTGTAAAGGACTCCCTTTTGCTCCTAGCACCATATCAATACCTTGTACATTGCGGGTAAACTTCTCTTCGAGCTGCTTACCTACCAACAACAATAACGATATAATGGCAATACCCAACGCCATAAGCAAAATACTCAGGAAGCTAGTAAGGGGTTTATCTTTAATATTTTTCCAAGAAATATTGAGTAAATTCATTTGTGTATTTAGTGCTATATAAAGTGCTTTCGCACCAATGGTCATGATTAATTAAAGAGAAAGTTGATGCTCAAATACATCTTTCAATCGTTGGTCGTGGGTTACTACGACTAAACTTGCTCCTATTTCTTGTGTCTGACGTTTTAGTAAATCAATCACTTTAAGGCAGTTATCATCGTCGAGATTGGAAGTAGGCTCATCGGCCAAAATCAGCGAAGGGTTGTTCATCAAAGCCCTAGCAATACTTACTCGCTGTTGTTCACCTTGCGACAGCTGCGTAGTTTTTTTGTTGAGGTGGTCGGCAAAACCCAAACTTTCGGCCAAATGAATAGCATTTTGCTTAGCAAGTGTTTTTCCTGCCAAATAATTGGCCAACAACAGATTGTCTAATACCGAAAGAGCGTGTACAAAATGAGGTTTTTGGTAAACAATTCCTACATGGGCAGCACGAAAGCTAGCAGCTTCAGAGGCCGACAATCGGCTGATTTCTTGGTGATTAATTTGAATATTTCCGCCTGTTGGTTTTAGCAATAAG
The DNA here is from genome assembly GCF_000427405.1 of Flectobacillus major DSM 103. Classification (NCBI taxonomy): domain Bacteria; kingdom Pseudomonadati; phylum Bacteroidota; class Cytophagia; order Cytophagales; family Flectobacillaceae; genus Flectobacillus; species Flectobacillus major. The sequence continues at coordinate 3,494,427 of NZ_KE386491.1, forward strand.
GCCATCAAATGAAGAAATGTAGTTTTTCCTCGACCCGATTTACCCAAAATCAGCATGGTTTCGTGGTCGGCACAGGAAAAATCAGGGAAAACGAATTGTTTTGTAGGAACTCCTGGTTGAGCTGGATACGCAAAAGTTAGTTGTTGTGTCGAAATCACAGTTGATGAGTGTTATGTTGCTAAAACTTTTTTTCGTTAAACATTGTTAGGTATTTACGCTTAATATTTCATTATCAAGTACTTAACACTAAGTTATTCAATCATTATACAAATATACGCATTAGCTATTGAAGAAATTGGCAAAAATGTGAATTTGAAAATTTGATAACTTAGGAACAACAATTTACAAAAATTGTCTTTATTTTTTGTTATATCCTATCTGGTTGACGAATATGGCTGTAGCCTCTCTATCAGATAAAATGCTAATTTATTATATAAGTTTTTCAAAATAGAATAGTACAGAACAGCTAATTTGCTAAATTTGCGTCCACTTTTGAGAAACAGACGTTTATGTGTTGAAATTATGAGTAATAATATTTTGTATTTTGAACTAACCACTCCAGTTGAAGACGACCGACCAATATATATATCTGGTAATTTTAACGGTTGGCTTCCTGACAAAGAAGACTTTCAGCTTAAAAAAGTTGAAGAAGGTAAATATGTATTAAAATTCCCTACAAGCCACCCAGTACCCGAAACTATCGAGTATAAATATACTAAAGGAGGCTGGAACCAAGTAGAACTTGATGAGTTTGGTAATCCTACCAAAAACAGAACGGTTCAACGAAAATTAGGGGTATTGCATGATTTTGTCCCTCACTGGCGACTCGATGGTGCTAACCTCAACAACAATTTGATGCCCAACATCAGATTGATTTCGGACTCGTTTGAAATGCCGCAATTTGACACCAAACGTGCCGTTTATATTTTGTTGCCTCATAATTATGAGCAAAGCGATAAAAAATACCCTGTTTTGTATCTACAAGATGCCCAAAACCTTTTCTTAGAAGGTTCGGAGTTTGGCAACTGGGGTATCGACAAACAATTGGCGGTATTGGCCTCACGAGGGCATGGCGATGTGATTATCGTAGCAATTGCTCATGGTGGCGAAAATCGTTTTAAGGAATATTCTCCGTACCATAACCCCAAAATGGGTAAAGGCGAAGGGCGTAAATATGTACAATTTATTAGTAGAACCCTCAAACCCTATATCGACGCTAATTTTCGAACCCTCCCCGACCGTGAACATACAGGTATTGGCGGAAGTTCTTTGGGCGGTTTGGTGAGTATTTATGCTGGCTTGATGTACCCCGAAGTATTTGGGCGGCTCATGCTATTTTCGCCATCGTTATGGGTTTCACCTAATATTTACTTCGATGCTATCGACTTCTTGAGTCATTTACCTGCCAAAATTTATGTATACGCAGGCGGAGGCGAAAGCTCAACGATGATTCCTAATGTAGAAAAGCTCAAGCAAACTTTACAGCGACAAGGCAATAAAAAGATAGATATTCATTTGTCGCTCGACCCCGACGGTAAACACAGCGAAGTACAATGGGGCAAGGAGTTTCCGAAGGCTGTAGAATGGCTATTCTTCTAAATGATAAAAACCCATACTCCAAAAGAATATGGGTTTCTGCATCACACTACCTTTATTGTAAAAAAATTGACCTGTTCATTGTCAACGGAGTTAGTGACTAACTCCGTTATACTAGCCTAATACTGGGAATGGGTCTGCAAATTTTTTCTTAGCATTCATCCATACTATTTCCTCCTCAGTACATAAACACGACCGTAACTCATCCAAGATAAGGCTTTGGTCCAAATCTTGACCAATAATAACCAATTCGTTGATTCGGTCGCCAAAACGTTTATCCCATCGTTGCATAATTGTTTTTTTAGCTTCTTGCCAAGCTGGGTAAAACGGTCGTTCCCAATCGGGTACACCTGCCCACCATGTACCTGCGGCATCAGCCCGCAACGATCCCCCCGCTTGCCCCCAATTAAGGGCATCTTTGGGCCGAGAAGCCAACCAGAATAACCCTTTAGAGCGAATAATACCCGCTGGCCAGTTTTGATTGATATATTGCCAAAAACGTTCTGGATGAAATGGCCGTGCATCTCTAAAAACAAAAGAAGTAATACCGTATTCTTCTGTTTCGGGGGTATGATTACCCTTTTCTAGCTCTTTGAGCCAACCTGCCGACTGTGAAGATTGCTCAAAGTCAAACAAACCAGTATTGAGGATTGCCTTAGGACTGACCTTTCCAAAAGTGGATTCTACAACCTGAGCATCGGGATTGAGCTTTTTGATAATAGCTTTTAACTCACCCAAACGATTGGCCGACAATAAGTCGGTTTTATTAAGAATAATTACATTGGCAAACTCAATTTGGTCAGTCAATAAATTCACGATTGTCCGAGTGTCGTTAGGGTCATCATCGTTTAGCCCACGAGACCAAACGGTATCTATCGAACCAAAATCACTTGGAAAATTAAAGCAATCTACTACTGTAACCATTGTATCTAAATGAGCAAATTTGGATAAATCAATACCACTAGCTTCGTCAACATAAGAAAACGTTTGAGCCACAGGCAAAGGCTCGGAAATACCCGTTGATTCAATAATCAAGTAATCAAAGCGATTTTCTTTAGCTAGTTTTTCTACTTCTACCATCAAATCCTCTCGTAGTGTACAACAAATACAGCCATTCGACATTTCGACAAGCCGTTCTTCAGTTCGTGACAAAACATTTTCTTGCTGTACCAACTGAGCATCTACATTGATTTCGCTCATATCGTTGACAATAACCGCCACCCGTAGGTTTTCTTTATTATGTAAGATATGATTAAGTAAAGAGGTTTTTCCTGCTCCCAAAAAACCACTAAGTACCGTTACTGGAAGTTTTTTATTTGACATTTTTTACAGAATCTAATATTGAAAAAATGAATAACAATCAAAGCCAACGAGGCTATATACCCAACATACTGTAGAAACGGAAGGTCATCTTCAAAAATAATAGCCACCGCAAAAGCCAAAAAAGCTAACCAAAACGCTCGTACAATACGAATAGATACACAAGACCGAGTTGTAGAAAACACAGCAATAAAGCAAAGTAAAACAAATACATAATCCCAGCAATCGTGGGCTTCGTCGAGGGCTACCTGTGTTTGAGAATACTGATAATATGCTTTCAAAAACATTATTATCGGTGTAGCCAAACAATGTACCAGGCATATTGCCGAACTGAATATGCCTAAATAATCGTACCAAAAGTTGAGTTTCTTTTCCATATTTGCAACATTGTTGCAAATATAAATATTCTATTTTCATTTTTGCAACATTATTGCGTAATATTCAAAAAGAAATACTAAATTTGCAACATCATTGCATTAATAAACTTATCATAAAATATGAAACTCGTACGTAATAGAATTTGGGTAATGGCATTGTTGGCCACATCGTTGTTGGCTGGCTGTAAAAAAGATGAGCCTTCGCCTGTAGAAGACAGTGAAAACCTTACTACTTTAAAATTGATATTTACCAATGGTGGGGTTTCAACAACTTATGCGTTCAAAGACCTTGACGGTATTGGTGGCAATGCCCCTGTTATTGATAAAATCAACCTAGATGCCAACAAAACTTACACAGTAGCAGTAGAGGTTTGGGATGAAAGTAAAACGCCTGCAGAAAATACCACAACAGAAATAGAAGAGGAAAGCTTTGAACATTTATTTGTGTACACTCCTACTCCTAGTAATTTATTGACCGTTACACGTACCGATAAAGACAACCGTAATTTGGAAGTAGGCTTAAAGGCAAGTGTACAAACTAACGCCGCAGGAACAGGAAAGTTGAAGGTGGTTTTGTATCATCAGCCTCCTCAAAATGGCACGCCAATCAAAGATGGTACAGCCAAAGGAAGTACCGACTTTGAAGCAGAATTTGATGTAACAGTAAAATAGGAATACCAAACTATGACAAATGCCCCATTCTTTCCTATTCGGAAGGCAATGGGGCATTTTATTGAAGTACCAAAATTCATTAATTGGCTGGCTTGTCAGGAACTGGTGCCGAAGCGTGAAAATCACTATAAACCACTTTGGCATATTTTTCTAGCAGCTCAATTACCCTTTCTCGATTATCAGCCTTAACGATTACCCCAATGTGATACTCTTCATCCATCCGCCAATAAATTTCGGGGTCATCAAAAGCCATTACATTGGGATACTGCTGGCGAGTTAATGAAATCAGAATACCTGAATAATGATTTTGAACCTCTGGCAGTACATATTTTGTCCCTTTGGCCATAGCTGTTTCTATATTGGCCCACTCACGCCATAGATTAATACCCGAAGAAGCCTCAACCATTTCGGCCAAATGAGCCCCCCCTACACGCGAAGCCGTTTCCAAAAAGATAAAATCTCCTGTTTCGTGGTCACGGATATATTCAGAATGGCTAGCACTATAGTTCATCCCAAAGGCTTTCATTACTTGTGAATTAATCTCCTGCAAGGCTTTGTCATCTTCCGAACCAATAGGCACAGTTACCGAGCGAAAAATACCGCCGCCATGTGCTACGTCCATTGGTGTAGAGAGGTATTGGCTCGAACGTGTAAAGATAATTTCGCCTCCTATCGAAAGCGAGTCAACATGAAATACATCGCCAGGGCGAAATTGTTCAACTAAGTATTCTGGCCGACGGTCGCCCAAATGATGTACCACTTCCCAAAGCTGTTCAGCATTATACACTTTTCTGATACCTGTAGCCGAAGCCTCTGAGCGAGGTTTTACAACACAAGGGAAAGTTACTTTTTGAGTAAATTCAAAGATTTCATTATCGTTGAACAATGCCGAGAACATAGGCACATGAATACACGCTTCGGCGGCTTTCATTCGCATAGCCAGTTTGTCACGAAAATGTCGGCTTGTGGTTTGTCCCATTCCCGAAATCCGAAAATGTTCACGCAGATAAGCCGCTTTTTCAACGTCAAAGTCGTCTAACGCCACTATTCGGTCTATTTTACGAGAACGCATTACATAAGCTAAGCCCAATGTAATTTCATTAATATCAAAACTTCCATCGTAGCGTTCTTCTACATAAAATATCTCGTCTATCGACTCCCTTGCCCATGGACGATGTTCTAGTTTTTTGTTGGTTAAAAGGTACACTTTATTACCTGCTTGTTTACAAGCACGTAAAAATTCATTGCCTTTAAAATAGGTAGATATACAAAGGAAAGATAGTTCTGCCGACATAGTAACTGAGTTTTATAATCAAGAGTCTAAACTAAATTTAAGGATAAATCCCAAAATTTGAAACAATGATATAGTAAAACTATTAAAAAACTATCGGAAATATTTCTAAAAGGAGCTGTTCAAAATGAGTAGGTATATAATAAAGCTGCTTCAACTTATTTCAAGTTGGGTTGATTGTATGAGTCTGCAATCGCTAAAATACTACTTGGTATCAAGATTTTTCAGGTAAAACAATTTTACTTGAACATACACTAACTTCTTTTACAAAAGTTGAAACAGCCTTTATATCAATCAGTAATTGAGCAAATTAGAGTACCTTTACAGGCTCGCTAATTCGCCCAATGAGTACTATGATAATGTACTTAAAAAGTTAATTAACAAACGTATTCCATACGCTGTACCTGCACGTTGCGAAGCAAAATCAGCATCGCCATAGGCAGTACCTGCAATATCGAGGTGAGCCCATTTGGGGTGTTTTTCGGTAAATGCTTCCAAGAATTTAGCAGCCGTAATAGCCCCAGCCAAAGGTTTTCCTGAATAATTGCGTAAATCAGCAATATCCGAGCTGAGGTCTTCATTGTAGACATCCCACAAAGGTAAACGCCATAAACGCTCGCCAGTAGTATCGCCCGCCTGCACCAATTGAAGAGCCAATGTATCGTTATTGGTAAACAACCCTGCAGCATGATACCCCAACGTAGCAATACAACTCCCTGTTAGAGTTGCCAAATCTATCAGAACATCGGGAGTATAGTTTTTCACCATATAACCCAACCCATCGGCCAATATAACCCTACCTTCGGCATCGGTGTCGATAATTTCGATGGTTTTCCCCAAATACGAGCCAATAACATCGCTAGGTTTAAATGACTTAGCATCTACAGCATTTTCACAGGTAGGTACAATCCCAACAAGGTGAACAGGCAATTGAAGTTTGGCCGCTAATTCTACCGTACCCAATACAGCTGCTGCCCCTCCCATATCAGATTTCATCAAGTGCATATTGCTCGACGATTTGATAGAAATCCCTCCTGTATCGAAAGTAACTCCTTTGCCTACCAAACCAACCGTTTTTCCTGCATTCTGACCTCTGTATTCTACAATAATCAGGGCCGAATCATGCTCACTTCCTTGCCCTACAGCCAACAAAGCCTCTAAGCCTTGTTCTTGTAAGTCTTTTTGGTACAAAATTTTGGTATCATATCCATATTTTTTTGCCGATTCAATAGCCCAATCTACCAATACTTGTGGTGTTTTTTTGTTGGCAGGAGCATTCATCAAGTCAAATATCTGAATTTGCGTTTCGGCAGTTGCTTGTCCTTTTTGAACAAAATGCTGTACAACATCAAGTTGTGCTGGCTCAACCAATAGCTTTACCAGAGCGTCCTCGCCATATATTGCAGGCACACTCTTTTCATCGGTTTTATAAAGCTTAATGTCATAGCCCCCCAAAACAATACCATTGACTATCCATTCGATTTGTTGGGTTGGCAAGTGATTTGCCACAACGGTTACTTCGTTGGGGAATTTGCTTTTTTGTTGTGCAAACAATGTTCTTACGGCACGAATCACTTGTCCAGAATCGCTATTTTTCCCCAAACCTAACAAGATGATTTTGGTAGCATTAGGAGTATAAAAAGATAGGATTTCTTTCCAGTCGGCTTTGAAATCATTTTGAAGTAATTCAACCTCTACTTGGTTTTGTGAAGCAATGGTTGTCAATTGCTGGGCAAGGTTTTCGTTTTGCCAAAGCAAATAAATAGCCACCTTATTGGTTTGCGATATTTCGGAGAAAAGCTGTATTTGCATAAAAGTATTGTGTTATGAACAAAAAATGCCACCTGATAGGTGGCATTTAGGGTTTGGATGGACTATTAAATCCTTCCATGAATGTCAATCAATATTCATCTTCATTAAAGAAGAAATCGTCTTTAGTCGGATAATCTGGCCAAATTTCTTCGATACTTTCATAAGGCTGACCGTCATCTTCTAATTCTTGTAAGTTTTCGACCACTTCCAAAGGCGAACCTGTACGGATAGCATAGTCAATTAATTCATCTTTTGTTGCAGGCCATGGGGCATCTTCTAAATATGATGCAAGTTCGAGTGTCCAATACATATTCTTTCTCTAAATTTGGTTACTGTTTAAGATTAAGGTAATAGCACAAAGTATTGAAAATAAATACATTATGGCTTTATATAATGCTTTTTCTAAAAAAATACTGTACCCCACCCAATAGGATTGCAAAAGTACAAGTTTTTTGAAATTACAAAACAATTATGTTTTAAATTTCTCATGCGTAATTAACTAATTTTTCTATAAAAAAGTACATTTTTTAAACTCTTTTTTTCAAATCCAACAGAGTATAATCTTCAAAGAGTAAGTTATTACTGATAACAGGTTGATAGTGAAGGCCTCCAGATGAGGACACTCGCTTCCTTGTTTTTTTCTTGATTTGCGACTGGTCTATCTGAAAAAAGTAATTAAATTTGATGATTTGGCCATTTTTTTCTATTTTGTGATATACAGACCCAAAGCAATTCATTGTAATATTGGGGGACAACGATTGTAAACCCAAAATATTGTTGATGTTTTGGCTGTTACTCTGTTATTTATTAAAATACGCCTCTATGACTTTTGTTGGTAGAGGTATAAGGTTTGAAAGTACCTTTACGCTAAAATTCACTCAATTTTACTTATAAATATATTTATCAACACTCTTATGAAAGTAGAAGTTTGTGCTTACTCCTTTGAGTCTTGCTTGGCAGCAGAACAAGGAGGAGCCAACCGTGTAGAGCTATGTGCTTCGCCATACGAAGGCGGAACAACCCCTTCAGCAGGACTCATCCAACTTGTAAAAAAAAATCTTTCGATAGAAGTTCATGTGATGATTAGGCCAAGAGGTGGCGATTTTTGTTATTCAGACCACGAAATTCTTGTAATGGAACAGGATATTCTTATGGCAAAACAACTAGAAGCCAATGGAATTGTTTTGGGTATTCTTCAAAAAAATGGGCAAGTCAATATTCAACAAACAGCTCATTTGGTACAATTAGCTCATCCCATGACAGTTACCTTCCACCGAGCTATAGATATGACTCCCGATTACTTTCAGGCACTCGAAGATATTATTGAAGCAGGCTGCCACCGAGTACTAACCTCGGGACAGGCAAATTTAGCTATTGAAGGTATCAAAAACCTAAAAAAACTAACACAACAAGCCGCAGGCCGTATCCAAATCATGATTGGTAGTGGCGTAAATACCCGAAATGCCTTACAACTGGCTTCATTACAACCCGATGCCCTACATTTTACAGGGAAATCAACACGTGATTCTGTCATGGAATTCAGGAAAGAGGGTATTGCTATGGGTGGCCTTTCTGAAGTGCCTGAATACGAAATTATGTATTCCGACGTTCAGAAAATCAAAGCTATGGTAAACTTGCTACACGAGGCTGTGTAATAGAACTGGCTTGATTTTGAAAATGATACTGTCGGGGCTAACGCCCAAGGAAATATAGTATGCTATTTTCTTACCTTAACAGAAAAGCTGAATACTCTGGAGAATTATTTTTTAGTCTCAAAACTCAGCACTAAGTATTGCTATTAACAACCCAATTTAATAATTAGTATATTTTCACAGATATTCAATTAGTCTATAAAAACTACCATTTTATGAAACGTCGTACCTTTATACAACAAACTTCGGCTTTGGCTGGTATTTCGGCATTAGCTAGTAATCAATCTGTTGCATCGAATAATACTGCTGCTGAATTCCCTGTCGTTATTTCGACTTGGAAAAATGAAAAAGCCAACCAAGCAGCTTGGGCTTCACTTCAAAAAACAGGTCGTGCATTAGATGCCGTAGAGGCTGGAGCACGAATCCCAGAAGCCGACCCTAACGATACTTCGGTAGGCTATGGTGGGTTTCCAGACCGTGATGGTAATGTAACCCTCGATGCCTGTATCATGGACGAAAAAGGCAATGCAGGTTCTGTAACCTTTCTTCAGCATATTATGCACCCGATTTCGGTAGCAAGAGCCGTAATGGAAAAAACCCCTCACGTAATGCTTTCGGGCGAGGGAGCTCTGCAATTTGCCCTTTCGCAAGGTTTTAAAAAAGAAAACCTTTTGACTGAAACAGCCAAAAAGGCTTGGATTGAATGGAAAAAAGAATCAAAATACGAGCCTAAAATCAATATTGAACGCCACGATACAATTGGCTTGTTGGCATTAGGAACAAAAGGCGAAATCTCTGGAGCTTGTACAACAAGTGGATTGGCCTTTAAAATGCACGGTCGTGTTGGCGATTCGCCAGTAATTGGTGCTGCAGTATTTTGCGATGATGAAGTGGGCGGAGCTTGTGCTACTGGCTTAGGCGAATTTGTTTTAAAAACCCTTGGCTCTTTCCTTATTGTAGAATTAATGAGAAATGGTCGTACACCACAACAAGCATGTGAAGAAGCTATTATGCGTATTGTAAAAAGATACAATTATAAAGAGTTTCAGATTGGATATTTGGCAATGAACAAAAAGGGCGAATATGGTGCTTATGCTATCCAGAAGGGTTTTAATTATACCCTCACAAAAGCTGGTATTACTAAGGTTTATGAATCAGATTATTATATGAAATAAGATAAGTAATAGTATAAAATTCGTTTGGGTTTCTGTACTAGTAAATAGGTAGGGGTAACTTTTGTAATTAGCCATACTCTAATGGCAGCCGCAAGAGTTACCCCTGCCTATTTTTAAGGTATTTATAAAAAATCGCTACCCTTATCATCCAGATATATTTAGCTTTCTGTTTTGACAACCTACTGGATACTTTGATCTTATAAACATTATTCAAAAAATAAACGCCACAATGAAGCATTGTGACGTTTCTATTACTATCCAAAAAAATTAATTATTATTTCACAACTTTCATTACCCCAGCCATAATACGCCAGTGGCCTGGGAAGGTACAAATATAAGGGTAGTCACCTACTTGTGCTGGAGCTGTAAATTTAAGTTTATAGCTTTCGTCAGGATTCACGAGTGGCGTAGCGGCTAATATCTGAGGAATAGATGGCACATAGTTTTTCTCTGCTCCATCTTTTGCTGTAATCATTTTGTCGGCTGCTTTACCAATAATCTCTACGGTTTTGGGTTTGCCTATTACCAAGTTGTGCTGCATAGCATCGGGGTTCTCAAACACAATCTCAACAGGCTGTCCAGCTTTTACGGTAAATGTTTTTTTGTCGTATTGCATGGCTTCTCTAACGGCCTTAATCACTATTCTTTGAGTATTTGGGGCGGCCTCCTCGGTTTTGATAGCCCAACCTTGCAACAACTTCTTCAGTCGGTCGTCGGTACTATAATTTTTGCTTAGACTTACCAAAAATTGCTTATCGTTTTCGCTAAGTGCTACGCTACGTTTGTAGTTCCAGCCTTCCGACAGCCCCTTTATCAATGCTCTGCTATCGGTTGCATCCATATTTGGTATTAGCTTGAGAATAGCGATTACCGAATCTAATGGGGCGTTATAAGCATAACTTCTTACGGCTCTTTCTACTGCATAACTAGCCAAGCTAAGAGGAGCTTGATAAGTAAGCTTATAAGTAAAAGTATTGTTATTTTTGGTTTCGTCTTTTAGGACATTCTCTTTATCTATTTCTACAGTAATCTTATAATCGCCCGCTACATCCGACACAAAGTTCATACCTCCTACCCAAGGGCCATTATTGTATTTGTCGATAGTAACTGTTTCGTTAGGGGCAATACCCGCATCAAAGTTTTTGCTTATCCAGTTGATAAGACGACCCTGACCTTCCAAACGGATAGTTACTGGTACAACTGTTCCTTTAGCAATGGCTTTTCCTCCTTGATTTTTTATATCAAATGATACCTGAATCGGCTCTCTAACCGAAGGCGAAGCTGGGTTTGTACGTACATTAGTCACTACTAAATCGGCTGTCTGGCTATTGGTAGAAGTATTCTTTGTTACTGTAGTAGCCGCCGCTACCATTGCACTGTGGTCGTGGTGTGCCATTTCGCTGTGGTCGTGTGTTGCTTGCTTTTGTTTTTTACCTAAACGGTTCAATTCTTCTTTCAGCAACACTCGGTTGTGGCTTGTTAAAGCACTAGCAAAGGCATCGGGTAACCAGCGGTCGTTTACATCTGAGCTAGTTTCTAATTTAGCCAGAATCGCACTTTTCGACTCGTTAGTCAATGGCATCTCTGACAAGGCCAATACTGTATTCATCACTACCAAAGGTTCTTGGTCGTCGAGGGCTTTATTATTGAGTAAAGCCGTTACAGATGCTTGCGTTCTTGGTAATACTTGTACTACTGTTTTGCGGACACCATGACAAGGGTGCTTTAAGCAAGCCGTAACAGCACTGAGTACCTGTGGGTCGGTCAAAGCCCCCAACCCTTCGAGCGTTCTGATAGCATGAATAACCGTTGGATTAATGCCAGTTTCGTCTAAAGATTGGTCTTTTAACAAAGCCACAAGCTGTGGCACAACGTCTTTTTGTCCACGTTCTACCAACAAACGCTGTGCTTGCAAACGCCAAAACATATTGGTACTACTTAGGGCTTTGATTAGTTCTTGAGGATTATTTCTGGACAAAGCTATAGCCTGATAGTTAGGAGCATCTTTCCAGCTTACTCGATAAATACGCCCATGAGTATAGTCTCTCAGAGGAGTTTCGTAAGCATTTCCTGCACCATTAGAAAAGCCTTTGGGAGTTGGATTATGTTGAATAATATAGCTATACCAATCGGCAATCCAAACGGCTCCGTCGGGGCCTACTTCTGCAAATACAGGCGACACCCATTCGTCGGCACCAGCCAATAAATTAAAAGCCTCTGCATCTACATAATCTGTCCCTTTTTTGACCATATTGTTTTGGTGAACTACGTGGCCTGTAGGCTCACATACAAAGGCTATTTTGTTCCAGTATTTTTTGGGAAAAGCCCTTGCTGTATAAAAATTATGCCCAGCAGCAGCAGTAAACCCGCCAAAAACATCTACCTGACGAATTTTGGGCGTAATAGGCTTCATATCTTTATGAGTATCGGTAGCTTTGCCACCATTGTCGATAGCTGGTGCTGACAAGAAATTACGGTGTGGAATAGCCATATACCAGCCGTGTGCATTATTGGCTGTTGAACCAAATACATCACCCGTTTCGTTGAAGGCAAAACCCCAAGTATTATTAGATGTCGATGTCATGTGCTCAAAAGCTGAACCATCGGGCTTGAAACGGAAAAAGCCTTGTGCAAATTTTACCGAATCAGCTCCAGGAAATTTGCCTTTAAAGCCAGCATATCCCACACAACCCCAAATCCAGTTATCAAAACCATAGTGCAAGTTTGAAGGCCCTGCGTGTGTGTCGAATGTGCCAAAACCCGAGAAAAGGATTTTCTTTTCGTCTACCTTATCATCGCCGTCGGTATCCTTCAAAAACAGCATGTGAGGAGCTTGCGAAACAATTAGGCCACCATTGGCAAATACCATACCTGTCGGAATACTCAGACCATCGGCATATTTGGTAAATTTATCAGCCTTGCCGTCGTTGTTGGTGTCTTCGCAAAGCAAAATATAGTCGCTACCTCCTGTTTCTTTTCGTTCATTGGGATAATCTTTAGTTACCAGCACAAACAAACGACCACGCTCATCCCAAGTCATTGCAATAGGGTGCATTACGTTAGGTTCATGAGCAAATATTTCGAAGTTGAAATCAACGGGTACTTGAATATGCTTTTTTGATTCTTCTGGCGAAAGTGGTGCTTGACGCAACTGTGGGTCGGGGCGTTTTTCGTAGTTAGGCAACTGAGCTTCGTTGTAAGTAAAAGCCTGAAACTGCAACGCTTCATGTGCTTTTCGGGCATTGTCATCTACAGCCCACAGAATACCTTTGTACAACAACTCTAAGAAATCTGGGTTGTCCCAAGTACGTTCGTCGTGTCCATAAGCTGTATAAAAAACACGCCCTTTTCCATAGCTACGAGTCCAAGTATAAGGCTCGGTAGCAGTATTCGGCTTATCTTTTGCTTGGTCGCTTTTGATTTCACGAGTCATCAACACATTATTGTCGGGCTGTAATTGCGAGTGCAAATACGTTTCGTCGAAAGCCTTAATACCTTTTATTCCTTTTACGGCTGGGTGATTAGGCTGAGTAATAGCCACCTGAATAGTGTCCATGCGGTGTCGCCAAAACTGCCCTCCTACCATTTTCACATATTCTGGCGAGTTTCTAAAACAAAAAGAAGCACAGTGAATAGGTAAAATACCCTTGCCCGAAGCCACATACTGCAACAATGCTTTTTCGGCTTCTGGGGTGATTTCGTCCCAATTGGCATAAATCATCAGGGCATCAAATTTATTGAGGTAATTGGTATTGAGGTCTTCTAGCTTGTCGGTATAGGTAAAGTTGACACCTTTTGTACCAAGTGCCGACATCACCGAAGGAATTCTTTCAATGGGTTTATGGTGTCCATTATCACCTAGAAACAGAATTTCTAAACGTCTTGAATTTTGAGAGGAAACGGTCGTCCATGAAAACAATAGCATGACAACCAAAATTAAATTTTTCATGGAATATTTTTTTAAAAGAAAATGGAGATAAAACGGGAATTTTATTCAATAGAAATATTTATCTGGGCGAGTTGTCGCTGACAATCAGCCCAAATACAGGCATTCTTTTATGAGAAGTGTACGAAAGTTTGGATTTTGAAATATCGCCCAAAATGGAATAAGGCTAATAAATCCCCGAACGACTGTTCAACCTCTAAAATTTTCAACCTTTCGTACACGACTAACTCAGATTGTTAAAAATCTGGCAAATACATGATTTCGCCACCTTTGAGGGCCGATTCATGAGCCAATATACCCACACAAGTCCAGTTGGCAGACTGTTCGGCATTTGGGAAAGGTTCACGGTTTTTGATGATAGCATCGACAAACTCATGTACCAAATGTGGATGCGAGCCACCATGACCCGACCCCTGCACAAACGACAAATGTTGGTTTTCGTCTATATCATACACCCCTTGTGTCGTAAATCGTTGGATTTCTTCGGGCAAATAATGAGCATAATCGGGTACTTCTACTTTTTCTGGGATTTCGTGTTCGGGCTTTTTAGCGGTATGAATTACATGCTCTTCGCCTTCTATCAACGACCATTCAAAAGATTTTTTTGAGCCATATACCTCAAAACTTTCACGGTACTGACGAGCCACATCAAATAACGAACGATATACCAAGGCACTCAAATCAGAACCCTTAAACTTGATATGAGCCGACTCAATAGCAAATGGTGAATTATAATATTGGTGTAACTCTTCACGAATTGTTCCCGACCCAAAGCACGATACATATTCGGCTTGTAGCTGTAATAAACCCGCCACTGGCCCCACACAGTGCGTAGCATAGTGCATCGGTGGCAAACCTGGCCAATACCCTGGCCATCCGTCCATATCTTGTTGATGACTTGCTTTCAAAAATTGAACTTTTCCTAACTCTCCTTTTTCGTATAGTTCTTTCACAAACAAAAACTCACGGCTATATACCACCGTTTCCATCATCATATACTTTTTGCCTGTACGACGAGTAGCCTCCACAATAGCCTTGCATTCTTCTACCGATGTAGCCATTGGTACTGTACAAGCCACATGTTTGCCTGCATTCAAGGCTTTTAGGCTTTGTTCGGCATGGTTATGAATCGGTGAGTTGATATGCACAATATCTACTTGCTCGTCTTTCAGCAATTCATCAAAATCGGTATAACGTTTTTCTACCCCAAAAGCATCACCAATGGCATTGAGCTTTTCGGGTGTACGCTGACAAATAGCGTACATATTGGTGTTGGGGTGGCGTTGGTAAATTGGAATAAATTCAGCTCCAAAACCTAAGCCAACAATGGCAACATTTAATTTCTGGGTCATGTTTATGTCTAGGGATAAGTAATATAAAAATTGTATCGAGGTTTAGGCTTTATCTTTCAAAAAAGCCAAGCTATCTGTCATAAGCTGGGTTTCACTATCAAACATCGGCCTCCAGATATTGGCTACAGCTAATTTTGGGCTAAAAGCCTCCACCGACAACCAACCTTGGTACTGCACTTGGTTGAGGGCTTCAAATATCTGAGGCCAATTAACATTGCCTTTGCCTACTGTACTTCTGTCATTTTCCGAAACTTGTACATGTACCAAATGCTTGCTCAAAAGCCTGATGGCATCGCCCAAGTTTTTCTCCTCGATGTTAGCATGAAACGTATCAAACATAATTTTACAAGCTGGATGATTAATATCTTCGACCAAGCGAAAAAGCTCGTCGGCACAAGACACCAAATAGCTTTCAAAACGATTGAGGTATTCTAAACCCAATACTATATCTTTCAACTGAGCATATTCGGCCAATTCCCGAAGGTTGTCGACCGCCCAATTCCATTCCTCTGCTGTGGCGGGCTTACCCGAAAAAACGCCCAATGCCGAGTGATATGGCCCATTGAGCAACTTAGCTCCTAATACTTCGGCACAGTCTATTGCCTGTTTGTTACGTTCGAGAGTAGCTTTTCGCATAGCGGGGTCGGCACTAATCTGATGAAAGTCTGAACCGCATATCGTTACAGCAATACGAGCCAATCCTAATTCGTCGAGCTTATTGCGCCATACCTTCCAATAGTCGGGATTAGTGTCAAAAATGGGTACTTCTACCCCATCATATCCCAATTCTTTGATTTGCTCCAACACAGGAAAAAGATTTTCATCAATGGCATTCCCCCAGAGCAGGAGATTCATTCCCAATTTTCTCATTTACTTTGTTTTAAAATTGTTTGATGGTACAAGACCCCTAGGTTTTTTGTTTTTTCAGCCAAAATCTTCTCCTTCTCCACTCCATTTTTCCTGAATCAACTTGGTAATTAGTTTGTCGGAAGACAGGCTCACAACAGACCACTTATTTTAAGTACAAATTAATCTTTGTTTTTTCACAAAAATTTCTTTTAATTTGACCAGTTATAACTGTATTTTGACCATATTTGTCAAATAGTAAAATATTATAAGTAAAAATAAGCTATAAGTTATGCGAGCACCCTTAAATAAGAGTATCGGGTCGCCCAATCACTCATATACGATTCTTGAGCTAAAAGCACCGTACTTTGACCCCAACTGGCACTTTCATCCACATTACCAGCTTTTTATTGTTTTGGAAGGCTCTGGTACACGATTTATTGGCGACAACATTGCTCATTTTGAAGCAGGCGACATGGTTTTTTTGGGCCCTGATGTACCACACCTTTGGCGAAACGACGATTTATATTTTAGCGAAAACAGCCAAGGTACACACGGTATTGTGATTTATTTTACGGAAGAGTTTTTGGGGAAAGATTTTTTTGAGAAACACGAGATGGCTAAGCTGAAAAAACTTTTGTATAATTCGAGAAGTGGCCTAGAAATTTTTGGGAATACTCGTCAGCAACTAATAACAATGATGCAGCGGCTCATCGAACTTCAGGGGTTTGAGGGTATCCTGGCATTGCTAGAGATACTCCATACTTTATCGGTATCGAACGAATACCATACCATTACAAGCATTGGGTATTCAAATCCCTACAAGCTTTCAGAAACCGAGCGAATGCGTAAAGTTCATGAATACGTTTTGGCCAATTATCGCAGTTCGTTGAGCCTCGAAGAAGTAGCCTCCTTAGCAGGAATGGCCCCGGCGGCATTTTGTCGATATTTCAAAACACGAACCAATAAAACCTTTTCAGATTTTGTTAGCGAGCTACGCATTGGCTATGCCTGCAAGCTACTCATGAGCGACCAATACAATATTACTCAGATTTGCTACGAAAGTGGCTTTAATACGCTATCAAATTTTAATAAACAATTCAAAGAAATAATTGGACAAACCCCACGTCAATATAAATCTGCTTATACAAAGCCATTTAGCCAAAATAGTAAATAATAAAGGTTGACAACTTTAAATAAAATGGTAAATTATGCCAATGATTTGACAGACAAGTTGTTAAAGCCCAAGCAATCTACAATTGGTATTGTATTTAGTTGATTTGAAGGACTTTGTACAAATTTGGGCGTTATTAGATTTTATTGAGAAAACCCCTAAATGGGCTATTTTTCGCAAAAACAGAAATTTCGCAGTAAGTTTCTTATTAACTGAATATCATCCTATATTAGCAATCAATTAGCTTGGTACAAGCAGCCAAACCTTATAACTAAGAGCCGATGGAAATACAAAATCCTTTACAATCTGCTACCCAAAAACAAAAAATATTAATAGAAATTGCTTGGGAAACTTGCAACCAAGTAGGGGGAATTTACACAGTAATACGCACCAAAGTACCTTCAATGGTAGAAAAATGGGGCGATGATTACTTTTTATTAGGCCCCTATTTCCCACAGACTGCTTCTGCCGAGTTTGAGCCTATTCATGATTTGGATGATTCTGTGTTAGGCAAAACCATTCAGAAAATGCGTTCTATGGGCTATGGTGTTCATTATGGATACTGGCTCGTTACTGGCAAACCTCGTATTGTTTTATTTGATTTCTGGTCTATCTATGAAAATGTAAATGCCCTCAAAGCTGGGCTTTGGGAGCGTCATCAGGTATCAACCCTGAATGCTGAAGAACTTGTTGGCCATGTTATTGCCTTTGGCGAAATGGTGAGAGTTTTTCTGACTGAACTGGCAAAAGAACAACAAAACAAAACTGATATTATTGCCCACTTCCACGAATGGATGGCCGCTTCGGCAGTTCCAGACCTAAGAAAAGACCAAGTAAAAGTTGCTACCGTATTTACGACTCATGCTACAATGCTTGGACGCTATTTGGCTGGTAATGTGCCTAATTTTTACGAAAAACTTAGCACATTCGACTGGCTCAAAGAAGCCAAACATTATGGAATAGAGGCTCAGGCGAGTATTGAACGGCTTGCGGCTCAAAATGCCCATTCAATGACCACCGTAAGCGATGTAACGGCTCGTGAATGCGAATTCTTGTTGGGTAAAGTACCCGACCTGATTTTGCCCAATGGCCTCAATATTACTCGCTTTTCGGCGATGCACGAACACCAGAATTTGCATACCAAATACAAAGACCGAATCAATGAGTTTGTGATGGGGCATTTTTTCCAAAGCCAACCTTTCAACCTCGAAAAAACTTTGTATTTCTTTACCTCTGGGCGTTATGAATATAGCAACAAAGGCTACGATTTGACCTTAGAAGCTCTGGCTCGTTTGAACTGGAAAATGAAACAGGCCAAAATTGATAAAACGGTGGTTATGTTTTTTATTACCAAACAGCCTTATCATTCTATAGACCCCGAAGTGTTGCACTCTCGTGCTGTAATGGACGAAATTCGGGAAACTTGTAATGCCATTGAAAAACAAGTGGGCGACCAGCTCTTTAGAGCTTCGGCATCGTCGAGCGATTTGAAAATGCCCGACCTCAATAGCTTTGTGGATGAATACTGGCGTTTGCGTTTGAGAAGAACAATCCAAACTTGGAAAAACAATAAACGCCCTAAAGTAGTAACGCACTTGCTTAAACAAAATGATGGTATTACCGACTTTGTACAGAAGGCCAATTTGATGAACAACCCCGACGACAAAGTAAAAATTGTTTATCATCCCGACTTTGTGGTTTCGTCAAATCCATTGTTTGGACTTGACTACGGGCAGTTTGTACGAGGCTGTAACCTTGGCGTATTTCCTAGTTATTACGAACCTTGGGGCTATACACCTCTCGAATGTATTGCTCGTGGTGTGCCTACTATTACATCCGACCTTTCGGGCTTTGGCGATTATATGATGCAAATCATGCGTGATTATGAACATTGGGGCGTTATGGTTGTCAACCGTAAAACCCAGGATTTTTATAAAGCAGCCGAACAGCTTTCGGAAATGTTATTGAAATTTGTCAAACAAGGTCTCAGAGAACGAATCACCCAAAGAAACCGTGTTGAAAGTATTTCGGATACCTTCGACTGGTCTAATCTAAGAACTTATTATGACACGGCTCATGATTTGGCCTTGAAAAGACGTAAATAAGAAAAGAGGAATAACGAAGTAAGTCATTTATTTTTCAATAGATTTACAACCTGCAATTTCCTCAAAATACTTGCATTGTTATTATTGACAAAATACTGACATACAAACTATTAACTTCGTACCTATACGCTTCTCTTGATATTTCTAAGATAAAAAATACCCACACAAAGCTTGAAGTGTTCAAAATTTGTGTGGGTACTTAATCAATTTCAATCTAATAGCTGGCATTCATTATCAAGTAATATTGACACAGTCAATTTATTCTGTTAAGTTTGCTAACAACAAACACCATTAAATATTGAAGAATGGATCTTCTCAATGAAACACTTGTTTGGCTAATGAAAAGGCGGCTTCCCCGTATTCAGGCGTTTATGAATCGTCCAATGGATACCCAAGAAGTTGTTTTTTGGCAATTGATACAGTCAGCCAAAGGAACTGAGTGGGGGAAGAAATATGACTATCGGAGTATTGCTTCTATTCGTGATTTTCAGCAAAGAGTTCCTATTTCAGCTTACGAAGACTTATTTCCCTACATTGACCGTATCATGAAGGGAGAACAGAATATCCTTTGGCATTCAAACATTCAGTTTTTCTCCAAATCTTCTGGTACTACCAACGCTCGTAGTAAGTTTATTCCAGTATCGAAAGAATCACTAGAGGATTGTCACTTTATGGGAGGCAAAGACATGATGACTTTGCTAGTAGAAAACAAACCCGACACCGAGGTTTTTAGTGGAAAAGGGTTATCTATTGGAGGTAGCTTATCGTCTAATCAATTGAACTCTCGAAGCCTCATGGGCGATGTTTCGGCGGTTGTTATGAAGAATTTGCCCGTTTGGGCACAGCTTATCCGCACGCCCTCTTTGGATGTGGCATTGATGGATATTTGGGAAGAAAAAATCCAGAAAATGGCCGAGGTTACTTCACAAGAAAACGTAACCAGTATTTTGGGGGTACCTACATGGACTTTGGTTCTGATTGATAAAATCTTAGAAATTACAGGAAAAAGCAATATTCTTGAGGTTTGGCCTAACTTTGAGTTTTTTATTCATGGAGCTGTCGCTTTTCAGCCCTATCGAGAAATGTTCCACAACAAGGTATTTCCTTCTAGTAGCGTCAATTACCTTGAAATTTATAATGCGTCGGAGGGTTTTTTTGGAGTACAAGACGACATTAGCCGCCACGACGAAATGATGCTGATGCTCGACTATGGTATTTTCTATGAGTTTATTGCCATAGAAGACCTCGACAACGAGCAGCCCAAGGCTGTTACTTTGGGCGAAGTAGAATTAGGCAAAAACTACGCTATTGTGATTTCGACCAACGCAGGGCTATGGCGTTACAAAATTGGTGATACCATTAAATTCACTACCAAAAATCCTTATCGTTTTAAGATTTCGGGACGAACCAAACAGTTTATCAATGCCTTTGGCGAAGAAGTTATTGTCGAGAATGCCGATTCGGCAATTACCAAAGCCTGCGAAGCTACAGGGGCAATTATCAATGATTACACCGCTGGGCCTGTGTATATGGACGATGGCCAAAGTGGCTGTCATGAATGGATTATTGAGTTTGATAGAGAACCCGACAACCAAGCTACTTTTAATCAAGTACTCGACGAAACCTTGCGGGCTATCAATTCAGACTACGATGCCAAACGTTATAAAGATATGGTACTAACACCCCCAAAAATCAATATTGTACCTCGTGAAACCTTTTATGCTTGGATGCGGAGCAAAGGAAAATTGGGAGGCCAACACAAAGTACCAAGACTAAGCAATTCGAGAGAATACCTTGATAGTGTTTTGTCGATGACCCCACAAAAACATATTTTTTCGATTTAAGCAATCGTAGAAATAATCTGAAAACTCATTGATAGCCTGAATATTATCAAAAAAACAACAATCTTAGCTTAATAAAAAAATAGCATTCATTAAAACTTTATTCCAAAATCAATCACCAGCTGACCCGTTTTGGTAGCCAAATTATCAAAGGCATTACCCCGATTGATTTCGCCCAGGCCTCTTTGGTATTGTAGCCCAAAGAAAAGGGCATCTGTTCCTTGTCCGAAGGGCTTTTCAAATCCTATACCTAAAAGCAAATTGGCACTCCCAAAACCATATATACTTGAGTTGGCATCTACTCTGTCACGGTAATGCACCAAAGCATTTTTCACAGGGTTAATTGCTTTCTCGGCTATTTTCACATCGAGTGTTCCTCCAAACTGAATAAACATAGGCATATCAGGAATAACCTGCCCACTAAACATTTTAATGGTAAGAGGTACTTGCAAGTATTGTAAATTAAATTCTGCCGACGAAGCTTTGATTTCATCGGAAGTGAGTGGTTTTTGCACAAATACCTGCGAGTCATAAAAGCCATTATACACATTATACGAAAGCCCTTTCACGGTATACCAAAGTCCTGTACTGAAGGCATATTTTTCGGCAAAATAAAAATCAGCAATAGGGCCGACAGTCATACGTAATTGTGCCGAACCCGACGACATATTTTTGAAATCCTTGGATGCGTCGAGCGAATTAAAGGTAATAGATGGTGAAAATTTAAACCCCAACGACATATTACTAAACCGCCCACCCCAAAACTCCTTGGTCATAGCTTGATACGACGAACCTATCAGATAATTCTGGGCATTTGCCTTTGCTATTATCAATAGAATAAAAAGGACTAAAAATGCGTTTTTCTTCATAATTTTGTATTTCAGTGTTTAAAGCACTTAGATTTAAAAATAAATTAATGTATAACTCAGCTTATTGCCTAGAGCATATCCAACAGCATGAAAATTATCACAAAAATAGGGTTTCTGTTGCTTATTTCTGTATTTGTTTGGTCGTGTAAGCAAGAAGAAGCAAGCGACCCCGATGTAAGTAACGTACAAGTTCAGGTAAATATTCAACGATTAGATCAAGAATTATTTGCTTGTAAAACCAAAAATGACCTTTTAGCTTTTCTCCAAAAAAACCAATCGTTTGTCAATACCTACTTCCAAGCCCCGCCCGAGGCATTTGAATCGCTAGCCCAAAAGTTACTTGTGCTAGTAACCAATCCAAATTTAAGAGCCTTCTACGAACAATCGCAACAAGCCAATTTTTATGGCAATCAGGTTTTGGAAACGGATTTTAAAGAAGCCTTTCAGCACCTCAAATACTATTATCCTTCCTTCAAAGAGCCTAAGATATATACCATCTTCACAGGTTTTTTGGGACAAGGAGCATTGCCCAATCCCGAATTACAGGTTTCTGATTCTACCATTATTATTGGCTTGGATTATTTTATGGGTAAAAAGGGCAAGTATTTACCCGATGTATATGATTATCAGATTAAAAAGGTTTCTCCTCAAGCCATTGTTCCTCAGGCTATTTTACAGTTATCGAGCCGTTATAATGCCACCAACCCACAAGACAAATCGCTGTTGGCCGAGATGATATGGTACGGCAAAAGCTATGTTTTTGGCAAAACCATGCTTCCTTCAAAATCAGATAGCCTTTTTCTGGGCTATACAGGCGAACAATTAGCCGCCACCTACGACAACCAGTCGGTAGTATGGGCTTATTTTATCGACAATAAACTTTTGTATTCTACCCAAGACCCCGTTAAAGGTAAATATATTGGCGAACGCCCTTCTACCCCCGAAATCGGAGCAGCGTGTCCGGGCGGTATTGGTCGTTGGCTGGGCTTTAGGATTGTTTCTAAGTATTATTATGAAGACGAAAAGCTGACCATTCAAGACCTCATGAAGAACCCCGATGCCCAAAAAGTATTTGAAGCATCTAAATACAAAGGTTTACCCGACGACGAATAGCAATTTCATGGCACAAAAGCCAACCAAACCATTCAATATTACGTTAGATATACAGCAATATATTAAATAGATAAAACCATCAATAGCTTTGTGGTTAAAAGCTATATCCGAATTCAATCATGGCCAAACGAAGTGAAAAATTTGGAGCAGACGTTGCTCCTGCCGATAAGAAAAAAATCAACAAAGAAGGTCTTAAAAAAGCTATTTCTATTTTTAAGTTTACAGCTCCTTACAAAGGCACATTTGCCATTGGTTTTATATTCTTGATATTATCGCAGATAACCTCCATGAGTATTCCTTTGCTAATGGGACAAATGGTATCTTCGATTTTGTCGCCAAGCGAACAAAGTACCAATCCAATGGCCAATATGAGCCAAATGAGTCCGATTGGTCAACAAATGCAGGGGTCTATTATGGGGCTACCCAAGCTGTCGCTCGACCAAATGACCTTGTTATTTTTGGTTATTTTGGCAGCACAAGCCTTGTTTTCTTTTTTCAGAGTATATACTTTCTCTAGGGTTTCTGAAAAGTCGATGCGCGATGTCAGAAAAACATTGTATTCAAAAATGATTTCATTACCTACTACTTTTTTTGAGAAAAATCGTGTGGGCGAACTAATGAGCCGAATTACCTCCGACGTCACCCAACTCCAAGATGTATTATCAATTACATTGGCCGAGTTCTTCCGTCAGATTTTTACGCTTATTGGTGGGATTTGTTTGATTATTTATTTCTCAGGAAAGCTCACTTTATTTATGCTTTCTACATTTCCATTTTTAGTAGTTGCGGCTTTTTTCTTTGGTAAGTTTATTCGCAAAAACTCAAAAAAGGTACAAGAAGAACTAGCTCAAACCAATGTTATTGTAGAAGAAACCCTGCAGTCGGTCAATGTAGTAAAAGCCTTTACCAACGAAACCCTCGAAGTAAAACGTTATACCACTTCGCTTGAAAAAGTACTTTCATGGGCTTTAAAAACAGCTACCTATCGTGGTTCGTTTATCTCGTTCATCATTTTTGTGCTATTTGGTGCTATTGTGGGTGTAGTTTGGTACGGTGGGCATTTGGTACAAAACCATGAATTATCATTCGACAAACTTCTTACCTTTATCATTTATACGGGTTTTATTGGTGGCTCGGTGGGTGGCTTGGGCGATATGTATGCCCAAATTCAAAAAACCATTGGAGCTTCTGAGCGTATTTTAGAAATCTTGGGCGAAGAAAGCGAAGTAGAAATTACCGACCACACGAAGTCTGTTGACCTTAAAGGCGAGATTACTTATAAAAATGTGGCTTTTGCCTATCCGTCTCGTAAAGATATGGAGGTATTGAAAAATATATCTTTTGAGGTAAAAGCAGGCGAAAAAATTGCTTTAGTTGGCTATTCGGGCGGTGGCAAGTCAACGATTGTATCTTTGCTTATGCGATATTACAAACTATCGGGTGGACAAATTTTGGTAGATGGCAAAGACATCACCGACTATGATATTACAGCGTTGCGTCAAAATATAGCCATTGTACCACAAGAAGTAATGCTTTTTGGCGGTACAATCAAAGAGAATATTGCTTATGGTAATCCGAACGCCAGCGATACCGAAATCAGGGAAGCTGCACGTAAGGCAAATGCCCTCGACTTTATTGAGTCGTTTCCAGAACAATTAGAAACCATCGTGGGCGAGCGTGGCGTAAAACTATCGGGTGGACAACGCCAACGTATTGCAATTGCACGTGCTATTTTGAAAGACCCAGCTATCTTGATATTGGACGAAGCCACCAGTGCCCTCGACTCTGAATCGGAAAAGCTAGTACAAGATGCCCTCGATGCCCTTATGCAAAACCGCACAACCATTATTATTGCTCACCGATTGGCTACTATTAGAAATGTAGATACGATTTATGTTTTGAAAGAAGGCGAAATAGCCGAATCGGGCAAACACGAAAATTTACTTTTGGTCGAGGATGGAATTTATGCTAACTTGGTCAAGTTACAGTACGAGACAAGCTTAATAAGCGAGTAAAACGATGAATACTACCACCATAAAAAATACATTGAAGGCTTATAGCCTCCGACAAACTGAATGCCGAGAAGAAATTTTAGATATATTTCTTACAAAAGCATACGCTTTGGCTCATGCCGATGTCGAAACTCAAATGTCAGAAAAATTTGACCGTGTTACTGTTTATAGAACACTCAAAACTTTTTTGGACAAAGGCTTAATTCACAAAGTACTCGACGACGAAGGAGGTATCAAATACGCCCTTTGTAAAGACGATTGCCATACTTCCGACCATAAGCATCACCACGACCACGTGCATTTTAAATGTACTAACTGTGGGCTTACAACCTGCCTCGATCACGTTGTGATTCCTACTATAGCCCTGCCAGAAGGCTATAAACGCCAAGAAACAAACTTGTTGGTACAGGGTGTTTGTAAAGACTGTAGTAAGACGGCTTAGGCACTGTTAAGAAACTTTAACAGGCCAGCTTACCAATATCCAGAAACCTCTCCTAGTAAAGAGAGGTTTTTTATTTGTAGCTTTGTAAAAAATTAGTTGTATTGAAAGCTGACCCAGTCACGTTTATCTAGCTTATAAACATAGCATTATCCGAAATGAAGATTCTGGATTTATATATTCTCAAGAAGTTTCTGAAAACTTATGTTTTCGCTGTACTCATTATTGTAGCCATCATTGTAGTCATTGATTATACCGAAAAGGTAGATGATTTTATCAATAAAAAAGCCCCAACTTCGGCTATTCTTTTCGACTATTACCTCAACTTTATTCCTTACTGGGCTAATTATATTAGTCCGTTAATGGTATTTATTTCTACGGTATTTTTTACGGCCAACTTGGCGGCCCGTACCGAAATCATTGCTATTCTGAGTACTGGGGTAAGCTTTTTACGCCTGATGCGTCCTTACTTGATTGGTTCTACATTGGTGGCTATTATTACCTTTTTTATGGTAGCATGGATTATCCCGATTGCCAACAAAACCCGTATTACTTTTGAGCGGAAGTATGTAAAAGATACTTATTATTTCAGCGGTAGAGATGTTCATATCAAAATTGCTCCAGATGTGTATTCGTACATGGAAACCTACGACAACAACTCGAATGTTGGCTACCGATTTACCCTTGAAAAAATCAGCGACAACCAAATCAAAAGTAAATTATTGGCCGAGCGTATTACTTGGGACTCTACTCGTAGCAAATGGACAGTTCATGATTATCGTATCAGAACATTTTTGCCCGATGGCAAAGAAACCCTCAGCTACGGTACAAAGATTGACACGACGATTAATTTATCGCCTAAAGATTTTGATAGTAATTATCAGCTTCACGAAACCTTTACACTACCCGAGCTGAATCGCTATATTGACAAACTCAATTCGAGAGGGGCTGATGGCATAGAAATTTATATTGTTGAAAAATATATCCGCTTTGCCAATCCTTTTTCGATTATTATTCTTACCATGATTGGCTTGATTGTATCTGCCCGTAAATCGCGTGGTGGAGTCGGGTTTCAAATTGCCTTGGGCTTTATGTTGGCTTTTGTGTATATCATGTTTTTTATGATGAGTAAAGGCATGGCCGAGTCAGGAACAATGCCGCCACTACTGGCAGTTTGGCTTCCTAATATTATTTTTGGTGGTATTGGGGTTATCTTGTATTATACGATTCCGAGGTAAAACGAGTGTCAGGTAGATATTTGTTTTGATACCCACAAGAGGTTTTCTAAAAAACGATATGGCATTTCGCCAGTATTTTTTATGGTATATTTTCCAAAACAGTGCTGCTGCACAGCCTTATAGCATATAAGCTGTTTAATCGTTTGTCACTGGCAAATGTATTCGCTAGCTGATACGAAGATACTTATTATAGAAACTAGCGTATTTTCAGAAAGCTTAAAAACCCTGATTCCGAGCAACGTATCGGGGTTTTCATCAGCCTAACCAACAATAAGTTTAAACAGCTTCAATATTTATCATGCAACGACCACTAAAAGACTACCTTCAGTTACATTTCATTATCCTTATTTTAGGATTTACAGCCATATTAGGCACGCTTATTTCTATCCATTCTGTAAGTACCGTATTTTTCAGAACGTCGATTGCTACCATTGGCATTTATTTTTTTCTAAAAGCCCGCAAAGTCGATTTGAGTATTACCAGTACAGCCAAAGTCAAATTACTAGCAGTAGGATTTTTGATTTCGTTGCATTGGTTTTTGTTCTTTTTTGCTGCCAAAATTTCTACAGTAGCCATTTGTTTGGCGGGTTTTTCTACTGGTTCGTTATGGACAAGCTTTATCGAGCCATTTTGGTACAAAAGGAAAATTCGTATTTACGAGGTAATTCTTGGCTTGGTCGTTATAGGTGGATTGTATCTTATTTTTCTTTCCGAAGTCAACCATATTTGGGGCTTATTACTAGGAATGTTGGCGGCAATGCTTAGTGCCTTATTTTCGGTTATCAACTCAACCCTTACCCAGCGTTATCCATCTTCGCTAATTACTTTTTATGAAATGATGGGAGCAGCCATTACCTCTTTTGTTCCGTTGGTAATATTAGCACTCAACCACACCCTCAGCCTTGACATGATTATACCTCAAGGGTTAGACTGGCTATGGCTGGCTATTTTATCGTTGGTGTGTACGGTATACGCATTTACCGCAACAGTAGATTTATTATATAAATTTTCGGCATTTACCTTTAACCTTGCCC
Source organism: Flectobacillus major DSM 103 (assembly GCF_000427405.1). Lineage (NCBI taxonomy): Bacteria > Pseudomonadati > Bacteroidota > Cytophagia > Cytophagales > Flectobacillaceae > Flectobacillus > Flectobacillus major. Next base: position 3,522,291 of record NZ_KE386491.1, read on the forward strand.
TCAACCTTGAGCCTATTTATGGAATAATATTTGCCTATTGTATTTTTGGCGAGAAAGAACAAATGACACAAGGATTTTATTGGGGTGCTACTATTATTTTGGCTTCTGTGTTGGTATATCCTTTGTTTAGTCGCCTCAGTCAGAAAAAGATAGCCTAAGTTTATAAATAGCCCAATCCTCAAATCATTTAGCATATTTATTAAACGGCTAGCCATATAATATATTAAATAGGGTAAATTTGTTGCATATTTGGCATCTTGAATCCAGTCAGGATACATTCCTTTTTTTGTTCAATGGCACTTGGACTCCTAGTTGTTTTTATCATTTGCCGTATTTTTTTGGTTTTAGCAATCTTATAAATATCGTTTATTTATTTTGAAACTCATACAAAGTAAAAGTTTTTCGCACTCTATCATTTGGGTCATTTTTTTGTTTACGGCTGTACCTATAGGTATCTTGGCCTTATACAATCATCCTTCAGTAGCCGACGACTATTGTTTTGCCTACATGACCCGTGATTATGGTTTTTGGGAAGGCCAAAAACTCTATTATGAAGGCTGGTCGGGACGGTATATTTCCAACATGCTTTTCCATGCAACGCCCTTAGCATTTGGTTATTTTGGCTTTGTCAAAGTAATGCCCTTTCTTATTTTGGCACTTCTTTTTCATTCGTTGTATGTTCTTTTGGGAGAATTGATTCCTACGAGTCGGCAAAATAGGCTTTTACTAACCCTTGTCTTTCTTAGCTTATATATATCGCAGTCGGCGAGTGTTCTTGACAACTTTTTTTGGTACACTTCGGTTTTTATTTTTCCTATTTCCATTTGTTATTGGCTGTATCTTATGGCGGTACTTATCCGATATTATCAGCCACAGTACAAGCATTTACAATGGGGTATCGGCAGCCTATGTGCTACTTTGGTATTTTTTATTGTAGGCTCCAATGAACTCATGATGCTATTTATTGTAGGTTTGTTGGCCAGTATTTGGGGGTATTGGCTAATATTTGAAAAGCGAATAGACAAACTTCTAACTATATTATTGATTATTGGAGCATTTTGTGCCTATTTCTTGGTAATCAAAGCACCCGGTAATCAAATCCGCATGCAAGGGAGTGTCCTTGGCGGTAATATTGTAGAGTCGTTGACAGATGCCCTGAAATCGGTTATAAAAGATGGCATAAAATGGACATTCCTTTCGCCACTGATTCCGCTGAGTATTTTGTTTATAGCTTGGTATCAAAAATTTGTGCCTCCAAGCAAATCTTACTTATTCCGTGCCAATCCTATTATTACTTTGTTAGTCCTATTTGGGTTGTTACTGGTCATGTTCTTTTCGATACATTATGGCAATCGTGATGGCGTACCTGACAGGGTCAAAAACGCCATATTTGCATTCTTTCTTTTTGGCTGGTTTTATCATCTTTTAGCTTTGATGACCCAGTTTCCACGCTTTTTTGCTTGGCCACTCAATAGCCAACTTATTGGTTTTGGGCTTATACTTTGGAGTATTTTTTTCTGGTATAAAAGTAGTAATATTCAAACTATGTATACCGACATTGTGTCGGGAACAGCCAAAGGGTATAGCCAAGAAATGGATGCCCGCTACCAGCTAATCCAAGCGACAAAGCGTGATACGGTGTATGTACAGCCTTTGAAAAATAGCCCAAAATCACTGTATTTTGATGAAATCAAAGACTCGCCCGACCACCTTTGGAACAAGTGCTATGCAACGTATTTTAATAAAAAGACTATTATTCTAAAAAATAAATAGATTATAGCCCATATAAAGCTCTTATCAATGCCTGAACAACACAATTTATTTATTTCAATCATTATTCCTTGTTTCAACGAGGAACAGGTTATTCGTCATACCTATCAACGAGTAACCCAAGCTATGAATAGCTTTACTCATGGAGGTTATGAATTGGTATTTATTAATGATGGTAGCCGAGACAGCACGTTGCTGATTTTGAAAGAACTTGCCCAAAACGATATACATGTAAAGATTCTGGGTTTTTCACGCAACTTTGGTCATCAGCCCGCTGTTACGGCAGGAATTCAGGCTTGTACTGGCGATGTTGCTATTATTATTGATGCCGATTTGCAAGACCCCCCTGAGCTTTTTCCTGCAATGGTACAAAAGCATATCGACGAAAAAGCCAATGTGGTATATGGTATGAGGGAAAAACGCAAAGGCGAAACATTCTTCAAGAAAATCACGGCTAGGGCTTTTTATAGAACTATCAATTTCTTGTCTGATACTCCCCTCCCTGTTGATACAGGTGATTTTAGGCTTATCGACAAACATGTGATTGAGGCATTCAAAAGCCTTCCCGAAAAGAACAAATACATTAGAGGCTTAATTACTTGGGTTGGTTTTAAGCAAGTACCTATAATGTATGTGCGAGAAGAGCGTTTTGCTGGCGAAACCAAATATCCACTTTCTAAAATGATAAAGTTTGCTTCTACAAGCTTACTATATTTTAGCAAAAAACCGCTCAAATTAGCTCTTGGCTTAGGCTCGCTTAGTATATTAGTGGGTATTTTATTGGCTATTTGGGTAATTTCAGGACTTATTTACCGCCCCAACACAATTGTACCGGGCTGGTCGTCGACGGTTATTGCGGTTATCTTTTTTGGAGGAGTTCAATTACTGACTATCGGTGTATTAGGAGAATATTTGGGCAATATGTTTGAAGAAATCAAAAATAGACCTGAGTATATTATTCATGAAAAAATCAATTTCACGAATTTGCCATAGGTTTTGTATTGAGTGTGGCGGCCTGTCACACTCAATACAAACTAACATTAGCGACCAATAGCCACTCTTCTCAAAATTGTATCAATTACCTGCATAGTAGTAATACCATCAGCTTCGGCTTCGTAGTTGAGCATAATACGGTGATTTAGCACATCTGGAGCAATTTCCTTGATATCTTCGGGCAATACATAGTCACGTTCGTCCAAATAAGCCAATACTTTTGAGGCCAAGTTCAGGTTGATAGTAGCCCTTGGCGATGCCCCAAACTGCACGTATCGGGCTTCGTCACGCAAACCATAATCACCGGGCTTTCGGGTCGCAAATATCAGTTCAATAATATAGCGTTCGAGGGTTTCGGAAATGGTTATTTTGTTGATTTCATTTCGAATTTCGGCAATATCTTCCTTGGTCAAAATTACCTTGGGTTTATAATTAAAATTCATGTTGGACATTTTTTGCATTACCTCCAGCTCTTGCTCTTTGTTGAGATACCCCATAAATACTTTGAGCATAAAACGGTCTACCTGAGCCTCGGGTAATGGGAAAGTCCCTTCTTGTTCTACGGGGTTTTGAGTAGCCAAAACCAAGAAAGGTTTGTCCAAAATATAGCTTTCATCGCCAATCGTTACTTGCTTTTCCTGCATGGCCTCCAAAAGTGCCGACTGCACTTTGGCGGGGGCACGGTTGATTTCATCAGCAAGGATAATATTAGCAAAAATAGGCCCTTTCCTTACCTCAAAGTCATCTAACTTACGGTTATAAATCATAGTACCGATAAGGTCGGCAGGAAGTAAGTCGGGTGTAAATTGGATTCGATGAAAGTTTAAATCCAAAATTTTGGCAAGGGTATTGATTGATAACGTTTTGGCAAGCCCGGGTACGCCTTCCAGCAAGACATGCCCTCCTGTGAATAGCCCAATAAGCAATCGGTTGGTCAAACGCTCATGACCAACTACGATTTTACCCATCTCTTCAAAAACTTGCTTTATTTTTGTCCGTGGAGTCATTATTCTATAAATAGTTGAAATATTAAAAGAAAGCAAGATAGCTTTGCCAGATAAAAATACCCAAAGGGCATGCTTCTTGACAATTTTACGAAAAAAAAGGCAAACCGCAAATCCTTCCTTACTTTATAGCAAGCCCTAGCCCAACAACAATTCATGAAACAATCCTTGAATTTGTCATTTGAAAGTGCAAATTTGGTAGAAAGTAATTAGTTTGCAGTAAAAAAAATAAAAAAGTGAAAACCATAAAGTCTATCTACCTCGCACCACTGGTATATTACAGCCTTGTAATATTGATATTACTATTTATTTTGGCTTTTGTTTTTCCTTTTGTATTCAACTTCGCCTTGCTATTTACCAGTATTTTTGGCCTATTATTGGTTACAGATATTTTTATTTTATATGGCACTCCTAAGGGTATTTTTGCTCGCAGGGCCGTTCCCGAACGCCTTTCCAATGGCGATACCAATGCTATATCTATTTATTTAGAAAACCATTACGCTTTGGGTATGAGCCTTGAGGTTATTGATGAAATTCCTTTTCAGTTTCAAAAAAGAGACTTATTGTTTCTTACCCAATTAGCTTCTGAAACAACCCAGATTATACAATATACCCTTCGCCCTACCAAACGTGGCGAATATAGCTTTGGGGCGGTTAATATTTTTGTAAAAAGTCCGTTGGGATTACTCAAAAAACGTTATCAGTTTTCTCAGGAAAAAACAGTAGCTGTATATCCGTCTTTTCTACAAATGCGTGAATACGAACTAAAAGCCCTTTCTAACCGACTCACCGAAACAGGTATCAAAAAAATTAGAAGAATAGGACATAGCCAAGAATTTGAGCAAATTCGACAATACGTCCAAGGCGACGATATTCGTACTATAAACTGGCAAGCTACAGCCCGCCGTAGCGAACTTATGGTTAATACTTTTCAAGACGAAAAATCTCAGAATATTTATTGCCTAATCGACAAAGGAAGAGTTATGAAAATGCCTTTTGAGGGGTTGTCGCTATTGGATTATGCGATTAATTCGACTTTGGTATTGGCCAATATTGCTTTACAAAAGCAAGATAAAGCTGGCGTTATTACTTTCTCTAATAAAATCGACCAAACCCTTTTGGCCGACCGCAAAGCTGGGCAACTTGTCAAGATTTTGGATTTGCTCTACAAACAAAAAACACTATACAGCGAAACCGACTATGAGGCTGTTTATATTCATACCAAAAAATACCTCAAACAGCGAAGTTTATTGATTTGTTATACCAATTTTGACACCTTATCGTCGATGAAACGTCAGCTTCCTTTTTTCCGAAAGTTGGCCAAAGAGCATTTGGTATTGGTTGTATTTTTTGAAAATACTAGCCTAAAAACTTTGTTACAAACTCAACCCACTACTACCGAAGAAATTTATCAAAAAACAATTGCAGAAAAGTATTTCTACGAAAAACAATTGATTGTAAAAGAGTTAGAGAAATTTGGGATTCAGGCACTCCTAACAACGCCTCAAAATCTTTCTATCAATACAATTAATAAATACTTGATGTTAAAAGCCCGAGGTGCTATTTAGCCTCAAATAATTTTGAAAGTTTAATTTCAGTAATTTACCGATAAGCTAATTATCACATTGAAGCTCAGGAGGCTAGTTAGCCATTTCTTTTCCTACGATATACCATGTATATCCTTCACTCATGGTATTCTGGAAGTTTACTACCGTAAAAACGCCCTTTTTTTTTGTTTTTTTTACCACTTACTAATCAGTCTTATCACGATTGCGTATATACTCATGAAAAGAATATATTTGTAATAGCAAACAACCAAATAGCATTGTCGTAACAAGTGCTTTTTATGAGGTTAATACCCCCCGATTTTCAAACAAATTATTCTATAAAAATATACTCGGTACATCCTTCAAATAATGATAAATTTTATACTTAGTTAAAAGTGTATAAACGATAATTGTTTACGATACACCCTACTTTGGGTTTGAATGAACGATTGATAGCAAGACTGGGGATGCACCTTTATGGTATTACTGAAGCACAAACTGACATAAAAACACACAGTCAGCTTTTTGTTACTGAACCCAAGACAATACAAACTCCTGATTAAGGGTATGACCGACAAACAGATTACTGCTAGGCTTGTATTGGCTTATAAAATGGCATCAGATCATAAGAAAAGTATTGTGGGCTAGCGTACAAACGGGTATCTCGATTATTTATTTTTATAAATTCTACTCCTCAAAATACCGCAAATATGGTATTTCCTCGACCCCTAAGTTTGTAAGGAATAATCCATAAAATACCATTCAAAGATTTTGCCTTGATTATTTTCTCTTATATCGAAAACGTACTATTGGTCTGTATCGAAAAAAGTTATTTGGTTTCTGACACGATTTTGCTTTATAAAACTCTATCCAATACAAGAATGAACTTACAATTCACACTACAACACGAACCTATATTGGGAAAAAACAGAATCCCAATCCGTCAGATTGTTTTACTGGAAGGTGATATTAATTACACCTACTGCTACTTGGGAAATGGACGCAAACTAGTATTTTCTACCACCCTCAAACATTTTGAATCCTTACTTTGTCCTTATGGTTTTTTAAGAATACACCGAGCCTATATCATCAATCCCCATTATTTACTTCATTGTGATATTGCTTTAAAATCAGTACACCTTGTCAATGGTATGACAGCTACTATTTCACGCAGAAAATGTAAGATACTGTCAAGTTTTACCAAAAAAAAGGCCTCATTAATGAATAAACAATAATGAGACCTTCTATTATCAAGCCAGTAAGTAGTTCTATACTTTATTAAATTCGTACAAAAGCGAGCCGAATGTAAACCCCATGTGGCTTAATATCCTCCTCTAAATTTGTAAGTATCAGCCACCTTTTTGATTGCTACAATATAAGCAGCAATACGCATTGGTACATTGAACTGCTGAGAGGTCAAAAAGACTTTATCGAAAGCGTCCTTCATAATTCTGTCAGAACGGCGGTTGATTCTATCAAGATTCCATTTATAGCCCATACGATTCTGTACCCACTCAAAATAAGATACAGTTACACCACCCGCATTAGCCAAAATATCGGGAACTACCAAGATACCCTTGTCATTGATAATATCATCGGCCGAGGCAGAAGTAGGGCCATTAGCTCCTTCTACAATCATTTTTGCCTGAATATAAGGTGCATTATCATGTGTAATCACATCTTCTTTGGCAGCAGGTACAAGTACGTCTACTTGTAGGGTTAATAAATCTTCGTTGGTAATTTTGCCAGCACCAGGGAAATTCTCTAAAGTACCTTTATTCAAATCTCTGTATTTAATTGCCCCGTCGATATCAATACCATTTTCGTTGTAGTATGCCCCCGATATATCAGAAATAGCCACAACCTTAACCCCTCTTTCGTGCAGCAATACTGCCGCATGCGAGCCAACATTACCAAATCCCTGTACAGCCGCAGTAGCCTTATAAGGATTGATTTTCAGTTTGTCCATACCAGCCAAAGCCGATACCATAACACCACGGCCAGTAGCCTCAGTACGCCCCAGCGAACCACCCAACACCAATGGCTTTCCTGTCACTACGGCATTGACAGTCATACCTTTAGCCTTTGAGTATTCATCCATTAGCCATGCCATTTCACGAGGGCCTGTTCCCATATCAGGGGCAGGTATATCACGGTCGGGGCCAAAAACATCTAACATTGCTACCGTATAGGCACGCATCAAACGCTCCATTTCGCCAGCCGACATCTCTCGTGGGTTACAAGCAATACCACCTTTTGCACCTCCATAAGGAATATCTACTACGGCACACTTCCAAGTCATCCAAGCAGCCAATGCACGTACCTCGTCAATATTTACGGCAGGGTCAAAACGTATACCCCCTTTGGCTGGCCCAAGGATATTTGAATGTATAACTCTGTGACCCTCAAATACTTTAATACGCCCATCATCCATTGTAATAGGTAAGCCAACCGTTACCTGACGAGCAGGTACTTTCAAGATATAATACATTTCTTCAGAGATCCCAAGTAGCTCGACAGCCTTGTCAAATCTCTGCATCATCGACTCAAGTGGGTTCTCTTTGTCTTTAATTGGAGCAGGTTCTATGTATGTCATGTTTTGTTCCTGTTTGTGGAAATTTAAGCTGGAGTCTAGGAATATTTACGGTTTTTATTAAAAAAATCACCATTTTTTTATTCTTGATAAAATCCAAATTAAACACCTAAAAAATCAATTTGTTAATGAAATATTCACAATATTGCATACCTTAAATGACAAAGTCAAGTGTTTTGTTTTTGAGTAGAAATACCTGATTTTAAGGCAAAAAGCACATTTTTACACTTTTTTTGATTTTTGCTTTTTAACTTTATGGATAATACTATCTTTTACCAAATAAGTATTGGCAAATTGCTAAAATTACGAAATTGTTATTTTTGAGAAAAATTTTATTATTTCTTGAAATATTTCAATCCAAGCAAAAACACACGTATATTTGCACAATTTTAAGGAAGTTCCCTTATCTTGGGATATTGACTAACTAAACTCATTGGTCCTATTATGATGAACACAGCATCGGCAGAAGAAAGAACCCGCTATTCTGAAGAAGAATTGAAAGAATTCGAGGAGTTAATCACTAAGAAATTAGAAGATACCCGTGGCGAATTAAATTACATTCGTGAGGCATTACACAAACGCAACGACCCTGGAACCGATGTAACTTCTGGTAGTTCAAAGCTTATGGAAGATGGTGCCGATACTTCTGAAAAAGAAAGTATGAGCCAATTGGCTGCTCGTTTGCAGAAATTTGCTACTCAGCTTGAAAATGCGTTGATTCGTATCAAAAATGGTACTTATGGCGTATGTATCGACACTGGAAAGCTGATTCCGAAAGAACGCTTGAGAGCAGTACCTCACACACAACAAACCATTGAGGCTAAGTTGATGAAACAACGTTAGGCCGTTTGTTGCTTTTTTGTATTTACCTGATAATTGTTGTGCTACTTGTGTAGTACAGTGTCCTTTTATCGTCTTTTCTTTATCAACCAACTTATCATTTAATTTATGAATTATCGCTACTCAAAAGGTATTAGCAATATAAAGCGGGCAACCGCTTTTTTGCTTTTTATGATTGTCCACTGTAGTTTTGGACAAGTCCCAAACAGTTATTATCTCCCTCAAAATGTTAGCTACGACCCTGCTATTCCAACGCCCCAACAATACTTTGGCTTTCAGGTAGGCGACTGGCATATTCAGCACGAGCAGTTGGTGGGTTATATGAAAAAAATTGCGGAGGTTTCTAACCGTGTCAAGATTACTGAATATGGCAGAACTTACGAAAACCGCCCTCTTCTTTTATTGACTATTTCATCACCCAAAAATCTGGCGAATATCGACCAAATCAAAGCTGAACACCACAAGATTGTTGAACCCGACAAAGCAAATAGCCTCAAAACTGAGAATATGCCTGTGGTAGTATGGATGGGCTATTCGGTACATGGCAACGAAGCCAGTGGTACAAATGCCGCCCCTTTGGCGGTATATTATTTGGCAGCCGCACAAGGTGCTGAAATAGATTCGCTTCTGAATGAGTCGGTTATTTTGGTTGACCCTCGTATCAATCCCGATGGTGGCGAGCGTTTTTCGAGTTGGGTAAATGCCAACAAAAGTATGAATTTGGTGAGCGATGGCAATAGCCGTGAACTCAACGAAGCTTGGCCAGGTGGACGTTATAACCACTACTGGTTTGACCTAAACCGTGACTGGCTTTATACACAACACCCAGAAAGTAAGGGGAGAATCCAGAAATATCACGAATGGAAACCAAACATTTTGACCGACCACCACGAAATGGGTAGTGCTTCGTCATTCTTCTTCCAGCCTGGTATTCCTGCTCGTACACACCCGCTAACGCCTAAAAAGAATATCGACCTTACCGAAAAAATCGGAACATTTCATGCTGCCGCACTAGACAAAATTGGTTCGCTATATTTTACCAAAGAAGGATACGATGATTTCTATTATGGAAAAGGCTCTACCTTTCCCGATGTACAGGGCTGTATTGGTATTTTGTTTGAACAAGCTAGCTCAAGAGGCCATTTGCAAGACACACCTAATGGCCCAATGAGTTTTGCGTTTACGATTCGTAACCAATTTACAACAACACTTTCTACATTAAGAGCAGCCAAAGCTATGCGTCAGGAATTGTTGGATTATCAGCGGGCTTTCTATCAAGAAAAATCTACTTCTGCTACTAAAGCATACGTTTTTGGGAATACCACCGACCGCGTAAAAACATGGGAAATGGTAAAAATACTTCGTCAACACGAAATTGATGTGTATAACTTAGCCAAAGATGAAACCCTAGAAGGCAAAACTTTCAAAAAAGAAAATGCTTATGTTGTTCCGTTGAGCCAACCTCAATATCGTTTGATTCAAGGAATTTTTGAAAAGCGTACAACATTTGAAGATTCTCTTTTTTATGATATTTCGGCATGGTCAATGCCTCATTGTTTCAATGTGCCTTATGCAGAAGCCAAAGTTCCTGTAGCTCTGGGCGAAAAACTTAATAAAAATGATTTTCCCAAAGGCCAAGTTATCGGAAAAAGCAGTTACGGTTATATTTTTGAATGGGACGCTTATTTTGCTCCAAAGGCGGCTTATGAACTCCAAAAAAGAGGTTATAAATTAAAAGTAGCTACCGAACCATTTACGGCCATAATAGCAGGTGGTACAAAATACTTTGATTATGGCACTGTCGAGATAACCGCAGGTGGTAATCAACTGGGCAACCTTGATGCCCTGCATACTTTGTTACAAACCCTAGCCGAACGTGACGGTGTCGATTTCTATGCAGCACCTACAGGCCTAACCCCTTCGGGAATTGACTTAGGAAGTAGCTATTTTGCTCCGCTCAAAATGCCTAAGCCATTGATGATTACAGGAGCAGGGGTTAATCCAAACGATGCAGGTGAAATTTGGCACTTACTAGACACTCGTGTCAATGTTCCTTTAACGATGTCTGATATTGCCCAAGTAAACCGTATCAACCTCGACCGCTACAATACCCTCATTTTGTCGAGCGGTGACTATACTAGCTTGAACGACGAGAAAATCAAAGCTTGGGTACGTAATGGCGGTACACTAATTGCCCTTACCGATGCCGTACAATGGGCTTCGGGCAAGGGTTTGTCGCCTGTAAAAATCAAAAATATTCCAGCAGATACAACGGGGGCAAAACCTTATGCTTTGGCCGAAAGATACAAAGGGGCTCAGCAAATTGGAGGGGCTATTTTCCAAGTGAAGCTCGACCCTACTCACCCAATTGGCTATGGTTATAAAGACCAAACTTTGAGTGTTTTCAGAGATAATACTATTTTCTTAGAAAAAATAAAAGACCCGTACAATGCCCCATTGATTTATACCAACGAACCTCTCGTAAGTGGCTATATCACAGAACGTAACAAGAAGCTTCTAAGAAACACTCCAGCGGTAGTTGCTACGGCTTATGGAGCAGGAAAAGTTATCGTTATGACAGATAATCCTAACTTTAGGGCTTTTTGGTATGGAACTAATAAGTTATTTTTGAATGCTATTTTCTTTGGAAGCACTATTCTCTCAGGAGTTAGAGGTGGCGAAGAAGATTAATTAATAGCCCGAACCAACGTTCGGAGTTCGTACAAACCTCCGAACATTGGTTCGGGCTAATTCAAAAATATGAAACTTTTAGAACCAAACGGCTTAGTCGATAACTTGTACAGATATGTACAAACCCAAATAGAACTCACACAAATTGAGGTTCAAGAACGTATTGAGGCGGCAATCAAAAAACTTGTTCTGCTATTTGTTCTTGGTATTATCAGTGCTATTTTTCTTGTATTTGTTTTTATTACCCTCTCGTTATTTCTGAATCATATCACTCATAGCTCTTATTGGGGCTTCCTGATTGTTACCTTTCTACTAGGCATTATTACAGCATTGGTATTTTACGCTGTTAAAAAACCCCTAGAAAAAGAAGATATCCCCAAGCCTCAAGAGGCCATTGCCGAGGATATAGAAGTATAGCCATTCAATCATTTCTGTCGATAGCCTAACAATAAATAGGCTTTTTTCGCTACTTTTGAGCTATTATATCAACGCAAATCAAGCTCTTTATAAAGCATTATTGCGTATTCTTGCTCTTTAGGCATATCGTATTTTTGTATCTTTGCATGATAGTCTCATTTAGTACTACATAAAATCTAACGTTATGTTACCAGTAATAAGCACTCAAAATACGGCTGCTCGGAAGGAACAACTCCAACAAGAAGCACAACAATACAAAAACAATATAGACACACAGGTAACTCAGCTCAAAACCGACGCTACTAAAATCGGAACAACCACCTTGATTATTGGCGGGGTATTGGCGAGTGCCTATTTGTTATTTCGACTCTTTACTTCGTCGGATTCAAAAAAGAAAAAGAAAGATGAAGAAGCCTACTCTTCACTTCCTGTCGAAAAAAATACAGATTCAGATAAAGAATCATGGATTGTAAGTTCTATCAAAGGATATATTTTGTCCTTTTTAATAGCTATTGCCAAAGACAAACTACTGGAAGCAATATCGATGATGAAAGAAACTAATGCAACAGAAGAAGAAAGTACTAATCAATAAAATAAGTGCCTTAAAGGCTACCAACAAAAAGGCTATTGCTGTTTTGATAGACCCCGACAAAGTGGTTTTGGAGCAGTTTACTCGCCTGCTAAATCTTAGTATAGAACACCAAGTAGATTTTTTCTTCGTGGGAGGAAGCCTTATTACTACCCCAAATATCCATGAGATTATTAGTCAAATCAAAAAACATACATCTATTCCTGTAATACTATTCCCTGGCAATAGTATGCATATAGATACCTCGGCCGATGGTATATTGTTCCTTTCTTTAATTTCTGGTCGTAATCCTGATTTTTTGATTGGACAACACGTTGTGGCGGCTCCGTTGCTTAGGCAGAGCAACCTCGAAATTATATCTACGGGCTATATGATTATCGAAAGTGGGCGTCCTACAACGGTTTCGTATATTTCTAATACAACGCCTATTCCTCATAACAAGCCCGACATAGCAGCTTGTACAGCTATGGCAGGCGAAATGCTGGGAATGCAACTTATGTACTTAGATGCTGGAAGTGGGGCTCAATACCCCGTTACGGGCGAAATGATAAAAGCTGTACGTAAGTCGGTAGATACACCTTTGATTGTGGGTGGAGGTATTAATTCGGGCGAAAAAGCCCAAATTGCATTTGAGGCTGGTGCCGATATTATTATTATAGGTAATGGTATTGAGAAAAACGTAGATTTACTTACCGAAATAGCCCAAATCACTACAAAGTTTAACCAAAGATAAGTAGCTAGGACTTCAATGATTTATAAACTACATCCATGATTTTTCTTCTTATTTTGAGGGTATTTATTTTCGTATTATTTGCAGAAGGGTGTACTCGGTTAGATAAAAAGACAAACACCAATTCTTTTACTGGGTCGACCCACACCAACGTTCCTGTATAACCAGAGTGCCCATACGAGGCAGGCGATACCATCGACGAAATATAATTGCTATCGCCATCGCTTGGCAGTTTGTCCCAGCCCAATGTACGATGGCTTCTTGGTGATTTTGTTTGTGAAAAATATTGAATCGTACTTTCCTCTAAATACTTTTTGCCTGCATACGTTCCTTTTAGCAAATTCATTTGCATCAATACAGCCAAGTCGCTAGCTGAACTAAACAAACCTGCATGTCCCGAAACACCACCCAGCATAGCTGCTGTTTGGTCTTGTACTGTACCTTGTAATAGTTTTCCACGAAAAGCCATATCTTGCTCGGTAGGTGCAATTTGATTTTTAGGAAAACTTTGTAGAGGATTAAAACCCGTTGTTGCAATACCTAATGGTTTATAGAATGTATTTTTCACAAAAACATCTAAGGGCTGAGCTGTTACCTTTTCAACCAAATGATGTAGCATAATTAATCCTAAATCGCTATAAACAAACCCGAATTGTCCTTCTTTACTTTTCTTTTGGCTTAGTGGCGACTTAATAACCCATTGCCACACAGAATCTCGAATAGCAGGCTTGGCATACATTCCATCGGCTACTAACAACGAATATTCGGTAGAGGCTTGCTGACTATAGTATTCGGTTTTCCAACCCAAAGGAACACGGGTTCTTTCCCAAAAAGGAATATATGCCACCAAGCCAGCTTGATGCCAAAGAATATCTTTGATAAGCATATTTTCTTTATTTGTACCTTTTAGCTCAGGCAGGTAAGTGCCTATGGTTTCGTTTAGGTTAATTTGCTTGCGGTCGTACAAATACATAATTGCCTGTAATGTGGCCGATACTTTGGTTACAGAGGCCAAATCATAAATTGTTTTGGTGTCGACAGCGGCACTATTAGCTTCATAACTCAAATTACCAAAATTTTTGTTATAAACAATCTGGCCTTTACGTGCTACTACAATCTGGCACCCAGGAAACGCCTTTTGTTCAATAGCACTTTTTACGATGGGGTCGATGTCGGCAAAGCCTACAGCATTAAAGCCTACACTTTCGGGGTTGCCATTGAACAATAGCCCAGTTTGGTTTGTCATAATACCATCGCCTGCTTTATAAAGCCCTTCTACCGAAACAGGCAATTTGCCTCGTGCGGGCAATGTTCCAAACAATACATTGGCAACAGCCTTGTGAGCAGCCTCGACATCTTCATAGCCACATACTACCGCCGACGATTCGGCAAAATATTTGAGGCTATATGGATTACCAAATACACATAAAATCACATTGGTTTTTTTTTCTAGTTTTTTTACAAACTCCTGCAGGCCTACACTTATACCATAACGAGCATACGGGCTATTTCGGAGGTCATGAATTCCCAATATTACGGTTTTGGTAGAGTCTACATTTCGTAAAACTTCGTTGAAAAATGCTTCTGTGGGTTTTCCTGTAAAATGCTGAAATGTACCAAAACGATTAAGAGCCTGCTGAAAAGTATTGTCATGGCCAATGTCTATTCCTACCGACACAAATTTGCGGTCGATATTACTTAATGGAATTTGATTTTGGGTATCTTTCACCAAGGTTACGGCATTATTAAATAACTCTTGACGTACCAAAATCGCCTCTGGTGAATGAAGGTCTTGATAAAGGTTTTCGGTTTCTACGTATTTGAATTTATGTAACCCTACCCAATATTTAGCTCTTAGAATTTTCTTCACCCGGGCATCTACCTCAGCTTGTGATATAGTACCATTAGTGACAGCCTCTTTGATTTTTTTGATACCTTCTGGGATATTTTCAGAATAAAGCAAAATATCGTTACCCGCCAAAAATGCCTGTAGGTCTATTCCTCCTGGTACATACGCCCCTGTGCGAACACCCCGCATATTGAGGGCATCGGTAATCACTAAGCCTTTGAATCCCATTTCATTTTTGAGCAGATTAGTAACAATGGTAGGCGAAAGGGTAGCGGGCTTCCAGTCATAAATAGGAACTTGCAAATGTCCAACGATAACCGATTTGATAGAGTCGTCGATAAGACGCTGAAAAGGATATAATTCTACATCGTGTAGACGGTCGGCATTATAAGCCAGTTGTGGTAATGTATGGTGCGAGTCGCCATGAGTGTCGCCATGCCCAGGAAAATGCTTGGCACAAGCCAATAGCTGTTGGTCTTGCATACCTCGCATATAGGCACTGCTTTTGGCTGCTACGTTTTCACGAAGCTCGCCAAATGAGCGATGCCCAATAATAGGATTATTGGGATTGCTATTTATATCGACTACCGGGGCAAAGTTGAGATGCACCCCAAGGCGTTTGCATTGACGGGCAATTTCTTGTCCCATTCTATAAATCAAACCATTGTCTTGAATCGCCCCTAAGGTTATTTGCTTTGGAAAAGCCATGGTATAATTCATACGCATAGCCAATCCCCACTCGCCATCAATAGAAACCAACAAAGGTATTCGAGCTGTTGACTGCAAGCGGTTATTGATTTGAGCCTGCAAATGTGGCTCACCTTTAAAGAAAATAATTCCACCTACCCCATTATTACTTACCAAAGATTCTACCTTTCTGAAGTGCCCTTCACCATT
The DNA here is from genome assembly GCF_000427405.1 of Flectobacillus major DSM 103. NCBI lineage: Bacteria > Pseudomonadati > Bacteroidota > Cytophagia > Cytophagales > Flectobacillaceae > Flectobacillus > Flectobacillus major. Next base: position 3,538,211 of record NZ_KE386491.1, read on the forward strand.
GTTGGGGTGTACAGCTACCATAAAAAACTGCCCAATTTTTTGTTCGTCGCTGAGCGTAGCAAATACACTATCTACCCACTGATTTTCTTCTAGGAGGCTATTTTGCGAAAATAAGGGAGATGAAAGTGGCGGAAAAGCCATACGGGCAATCGGTGCCAGAATGGCGATTTTTCTGGCCTTATATTTACGATGTTTTTTAACAGTATGTCTTTTTTTTCGACCTCTGTCTTGGTCAAAAAAACCTGTAGAAAATCCATCTGTAGCGATAGACAATACTCCTAAAAACCATAAAATGGTGCAAATACAATATATGACTCTTTTGAACATGATAAATATCTAGGGTTATTAGCACTAGGCGGTCCTAAAGCTAAAGTAAATCAATGGTTAGGTTATCTTTTTTTGTATGTATTGTACATCCAATTAAGCGTCTCAGTAGGTCTATTTCACAGAATAATCTTACCACAAGACCACAAAATTACCATAATTTGTTTGGCATAAAAAACCTCCTACCCAAGTTCTTAATTTTATGTTTTGAATTCTTGTGGCAAAGCATCGTGTACAATGCTCTTATAATACAGCTGATATTAGTTATAAAACGAAAAAAGGCTATGACCTATATGATAGGATAGCCTTTTTTATCAATGTGGTATTTTGTTTACTGTTCCATCAAATATGCTTTGATAAAGTCGTTGATTTCACCATTCAACACGGCATCGGTATTGGAGGTTTGATGATTGGTACGATGGTCTTTTACACGACGGTCGTCCAATACATAACTTCTGATTTGTGACCCCCATTCGATTTTCTTTTTGCCTGCTTCAACTTCGGCACGAGCAGCGTTACGTTTTTCGATTTCTATTTGATACAATTTTGATTTCAATAATCGTAGAGCCACCTCTTTGTTTTGCAACTGTGAGCGTTCTTGTTGGCAAGCAATAATAATACCCGAAGGCTTGTGGGTTAAACGAACGGCCGTTTCTACCTTATTAACATTCTGGCCACCAGCCCCACCCGAGCGAAAAGTATCCCATTCAATATCGGCGGGGTTAACATCAATTTCGATGGTGTCGTCGGCCAAGGGATACACATACACCGAAGCAAATGATGTATGACGACGGGCGTTGGAATCGAAAGGCGAAATACGTACCAAACGGTGAACTCCATTTTCTGATTTCAGATTACCGTAGGCAAATGCACCATCTATTTCGAGCGTAACAGACTTTATTCCAGCTACATCACCATCGTTATGGTCGACTTCACGAACCTTGAAGCCATTTTTTTCGCCCCACATAATATACATACGCATCAGCATAGAAGCCCAATCCTGTGATTCTGTACCACCAGCCCCTGCGTTTATTTCGAGTACAGCCGACATATTGTCGCCTTCGTCAGACATCATCTTACGAAACTCCAATTCAGCCAGTTGGTCTTCCAGTTTTTGTCCTTCGACATCCACTTCGGCTTCAGTAGCTTCGCCTATGTCATAAAACTCAAATATGGTTTCGAGGTCGCCCAAAAAACCATTAGCTTTATCAAAACCACCCGTCCAAAACTTCAGCTCACGCATTTGACGCATGGTTGATTCTGCTTTTTTAGGGTCATTCCAAAAATTAGGGTCGAGCGTAACCGTTTCTAATTCTGATATTTGGTACTTTTTGTTATCGTAGTCAAAGATACCTCCTCAAAGCCTCTACTCTGGCTTTCAGGTCATTGAACCTGTCTCTTGTCATGTTTTTGTGTTTTTTAAAGATAGACTACAAAGATAGGATATTTTTTGGCATGAAACGTACACTTCACTCAGGGCAATCGGTTAGCAATACCCCCAAGACACCCTCACACAATCATGTGACAAGCCCATTTGGGTATTTTCTAAAAAACCCCTATTATCTATATTTTTCTTCATTTGTCATCACATCATTGTGTTATATACACATCTATTTAGCTTTTTTTCTCGTTTATCATATACCAAAGTATACAAAACTTGGCTTTATAATCCTTACTTTATTTCCTTAAAATCAATCAGTATGAAAACTAACAAAATCCTTACTTATGCTTTCTTATTATTGGGAGCAAGCTTATTTCAATGGTCATGCAGCAAAGAAAGTGATTCGCTAGAACCTGTTCCACAAGACCCCAACGCCCCCAAAGGTCAGGTACGAATAGGTATTACCGATGCTCCGATTGACAACGCCGAAATCAAAGGAGCTTTTGTCACAATTACAGAAGTACGACTTGATGGTAAAAAATTTGAAGCATTTCAAGGCCCCAAAACCATCAATATTGCCGAACTAAACAATGGAAACTTTTTGACATTAGGCGAAGGCCAATTACAAACAGGAACTTATAGCAAGCTTACCCTTATTTTTGATTACGAAAAAGACCAAACGGGCAATGCCCCTGGCTCGTATTTATTGAAGGCCGATGGTACCAAAAGTAAACTCGTTATTTCGGGCAATAGCCGCAACTCGTTGGATGTAAATACAAAATCATTTACTATTAACCAAGATGGCACAACCGATTTAATGATTGACTTTGACCTGAGAAAAGCCATCAAAACATTCAACGAAAATGCTAAAAAGAACTACTCTTTTGTTACTTACGGCGAGTTACAGTCTTCTATAAGAGTAGTAAACAAAAACACCACGGGTAGCATTACGGGGCAAGTGAGTGGCTACAATGCCAGTACCATGGGTAATGTGGTAGCGTATGTGTACAAAAAGGGAGAATTTAACCAAAGTACCGAAACCAAAGGTCAGGGCGATAGCTCGGTAGAATTCAAAAATGCAGTATCAAGTGCCAAAGTAGACGGTGGGGGTAATTTTAAGGTTTCGTTTTTGGAAGAAGGCGACTACGAAGTTCATTTTGCCTCTTACAAAAATACTGGCGATGCCAATTCTTCTGTAGTACTAAATTCATTCTTGAGCCTTTCAAGCAACCTAGATTTATCAAAAATATCGGTAAAAACCAATGCCGAAATCCGTCTATCTCTTTCTGTAAAAGGGCTTTTAGGTTTGTAGTACTATTCATTTCGTATTCTACCTATTCCATACCCTAGCTAAAAATAACATGAGGCCACCTTTATGGGGTGGCCTCATGTTGTGTTTATAGAAAGGGACACTTTGAGCGTATAACTGCTATAAAATACCCAATCAGTATTAGGCTACAACAATATTCCAGTTGAGCGTAACTTCTTCCATCTCTACTTCTACCGAAGTGACTAGGGCATCTACGACTTCCAAAGAAATAGCTTGTACTTCTTGGGCGATATAGTCTTGATAAGCCAATACACCTGCCGATACTTCAGTATTGGTATTCAACAACTCGATTTTGATTTTGTCTGTTACTTCAAAACCCGAGTCTTTACGGAAGTTTTGCACACGATTGACAAACTCACGAGCAATACCTTCTTGACGCAAAGCTTCTGTAATAGTAATATCCAATGCCACCGTCAATTCATTGTCTTTGGCCGAAAGATACCCTGGTAGGTCTTCGGTCAAGATTTCAACCAATTCTGGGGTAATTATAATATCGGTATTGGCTGGGTTGTATTGATTTTCTTTTTCCAAAATAGCAATATCGTCGTTGGTCATTGCCGTAATCAAAGCCGCCACTTCTTTCATTCTTGGGCCAAATTTTGGGCCTAATGCTTTGAAATTTGGTTTTACCTTTTTCGACAATACCCCCGAAGCATCGTCCAAGTATTCTACCGATTTGATATTTACTTCCGACTTAATCAAATCATCGACACTACGAATTTGTTCACGTGTTGTTTCACTCAATACAGGAATCAATACTTTCAACAAAGGTTGGCGTACTTTGATTTTGTTGGTTTTACGCAATGAGTGAATCAATGAACATATACGCTGAGCCAAATCCATCGACGTTTCCAAATTGGCATCAATCCATTCGGTTTGTACCTTTGGAAAATCCGTTAAGTGTACCGACAACGGAGCATCTGTTTGATTAATCGTCACATTTTTGTACAACCAATCGCTATAGAAAGGAGCAATAGGCGACATCAATTGAGCTACTGTTTTCAAACAATAAGCCAAGGTTTCGTAAGCCGATTTTTTATCGTCGGTCATTTCACCTTTCCAGAAGCGTCGTCTGCCCAAACGTACATACCAGTTAGACAGGTGGTCGCCTACAAATTCTTGGACGGCACGCCCAGCTTTGGTTGGTTCGTAAGCATTAAAGGCTTCGTCAACCTCGCCAATGAGGGTTTGTAATTTTGATAAAATCCATCGGTCAAGTTCAGTGGCTATCGCTTTGTCTAATACACCTGTTGGCTCGTATCCATCCAGATTGGCGTATAAGGCAAAGAAATTATAGGTGTTGGTCAACGTACCAAAAAACTTATTACGCACCTCTGTAACACCCGACAAATCAAACTTGAGGTTATCCCAAGGTTGGGCGTTGGTAATCATATACCAGCGGGTAGGGTCGGCACCGTATTTTTTTAGTGTTTCAAATGGGTCTACAGCATTGCCCAAGCGTTTGGACATTTTGTTACCATTTTTGTCTAATACCAAACCTGTCGACACTACATTTTTGAAAGCTACCGAATCAGAAATCATAGCCGAAATAGCATGTAAGGTAAAGAACCAACCACGAGTTTGGTCAACCCCTTCTGAAATAAAATCGGCAGGATAAGCCTTCTCAAAAATATCGTGGTTTTCAAATGGGTAATGCCACTGAGCATAAGGCATTGCACCCGAATCAAACCACACGTCTATTAAATCGGTTTCACGAGTCATTACTTTACCCGAAGCCGACACCAAATATACTTCGTCAACAAACGGACGGTGTAAATCAAGCTTATCATCGTCGATAGCATTTAAGAATGCCGTATTTTTAGCACGTTGTTCGTCCGACAAGACATCGTCTTTCAAAGCATGCTTTACAGCATTTACTAGCTCTTCGATAGAACCTACGCATACCTCTTCGGTATCTTCCGAACGCCAAATAGGTAGTGGTGTACCCCAATAACGAGAACGAGACAAGTTCCAATCAACCAAGTTTTCCAACCAGTTACCAAAACGGCCAGTTCCTGTCGATTCGGGCTTCCAGTTGATAGTATTGTTCAGAGCTATCAACTTATCTTTTACGGCCGTTGTACGAATAAACCAAGAGTCGAGTGGGTAATATAACACTGGTTTATCGGTACGCCAACAGTGTGGATAAGGGTGGTCAAATTTCTGAACATTAAAAGCTTTATTTTCAGTTTTCAACTGAATAGCAATACGTTCATCGACCGATAGGTATTTGTCACGACCTTGTTTAATGCGTTGTTCTTCTTTTTCTTCATCAGAAAGGTACGCTTCTTTTACAGGCTCGTTGGCGTAGTCGGTGATTTCAGCAACAAAACGACCTTGGCGATTAACGATAGGCACTTCTTTGCCATTTTCGTCTCTTACCATAATCGAAGGAATACCATTTTGTTGAGCCACTCTAAAGTCGTCTGCACCAAAAGTAGGCGATGTATGTACCACCCCTGTACCATCTTCGGTAGTAACAAAATCACCAATAATTACACGAAATGCAGGAGCATCAGGCTGAATATACGGGAAAAGTTGTTCGTATTCGATACCCTCTAGGTGTGCACCTTTCATCTCCATAACAACTGTCCAAGGAATGATTTTATCACCATCTTTGTAAGTAGTAAAATCGGCATCTTTTCCTTTTTCGTTGAAATACTTTCCTACCAAATCACGAGCCAAAACTACATTTACAGGCAAATAGGTATATGGATTAAATGTTTTTACCAACACATAATCAATATTTTTACCTACTGTCAAAGCCGAGTTGGCTGGCAAAGTCCAAGGCGTGGTAGTCCAAGCCAAGATATAAATGTTATCGCTATTGGCGGCATCGAACAAATAGCCCGATTTGCCAGTAAGTTTTACTTTAAACTGAGCCGTTAAAGAAGTATCTTTTACTTCACGATAACAGCCAGGCTGATTAAGCTCGTGCGAAGACAACCCTGTTCCTGCTGCTGGCGAATACGGCTGAATGGTGTATCCTTTATAAAGCAAACCTTTATCGTATAGCTTTTTCAAGAGATTCCATACCGACTCGATATAGTTGTTCTCGTAAGTAATATAGGGGTCGTCGAGGTCTACCCAATAGCCCATTTTTTCGGTTAGGGTATTCCATTGGTCGGTAAATTTCATTACCGTTTCACGACACTTTTGGTTATACTCTTCTACCGATATTTTTTTACCAATATCATCTTTGGTAATACCTAATTCTTTTTCTACTTGAAGCTCGACAGGCAAACCGTGTGTATCCCAGCCGCCTTTACGTTTTACCTGCTTTCCTTTGAGGGTTTGGTAACGGCAGAAAATATCTTTGATAGCACGTGCCATCACATGGTGAATACCGGGTGCTCCGTTGGCCGAAGGCGGACCTTCATAAAAAGTAAATGTAGGCTGACCTTCACGGATTTCGACTGATTTTTCGAAAACTTGATTCTCTTGCCAAAATTTCAGGATTTCATCTGCAACCTGAGCGTAATCGAGGTTTTTATATTCTTTGAAGTTCATTATAAACAGTTTTCTAAAATACGTGTTCTTTACTATAACTGAGCTAGTACGTTGGGTATTGCTCAAAATTCTTGTATAACTGATACCTAACGACTTGCCTCAAAATTCCTGCAAAAGTACAAAATCCTTTTTAAATAAATGATGCTTAGTGCGGAAAAGGCAGTGGCTATTCGGCTTTGGGCTTTGGACAAAGGGTATTATAAGATAAAAATAAAAAAGTTGTACCTGAAAACAGATACAACTTTCGATACAACCTTAAAAGATTATTGCCCTTCTAACTCTCCTACTTATGAAATTTTTTGTTTTACTTTATTAGTGAATTAAAGTGAAAAAGTGGTTAGGATAACTCTAAAACCCTATAAACTAAACCTTATGAATACGCTTTACTCTTGTTTACAGTCGCAAGAAGCTGCACCAACTTGAGACTATGTTTTATTTTTTTTATGCAATCTGACAACTCGAAGAAATTTTAGCGGTTAGGTATTGTTTTCTCTTTAACTTTATTGCCTTATTGTTGATACAAATTTATAGCAGAAACTGGCCTTCTGAATTTGTATTCGATAAACTGTAGTAAATAGAACATTTTTGGTAAAAAACGGAAGGAAATCGGTAATAAGAGTTGGGAGGAAAAGAAACAAAAGTCACTCCATATAATTTGATAGCACAGAAAACATTTGTTATAGATACCCATATAGAACCAATGAAAATGCGTAAAAAGGCCGACTTGCCAGCCAAAATTTGTCAAACTTGTGGAAAGCCGTTTGTATGGCGCAAAAAGTGGGAAAAAGTATGGGATGAGGTAAAGTATTGCTCAGATAGATGTAGAAATACTAAAAAATCAGCAGGAAGCTAGCTTGGAAGCTGATAATTAATGCTAGATAACCATCCTGCTAAAATTGGGGATTCTATTTATCGTAGTAAACCACTTGGCAACATATCAATATGTCTAATGCAAAAAACAGAATTAAGAAAACTATACAAAGAAAAACGTAAGGAGCTATCTCAATCCGATTTTGAGGAGCGTTGTCGGGCTATTGTTGAGGGAATATTGACCCATTTTGATTTTTCATCGGTAGAATATCTTCATCTATTTTTACCTATCCATCGGCAACGAGAAATAGATACCTATAAGCTCATAGATCAACTCAAAAACCGTTACCCCTTGCTTAAAATAGTTGTACCGAAGGTAATACCCAACTCGTTCGAGATGACACACTACCTATACACCCCCACTACCCTCGAACTCAATTCGTGGGGTATTCCAGAGCCACTGCCCATCAGACAAAACCAAATCGCTGAATCACAGATACAAGTGGTAATTGTGCCTTTACTGATTTTTGATACACAAGGCAATCGGGTTGGTTATGGCAAAGGGTTTTATGACAGATTTTTGCAAAAGTGTACCAACAACCCACTAAAAATAGGCGTTTGTATAGAAAATGCCGTTGAAAAAATAGATAATATCGACCCTTTCGACATACGACTGGATTTTTGTGTAAGCCCCAACACCTTGTATGATTTTAGGTAAGTAATTGACAAATAGTGTATTATTGACAGGTTTTAAGCCCCGTTTTAGGTAAATATTACCAATATATTATTCAAACTAAAAAAAATCCTTTTCTCTTCCAAGATTATAGAGTAATTTTGCGGACTTTTTAACAGGTCGCAAAGTAGTGAAAATCAGAAAATTACTGCGATTTTGGAAAGAAGGCTTTTGGAAAGGGTATTTTATACTAAAACACCGCAGACGAATGCACTTATCTCGATATTGGAAAATAGGTTTGGTGGTATTGTGTATGCTTTTAGGAGCAGGTAGTACTTGGGCTCAATCAGGACAAGGGCAACAAAAAGAGTTGAAGTTCATAACGGCAGAAAAACGATTTCTAGGTGTTCGCTTTATTTATGACCGACAAATTATCAACAACCCTTTGGCTTTGCAAATACCAATGCTACAACTACGTGACCCCGAGGTAAGCAGAGAGTTTTTGATGTACAAAAGCCAGCGGCAGGCCGTTCAGTGGTTGAGCCTTATTTCGGCAGGTGTTTCGCTTTATACCATTTTTAATCGAGACAAAGTTTCCGATGGTTTTTATTGGGGTACAGTTGGTGGCACACTTCTTGTGAATAGCTATCTCAATATTAAATCGAATATCCATTTAGGTAGGGCTGTAAACCGCTTCAATCAGCAGGTTTTACTTCAAAATCAAATAGGATTAAGTATGGAAACCTTGCCAACACAGCAAACTGTAGCTGGACTCAGTTGGCGACATAGCTTTTAAATACAAGTAAATTTTTAATATAACCAAAAACAAAGTACGTAAAACAATGAAAGTAGCAGTAGTCGGAGCCACGGGTTTGGTCGGTGGCGAAATTATGAAAGTTTTAGCGGAACGCAACTTCCCTGTAACAGAACTTATTCCAGTAGCCTCAGAACGTTCTGTAGGTAAACAGATTGAGTTTAAGGGTAAGCAGTACACCGTAGTAGGCTTCGAAGATGCTATCAAGTTAAAACCTGATGTAGCTATTTTCTCGGCAGGTGGTGGCACTTCTACCAAAATCGCCCCATTGTTTGCTGAAGCAGGCATTACGGTGGTTGATAACTCGTCGGCTTGGCGTATGGACCCTACCAAAAAATTGGTAGTACCCGAAATCAACGCCCAAACATTGACAAAAGAAGATAAAATCATTGCAAATCCTAACTGCTCGACTATCCAGATGGTCGTGGTGTTGAATCCTTTGCATTTGAAATATAAAATCAAAAGAGTAGTTGTATCGACTTACCAGTCGGTAACAGGAACAGGTAAAGCTGCTGTAGACCAACTATTTGCTGAGCGTGAAGGCCGTACAGATGTACCTGCGGTATATCCTCACAAAATCGACTTAAACGTTTTGCCGCATATTGATGTATTCTTAGACAACGGTTATACCAAAGAAGAAATGAAAATGGTAAACGAAACTAAGAAAATCATGATGGACGATTCTATTGCGGTAACTGCCACAACAGTACGTATTCCGACAGTAGGCGGCCACTCAGAAGCGGTAAATATCGAGTTTGAAAACGAATTTGATTTACAAGAAGTATACGACATTTTGTCGAAAGCAGAAGGTGTTGTAATCCAGGATGACCCTAAAAATGTGTTGTATCCAATGCCATTGACGGCACACGGAAAAGACGAGGTTTTTGTAGGCCGTATCCGTCGCGATGAATCACAACCTAAAACATTGAATTTGTGGATTGTAGCCGACAACCTTCGTAAGGGTGCTGCTACTAACGCTGTTCAAATTGCGGAATACTTAAGTAAAAATAGTCTTTTATAATTTTAGGTTTGAGCATCAAGAGTCAAAAAAGGAAGAGGAGCATTTGATATTGGAGTGGTGTCCAGCAAATCTTTTGGCTCATCTTCATTGAATTGAAAAACCGAGGTATTTATCTCGGTTTTTTTGTTGGTTTTTAAATATCACTCTTTTTTTCGTAATAAGAAGCAGGCTTTGGCAAACTCAATACGGGTGGTCGCCAATAGATTTTTTTACCAAACTTAAAAGTAAATCCTGCATGAATACTATATAAAGAACTAAAGCCTCCCTGACTTTCGGTATAAGCAATACCCGAATACTTCATTTTGATATACACTCCCAAGCGGTCGGTAGGGTCTTGAAACTGAACTCCTGCACTTGGCGAAAAGCCCCAATTAATGCTATTTTTTAAGGGCGTATCTTTTACTAAACTTTCATATCCACGTACAATATGGGCATCGTATTGGCTAACATAAGTACCTGTTTCTATACCAACAAAAGGTTTAACTACTTTTTTATTCCATAAATAGTACTCGGCCAATACCGAAATCGGAACTACTCTTTTAAATATCTTGCCATAACTCAAAGGAAGTACATCACTTTGGGTTTGAATAGTAAGCCCTACTCGCATATCATAAATGCCAATATTAGCCCCTAATTTCAGTTTTTCATTGATATGTTTACGCAGGCTAAAGTCTAAACCTGTTCCAGCAAATTTGGCATTGTTGCCCCATGCCTTTTCCCCCACATAACTGAATCCAGTACTTACTTGAATCTGACCCATAACATTGACGCAATATAACAATAGAAGTGCTAGGAAAAGTTTTTTCATAATTTGCTAGGTTTTCATGAGATGTATTAATTATACAATTAAAGATAAGCAAAAAAATAATAGGTAGTTTACTGGTAATCAATAATTTAAGAGCAGCCTTTATTGTCAGAGTTAAGGTATAAAAAAAGCGAGGCTAGCCTCGCTTTTTTTATACCTTAACTCTATTTTATTATTTCAGCACATAGGCCAACTGAGCTTCGTATTCGGTAATCCATGCTGTAATTTCACTCACGATTTGCTTCATCGAAATACTCGGCTTCCATCCTGTTAAGTTGGTTACTTTGGTATTATCGGTTACGTACAATCTAATATCGGCAGCACGGTTTTCGGTAATCTGCTTGATAGGAATAGTTTTGCCTGTCACTTCCTGACAAATTTGAGTAAGTTCTTGCAAAGAGGCACTTACTTCAACGCTCCCTCCTACATTCAGAATTTCTCCATTAACTGTATCTATATTATGTAATTGAAAATCAATCAAACGGTACAAATCCAATACATGCAGCATATCGCGGGTTTGCTTGCCAGAACCACCGTAGCCAATATAAGCCAATTGCTGTTCAAAGAAATGTTTGGCTACCCAAAGCACCATAACACCTTGGTCTACTTTACCCATTTGCCAAGGGCCAGTGAGTACTCCACAACGGTTAATTACCGTTTTGAGGCCATAAAATTCGTTGTATTCATGAATCATCAGCTCAGAAGCCAATTTGGTAGCTCCGTACAAAGATCTTGCTCCATCTAGCGGAAAATCTTCGGCAATACCTTTCGACGACACCCCTCTAACAGGTTGTTCATCGGCCAAGGCAAAGCGTGTTTCTGTTTCTACAAAATTAAGTTTCTCGATGGTTTTGATAGGATAGATACGGCTTGTAGAAAGGAAAATGAAATTGGCATTCACTTTTTTGGCATAATTCAAGCAATTGATAGTACCTACCAAATTGGTATTGATTAAGTAATCAGGTGTTCCGTCTAGTCCAGCCAATACCGATGGCTCTGCCGAGGCTTCAATAACCGAATCTACGACAGGGAGGGCATCAAAATCCTCTTTGTTACGAATATCGCCATGAACAAATATTGCTCCTGCCTGAGCCAAACGAGGCAAGTTTAATTCAGAACCTTTTCTACGAAGGTTGTCTAGGCAAATAACTTCGTATTGAGGATAATTGGTTTTGATGGCAATAGCTAGTGAAGAACCCACAAACCCAGCTCCTCCAGTAATTAATATTTTCATAAACTGTTTTATTTAAAGTAAAAAAGTGTTCTATTGTTTGGCACAAGGCTAAGCATAGAACACTATTTTGATGGGATTATTCAATTCGTTTGAGTCGAATATTTTCGGCTGGGCGAATAATAAGCGGTACTTTTTCTACTTTTACGGCACTGGTATCAAGGCCAAACCATTTGTCTTCAGAAGGGGTAAAATCCTTGATAAAGAAGTAGGCTTTCATAATAAGTGCTTCAATAAGAGGCAGTTCGTTGTCATAAGAAAGGAATTTTTCCAATACAACAAAACGGAAATCCCCTATTACATTCTGACGATTCAATGACTCGTAGCGCGAAGTAATATCAACCTCCCCATTTTTCACCATTTCTTCTACTACTTTTCGGAAATAAAGATTGATTTTTTGTTCTATCCTAAAACCTAGTCTAAACGTAACTTTAATTACATCGTCTGGCTCAATTACCTTTACTTTATACTCCATGGTATAGGGGTCGTCGAGGGTATCGACGTGCACAAACCAATAAATATCAGCACGTTTAGGTCTTTTTTGGAAAATAGAATAAATAATTTTTGATTCAATCTCGCCTGTACGGGCAGCATTCGACATAAATACCAAGTGAGTTGCATATTTAGGAATACTCATATCTTGGCTAAGGTCTTTTAATGGAGCTATATAATCGCTTACTTTTACATATTCTGTCAAACGCATTTTGATAATAAAAGCACGATACCAAATCACCATAAGCGTAATAATACCCAAGGCAATAAATAACGATACATACCCCCCATGCACAAATTTGCGTAGGTTAGCTACCAAGAATGAGCCTTCAATAGAAACATATACAACGATAAAGGCTACAATCCACCACATATCAAACTTCTTGACATGGAGATAATAGGCCATCAGAGCCGTAGTCATCAACATGGTTAGGGTAATAGCCAAGCCATAGGCAGCTTCCATATTGGTAGATTCTTTGAACCACAATACTACCCCAATACACCCCAGCCAAAGGAAGATATTCATACTTGGTACATACAATTGCCCTTTTTGGTCGGAAGGGTAATGTAAGCGTACTTTTGGCCAAAAGTTAAGACGAATAGCCTCCGAAACCAACGTAAATGACCCCGAAATAAGGGCTTGACTGGCAATAATAGCTGCTGCTGTAGCAATAACAATTCCCCAAATCAAGAACCATTCTGGCATTAATTCAAAGATAGGCTTACGACCATTGAGCAATTGCCCCTGCTGATGAATCAACCAAGACCCCTGCCCAAAATATTGAAGAATTAAACAAAGCTTTACAAATACCCAACTCACCCGAATGTTGTCTCGACCACAATGCCCTAAGTCAGAATAAAGGGCTTCGGCACCAGTTGTACAAAGGAAAACAGCTCCCAAAATCCAGAAACCACCTTCGCCATTATAAGGATTGGTAAGAAGTTCGTAGGCGTAATAAGGAGAGAATGCTCTGAGGATACTCCAATCTTTGGCAATCCAATAAATACCAAAAATACCAAGCATACTAAACCATATAAGCATAATAGGGCCAAATGCTCGCCCTACCACCTTTGTTCCAAAAATCTGAAACATAAATAAGGCTGTAATGATAACCAATACAATCGGAACGGTGTCGATCTCGGGCTGAATCATCCTAAGGCCTTCAATAGCCGACGCTACCGAAATCGGTGGCGTAATGATACCATCGGCCAAGAGTGTCGATCCGCCAATAATAGCTGGAATGGTAAGCCATTTGGCATGTCGCCTAACCAAGGCAAATAGGGCAAAAATCCCTCCTTCACCACGGTTGTCGGCTCTCAAAATCAACACCACATATTTGAAGGTTGTTTGGAGTGTTAATGTCCAAAAAATACAAGATAAACCGCCCAATACGGTGGCCTCATTGATGGGAGCAGTACCAATAATCGACTGCATTACGTAGAGAGGGGATGTACCAATATCACCGTAGATAATACCCATTGCTACCAGCAAACCTGCTGCGGTAGCTTTGTCCATGTTTTTGTGTTCCATAAAAGGAATCAGTTGTGTTTTTTTATGATAGTGATTAGACTTACTTAGTTGGTTTTCTGTATTTTACTGAATAAGTCTTACGTTTTATATAAATAGTACCCGAGAAAAACACAATAAATTAAAGGTTTTGTGATAGATAGTTAAGTTTTTTTGACTCACAACACTAAAAGTGAGCAAATATAATATCTCTTCCGAATTAATTATCAAGAAAAAAGACATCCCTACTACAGAAGTCCAAAATTATTGAAACTTTTTGGTATTTGTTTGGTGTTTTAGTAAACTGATTAATTTTCATAGTAATACCCAAAAATAATATTCATTTCATCTTCCGATGTAAGGCCAAAACTAATGGCCTTGTTGGTGGTATTATTATAGGTTACTACCGAGCTTAGTCCTTCGCCTTTTTTTAACTGAATAGGTTTATCATAATTAGTAATTTGAGGGTGTTCCCAGTTGGTACTTTCATATACGGTTTCGCCATCACGGCTTCCTCCTTTTATTTTTATCACAAATTTTTCTCCGTATTGGTGGTTGTGCGACGTAAGCGTCACAATCGTAACATCTTTATTAAACTTGAAGTCTTTGATAATCGTTGTTTTTTGATTGGCTGGTAAGGTAAACGACGTATTGTTGAAATCTATCATTTGTACAACATTTTTAACCAAACTTTTATCGACAGTATAAAAATTAGCATAGTTTTCGCCAAGCAACGAATTGGATGTTTTGTTGAAATAATGCGGGTTAAGGTCTACACTAGCTCCTGCAGGAATAAGGAGAGCTGTACCAGCAGGAAACTGAAAATCTTGGTTGGGGTCGGTGCCACCACCCAAAAAAACATGATTTGACATCTGTAAAAGTACAAGAGGATTGATGCTATTATTAGAAAACCTTAAATCTCGTACCTGATTAATTTCGGGAAGTACAATAGGGTTTTGTTTGTCTCTAAAATCATAAACTACCATGTGGTGGCTATTGGGGCGAGCCTTGAGTTTGATTCTATTGACATATATATCTGACTGGTTACCAATGGCTTTTCTTACAAAAACTTCTCTTTCAAAATTGGGTTGAATCGTAAATTTTTCTACACTCAACTGATACCCCGTCAAACCTTCTTCTTGGGGTGTTTGAAGGGGCTGAAAATTGGTATTGTCTACCACATAGCTAGGCGTGGTGTCGTCTAACAACGCTTTATCGACAATATCGCCAGTACGAGGAGCACCAGCCTCAATCCACCGACGTACAAATTCTATTTGACCTACATACAGGGCATTGCCTCCCAAAGGCATAGGCGAGCCATACACCTTTCCCCCATGGTGCGAGGCATTCCAGTTGAGTTTATGAAACAACAGACTCTCAAGCGATTTATAAGGCTTTACCCGTTGAAAATTATCTGCTTTAGCCAAATCATTGGTAGGGGTAATTCCCACCAAATTGGCATAGGCTACCGTTTTTTCCAATACAAGCTTATGTTGTAAATAGCTTCCATCTTGTGTAGAGGCATGACAGCCCGATGTAGCACAGGTAGGCGTAAGAATTTTTTCTTGAATCAAATCAAACGATGATTTTTCAGTACTGGGGGTTTCTATATCGGTAGTCTTTTTTGAACAAGAAAGTACACCTACAAACAAGAAAATACAGAAAATTAATGGGTAAATATTTTTAGTGTTCATCTGAGCTGTGGAAGATTAGAAAATGGCTCAATCAAATGAATAATCATCATCTTGATTGAGCCTTATGGGTAGGGACTTTTCTTTGACAATACCTATTGCTATGCCAAGCAATAGCAATCCGTCATTTCATTGGGTTGAATTTTGAGTACATTGGCTAGTACTAACAATACCATGGTTCGAGATGCCAACCATTGGGGAATATGAGCTATTTCACAAAACTTCTCTATGGTAATTTGCTTATTTTCAGCAAGGTATTGCATCAACACCTTCTCTTTTTCGCCAAAATGGACAGGCACACTATTATCGTTTTCTCGCCTTAATATTTGTTTTACTTCTTTACTAGCTTGTACTGATCGGTCCTGTACACGAACATACGCTTTGGGAGGTTCGGCATTGATTTTTACAAAATGGGGCTTTCCTGTACTCTTGGGTATCGAAAACACCAATACGTCTCGTTCGTCGGTAATAGCAATGCGTTCTAGTTGGTAGTCGATTGGTGGGTCGCAGTATTTCTCTATGGCCCTCACAAGGGTGTACTCTTCTTCGTCAACAAACTTCAGGCCAGGGATACTCTTGTCGTCGCCAACACCTACTAGCAGTTTGCCACCATCAGTATTGGCAAAGGCTACTACTTCACGGATAATTTTTTCGGGATGATTTGCTTTTAGTTTAAATTCTAGTTTGCTACCTTCACCTTGCCTTACAAGGGTTCTTAAATCTTTTAAATCCATGTCTGATACGCGGCTATGGCTATCAGTTTTCTCGAAATACGCAACAAGTCCTTGATTCATAATGCGTTATGTTTATGGTGTGACAACGCAACACTTCCTGTTTGTTTTAAAGATAACATTTTTCAATTGAGAAAATTTCATCCGTGACAAAAAATATTTCTAGTATAAAACTACTACATCACTAGACTTTATATATCTTTGTGGTAAATTTTAACTTGAGGCTAAGCTTCGATAAATCAGCAAGGTAAGTCCTTGTATTTTGATAAAATGGCAGATTTATTAGCACTAAAACAAGCCTTAGAAACACTCTCGTTAGGGGAGTCGCTTCAATATGTGGCTGAACACTACAATCAAGTGGTTTTTTCTTCGTCGTTTGGCCAAGAAGACCAAGTGATTACCGATGCAATTTTTAAAAACAACCCAACAAAAGCACCACTCAATATTCGTGTATTTACCTTGGATACTGGTCGTTTGTTTCAGGAAACTTACGAATTGATGGACTCTACTAAAACCAAGTACAATCAGCAATTTGAAACGTACTTTCCCAATACCGCAAAAGTAGAGGCTTTGGTTAAGGAAAAAGGGTTTAATAGCTTTTACTATTCTGTAGAAAACCGCAAAGAGTGTTGTTTTATCCGTAAGATTGAGCCATTGAAAAGAGCTTTGGCTGGTGCCGAAATCTGGATTACGGGCTTACGCTCGGAACAATCCGACAACCGTGCTGGCATGGAAATCGTAGAATGGGACGAAGCCAATAAAGTTATTAAATTTAATCCATTGATTCACTGGACATACGACGAAGTTTTGGCATATTTGAAAGAAAACAAAGTACCTGACAACCCACTTCACCGCAAGGGTTTTATTTCGATAGGTTGTGCTCCATGTACTAGGGCTATTGCCGAAGGCGAACACCCACGAGCTGGACGCTGGTGGTGGGAAGCGTCTCAGAAAGAATGTGGCTTGCACGCTTCCTAATATAAAGTACTGAATATCAACAGCTCACTACTTATACAAAAGCGTGATATTGGGTTCAAAACAGATAATAAAACACGATTTGTAATACATAATATATTGAATATGAGTAATTTAGAAATAGATTCAAGTGTAGATGTTTCTTCTGAAAATTTACCAAAATGGGGCGTTTTCCCTCGTGAATTAGAAGATGAAGCCATTTATATTATCCGTGAAGTAGCTGCTCAGTTTGAGAAACCCGCTCTTCTTTTCTCTGGTGGTAAAGACTCTATCACATTGGTTCGTTTAGCCCAAAAAGCATTCTATCCAGGCAAAATCCCCTTCCCTTTGGTGCATATCGACACTGGCCATAATTTTCCTGAAACGATTGAATTTAGAGATTGGTTGGCCAAAGAAGTGGGGGCCGATTTGATTGTTCGTTATGTTCAAGATTCTATTAATCAAGGCAAAGTAAAAGAAGAATCGGGAAAATATGCTTCAAGAAATGCCCTTCAAACAGTAACCTTGTTGGATACTATCGAGGAATTCAAGTTTGATGCTTGTATTGGCGGTGCTCGTCGTGATGAAGAAAAGGCTCGTGCCAAAGAAAGAATTTTCTCGGTTCGTGACGATTTTGGTCAATGGGATGCCAAACGCCAACGCCCCGAATTGTTCGATATGCTAAACGGCCGTATTTCTATTGGTGAAAATGTCCGTGTTTTCCCTATTTCAAACTGGACTGAGCTCGACGTTTGGAATTATATTAAGGAAGAAAATATGGCTATTCCATCAATCTATTATTCTCACAAACGCCAAGTAATTGAGCGTGATGGTATGCTTTGGGCTGACTCTGAATATCTGAACAAAGATGCTGACGAAATTCCATTTGAGGCTACAGTACGTTTCCGTACTGTAGGCGATATGACTTGTACTGCAGCGGTAGCCTCTGAGGCGGTTGAATTAGACGATATTATTGGCGAAATCCTTTCTGCCGAAATCTCCGAACGTGGTGCTCGTATCGACGATAAACGCTCTGAAGCTGCTATGGAAAAACGCAAGCAACAAGGATACTTTTAACGTGATGAGTTTTGAGTGAAGAATAAAATAAATACTGATTTACAAAACAACTCCTCACTCAAAACTCGACATTCAACTTGAGAATTATCAAGCTTGTTGAAAGTTTACCTAATAAGCCAATAGCACAGGTAATTGGAAAACAATTACTTCGTTGTAGAAGGGACATCGGTATGAGCAAATTACAGGGCATGTAGAGCAAAATCACCCGCTGATTTTATAGCAAAGATTGTAATTGTTGTTGAGGAAGCTGATGAATCATTATTTTGAATAGAATTATTAGTAGAATCTGGAATTGTGAAAGAAGAGTTGTTAAAAGACCTGATAAAAGAGGCGGACGAATTGACCGCTATTTTTATTTCGTCAAGTAAAACAGCAAAAGAAAATAATAAGAAATAAAATGAGAGTGAGAAAAGCATCAATGTTGATGAAAATTTTAACTCCTCACTCCGTACTCAAAACTCCACACTCAGTAGATGGATATTTTAAGAATAGCAACCGCAGGCTCGGTTGATGATGGAAAAAGTACATTAATTGGACGTTTATTATACGAAACAAAGTCAATTACTCGTGATAAAATCGAGGCTCTTGAAGCGGCTTCAAAAAGAAAAGGTCTTGACTTTTTAGACCTTTCGTTGCTAACCGATGGCCTTATTGCCGAACGAGAGCAAGGAATTACGATTGATGTAGCCCACATTTATTTCTCGACACCAAAGCGTAAGTATATTATTGCCGATACCCCTGGCCACTTTGAATATACTCGTAACATGGTAACGGGGGCATCCAACACCAAAGTATCTATGATTTTGGTAGATGCTCGCAATGGTGTATTAGAACAAACCTACCGCCACTTCTTTATTGCGTCGATGTTGCGTATTCCGAAAGTAGTAGTTTGTATCAACAAAATGGACTTGGTGGGTTATAGCGAAGAGCGTTTTAACGAAATCAAAACAAGTGTTGAAGCTTTGGCAGCCAACGTGTCGTTTGAAGGTCAAGAAATCACCTTTATTCCTATGTCGTCGTTGTATGGCCAAAATCTATCAACTCAGTCGGAGGAAATGCCTTGGTACAAAGGACTTCCTTTATTGGCCGAATTAGAGCAGTTTCATCCCGAAACAGCCGTTGGGGCATCACAATCGGCTCGTTTTCCTGTACAGTTTGTGGTACGTCCTAAAACAGAGGAGTTCCATGATTATAGAGGCTATGCAGGTAAAATTACCAGTGGTTCTTTTGCCGTTGGAGATACCATTACGGTATTGCCAACTGGACAAACTTCTAAGATAGCTACTATCGAAAAATTTACAGAAAAACTACAAAGTGCAGGCCCTAAAGAATCGGTTGTGATTACGTTAGAAACAGATGTTGATGTTTCTCGTGGTAATATGTTGGTAAAAGCAGATAACCAACCTCCACAACTGAAAGAGATTACTGCCAAAATTTGTTGGTTAGACACACAGGCTTTGACTTCTGGCAAAAATTATATTTTGCAACATGGCATCAACGATTCTAAAGCAAAGGTTATTAGCCTAAACAAAAAATTTGATGTCGTAAATCACGATACCATTACTGATTTCAGTGAATTGAAGTTGAACGAAATGGCTGAGGTAACTATCAAAACAGCCAAACCAATTTTTGCTGATAAATACGAAGATAACCCCGCCAATGGTGCATTTATCTTAGTAGATGAGTTTTCACACTCAACTGTTGGGGTTGGGTTTGTGTTGTAATCCATATCCCAAATTTAGTGAATGGTGATTGAGTCATTATTTCTGAATATGATTCTTACCAGTAGAGACGCAATACTTTACGGCTAAAGATATGTAATGCTGACATTTGCCATACAAAAGGCGTTCGAAATTAGTTTTTCGAACGCCTTTTGGTATGAATAGCTCCTACATTTCTTTTATTTGGGCAATTTATAAGCCTTTTCAATGTTCACTTGACTACCTTATGAATCCCAACAAACACAAATAGGGTATTGGGGTGTAGTAGTATTGGTACTATTCTAGCCTATTCCTACAGGCGAAACAATTGAAATATCGCGAGGAATAATCGTATAGTTGAGTCCTTGCTTATCTATTCGCAACGCCATAGAATCTTCTATTTTAAGAAAATTAAATTTATAATTCCCTACAACAGACACTATATCATTGGTATTGTTTTTAGCAATAATCGCCATAGTGGTTTTGTCCAGCAAGTTTCCATTGACTTTTAATTTTAGATAATATGTACCATCATTTTGCAGGTTTTGCACTGTAACAAATCCACCTTTTGCAATACCAAAATCTGAGCTATTGCCATTGCTATCAACAATTTCGTAGTCTATATCAGTATTATTATTCCAGTCTACAAAAAGCTGTAACCCCCAATTGGTATCAATAGCCTTAATCAGAAGTGAGCCCAGCCCTGAGGCAATCATTATATCATCATTTTTGATTTCGGTAATTTTCAGACTCAAGAGTAGATTTTGTCCAGTGGTAGGGCGAGTATCCAATAAGTCAACAGATACAAAGGTTTCTGTTGAACCCGCTGCAATAACCACTTTTTCATGATTGGTATGAAGTCTATAATACGGGTTAGTCGATGAGCTTGCTAAATACAAGACAACATCCTCATTAATAGGCTTCTCAAGTTTAACTTTCACCTTTATATTATTGGCTTCATGAATATCTAATGTTGCAAGCTCAAATCCTACTAAAGCTTTGGCATCATAAATCCCAAACTCAAATGAATTATTAGTGCCTACTTGGAGGTTACTACCCAATGTTTTAAATGTGACTGTTACATTTTCTGTACCAGATTCAAATACCAAATCCTTGATAATTTTTAGTTTAATCTCTCCCTTCAAATCGCCAGCCTTGATTATAAGAGGAGTTGGCGTAATAAGTTGATAATCTTGTCCAAGTATCGCCGAGCCATTAAAACTAAAATCAATCTTTTCATTTTGGGTAGACGGTTTACTCAGTATTACACTAATACTTATTGTATCGCTTTTACTTTCTTGGTAAATATGTTGGGGGGAAACTAAAAACTGAACACGAGGAGCTTCGGGCGAAACCTCAACTTCGTTTTTGCAGCCCCAAATAAGCAATAGGATAGAGAATAGCACACTAATTTGTTTCATTTTCTTGGTTGTGTTTAAAGATTAAAACTTGAATTTACCTTGTTAGTTTACAGCCAAAAATCATTGGCTGTAGTATCGTATGATACTATAAATAGGTTAGAGGTTGGAAATAAGCATCAGAAAAGGATAAGTGTAGGCTAAACCATGATAAGCGGTCGACAATAAAAAAGGCTGGGCTATCTTATTGATAGCAACCAGCCTTTAAGAAATATATAAATAAACTCAAGTTACGCCATTGGAGTACAAAGCTCTATCAGAAAACCCTCTAAATCTCGTACATAAGCTACTGTTTGTCCCCAAGGTTTTTGTTTGGGAGCAGCCACTAATATGCCACCCGCTTGGATAGCCTGTTCTAGCAAGTTTTCTACATTTTCGGTAGCAAAGCCTATCTCAATGGCAAATGGTTTTGTAGAAAGACTGCTTTCTTGAAAGCCTTCGGGTAAATTGCTTGATGCTAATTCTTTATGAGCAAAAGATAGCGTTGTTTCGCCTGTAATCAACTCGGCATAAGTGCTATCGGGGCTGATAAACTTGAGGCTAAACTGAAAAGCTTTTTCATAAAATGCTACAGACTTTTCTACATCCGAAACATACAAAATGGTATAAGCAAACTTAATCATACTAAATAGGTTTTTGAGGATTAATATATACTATTCGATTCCTAATAAAATTTCGGTTACATTTTCGGCTGAAGTAAGGTCAACCCAGTGAATATATACCTCTCTTATCTGGTTTGTAGGTTTTTCACCTTTGGCAAAAAGCTCATTGAATAACTCTTTGTACACGGGGTCTATATTACTAAAATCGCCATAGTGTACATGAGCTAAAGCCTTAAAGCCTTCACGTGTTTCGGACAAATAATGTTCAGGCACAGCCACATCGATATTGTTGATAGGCAAGGCTATTTCAAGTGTAAAAGGCTTTGTGGTATCGCCAGAGGCATTCCAATAAATAAACTCCAAAGGGCCCTGAGGCTCTAAACCTGCCTGAGCAGCAACCGTATACAGAGGTTCTACTTCACGCATAGCAATGGTGTTTACATGAGGCAGTGTAGTTTCGGTACTATAAATTAGGTACTTCTGTGCAGGGATTTGTTTCGTTGTCATAATTGATTGTGAAGTTTAAAGTATTTCAAAAGCGTTTTTTGCTGCTTTAATATTGATTACTTCACAAAGTAAATACTGCTTAGTGACAAGGGTATGTCAGTAGTGTTTTGAATTATACCGAAATATTTAAAACTTTTTCTTGGTGAATTCTCCCCCAATGTCTGATTTCTTTGACAATGGGATATAGGGTTTCGCCATATTCGGTGAGGGAATATTCTACCCGAGGGGGTACTTCTGGATATACGGTTCTGTTCAAAATACCATCGGCTGCTAGCTCGTCCAATTGCTTTGCTAGCATTCGCTCGCTAATAGTAGGCAATGCTCGTTTCATTTCGCCAAAGCGGTTGATGCCTTTTTTGATAAGTACTATCAAGGTGGTTTTGCATTTGCCTTTCAGTACTTTCATAAATACATCGGAAGGGCAATCAGACTCGACATAGTTTTTTTCCATATATAAAAAAATTAAGTGCTTGATTATCAAGAAAACTGCACTTTTTGTAAGTAGCTAAACAGCTTGTAACTGCTTGACTTTCAATGTTTTTTTGTGGATGTTTACAGCATAAATATACTTATATTTTAACAAAACAAATACAAAACCATGAGTCAAACATTTCAAGCTTTGGTTATTTCTGAAAATTCAGACAAACAATATATCCGTGAAATCAAAACAAAACACCTCGACGAACTCCCCTCGGGTGAAGTTTTGGTACAAGTACATTATTCTACCTTAAACTATAAAGATGCTTTGTCGTCGATAGGCAACAAAGGTGTTACCCGTAATTATCCACATACTCCTGGTATAGATGCTTCGGGCGTGGTAGTTGAAAGTACAGACACAAGATTCTCGGTGGGGCAACAAGTCATCGTTACCAGTTATGATTTGGGGATGAATACATCAGGTGCTTTGGCCGCATATATTCGTGTTCCTGCCAAATGGGTTATTGCTTTACCTTCGGGACTGAGTCTGGCCGAGGCCATGATTTTAGGTACAGCGGGGCTTACAGCAGGTTTGTGTATCGACGCATTATTAAAATATGGCCTAAGTCCCGAAAAAGGTAAAGTTATCGTTACAGGTTCTACGGGCGGAGTGGGTATTTTATCGGTAGCTATTTTAGCAAAGCTTGGTTTTGAGGTAGTGGCAGTCACGGGTAAGCCCGAAGCCACCGACTTGCTAAAACGCCTTGGAGCTAGCGAAATAGTAGGCCGAGAAGGCTTGAATGATACATCTGGCCGCCCGATGCTAAAATCTGTTTACGCAGGTGCTGTAGATACTGTAGGAGGTAATATTTTGGCAACCATTCTTAAATCTTTGCAATATGGCGGAGCTGTGGCAGCTTGTGGCTTGGTGGCGTCTCCAGATTTGCCTACTTCGGTATTTCCATTTATTCTTCGTAGCAATGCCCTACTGGGTATCGATTCGGCCGAATGCCCTATGGCAAAACGCTTAGCAATATGGCAACACTTAGCCAGCGATTGGAAACTCGACAACCTTGATTTGATTAGCCATCAGGTTGGCTTAGAGGATGTTCCAGCTAAGTTAGACCTGATGCTAGCAGGAAAAGCCTTTGGAAAAACCCTAGTGAAGATAATTCAATAAAATAGGATAATACCATTAAATCCCCTTCTATTAATCCATAGATTTTTCTTCTAGAAACACTAAAAAGATAGAAGAAAAATCTATGGTTTTTTGTTGATTTTTTCGTGTTCTAAAAAGCCTTGATAATTGACTTTTTGATAAAATGGCTTCAATACTTTATCCACAATATAGGACAACTCACCTCTTGTAATTGTACCATCGGAAGGAAGATGTACCTTGTGTTTTGGGGATATGTGGATAAATACAGACGTCAATTGTGGATAACTCAGTGGACAACTCATTTCCGACTCCGTAAATGTGGGTAACTTTAGTTTGGGATAGTAAGGTTTTAGCCCCTTTAAGAAATCTTTTAACAGAATAGTGGAGTCGGGATAAAACCATGTTTCATTAGACCACTTGTTGTTTTTACCTTCACCTTTCAAGATACCTGTAGCACCTATTTTTTGGATTGCTCTAAAATAAGGATGCTCTGGTGAGACATCAATATAAGGCATCAGATAGGCTTTGTTGTTGACTAGGATATTTTGTACTTTTCTAACAGGCACTTTGTCTGGGGAAACATTATTTTGTACCGCAAGGCTTGCCAATACACCAGCGGCTTGCCCTATTTCCATCACAACAGGTTGCAAACGAGATGTACCATTAACGAGGTTTGAAACAGAGATAGATTTTTCGGCAACAATAAGGTTATGCACATTTTCGGGGAGAAGGCTTCCTAGCGGAATATTAAAGGACGGTACTGGAACAAAGTACAAGTCTGGGGCTTGGGGATTTTTGCCATGGTGTTGGTCTATGGGATAATCGCCTACTGCAATGCCAGTTCTATAAAGAGGTTCGGGCTGTTCGAAGGGTTTTTCGAGATGGTTCATATTGATACGAGCAAGCCCTTTAATTCTACGGCTTTCACGATGATAAGGAATCATAGGAAGTGAATCTATCGTATCGAAAATATCTGCCAGCCCAAGTGTATTCCAGCCTAATTCGGTTTGCATAAAATACACAAAGTTTCGGGTATGTTCTTTGGCCTTGTCAATGGCTTGTTTACGTTGTTCGGCATTCATTTCTATCATATTCACATAAAAATCATTGCCATTAATAGGCCAATTAATCATGTAGAGGTTGTTTTGGAGCTTGCCGTAGGTTTTCATTTTTTCGCAATCCCAAAGCCTAGGCATTTGTTTGTCGGGGCATAATTTTTCGCAAGCACAAATAAAATCTTCTTTTCTGTAAGTTGCTGAAGGGCTTATTGGTTTTTGAGGCTGGTGATAATCTTTTAACACTGCCACATAAGTCAAATCTTGGATAATATCATTCGCTTGCTTAGGGGCAACTCTCTCGTGATACGTACTTTGAGCATCCATTCCTAAATCATACTTAGTACCTAAGAGGGCTGCAACATCGCCTAATTCGGTAGCATCGATAATTATTTTTGCTTGAATAGTACCCAAAACCTTTCCTTTTAAAGAAACCACCCATGTATTATTCTGCCAGATTATTTGGGAGTATTGGGTATGTAAAAGAACCTTTAAATTAGACTCCTTGCTACACATATCCAAAAGAATTTTTTGTCCAATTTGAGGCTCAAACATTACTTGGCTCACCCAGCCCGTTTGAAGAGCCGAGGCTGTGCCATAGTGCTTGATAAGTGCAGTTCTGAATTCAGCCCACAAGCCACTTGCTAAATGATGGTTGCCGTCTATTGCACTAACACCCGCCGAAGTAAGCATACCACCGAGCCATGTTTTTTCCTCGATAATAGTGGTTTTGACTCCTAAACGTGCCGCCTGTATACCTGCCATTACACCACTAGCACCGCCACCAATAACAAGTACATCGGTTTTTATTTGTGAAAACCCGACGATTGGGATAAGATATATAAAAAGCTGAATAATCTTTTTCATAGATTTTGAAGTAAAAAACACTAAGTCAGTTAGGTTTCAAAAACCCTGAATATTGCTAATGGTTTATTATAACACTACTCAATGAGTTTTTTTTTGATTTCAACATAGTCGTACAAACACTTTGTGGTTAGTACTCCCCTTGAACCTAGTCCTAAAGTAATAAAAAAACAAAGGCCATGTAGAGGGTTCTACATGGCCTTTTGAGAAGTCATTAGCGATGATTACAAATCAACTGCGCATCCATAAGCTGCTTCGGTTGCTCCTTTGATAGCCTCCGAAATAGTTGGGTGAGGGTGAACAGATGTCATGATTTCATGAGCAGTAGTTTCCAAACGGCGAGCTACTACAACTTCGGCAATCATTTCTGTTACGTTGTATCCAATCATGTGAGCACCCAAGAACTCGCCATATTTTGCATCAAAAATAACTTTAACGAAACCATCTCTTGCTCCAGCGGCCGTAGCTTTACCTGAAGCCACAAAAGGGAATTTACCTACTTTAATATCGTAGCCAGCCTCTTTTGCTTTTTTCTCTGTAAGGCCTACCGATGCAATTTCAGGAGAACAATAAGTACAACCAGGAATATTGCTATAATCTAAAGGTTCTACATGATGGCCTGCAATTTTTTCTACGCAAATAATACCTTCTGCCGATGCTACGTGAGCCAACGCTGGGCCAGGAGTAACGTCACCAATTGCATAATAACCAGGGATATTGGTTTCGTACCATTGGTTTACTAAGATTTTGCCTTTGTCAGTAATAATGCCAACGTCTTCTAAGCCAACATTTTCGAGATTTGCAATAACACCCGCTGCCGAAAGCACGATGTCGCTATCGATAGTGATATTGCCAGAAGGCGTTTTTACTGATACCTTACAGCCTTCGCCACTGGTATCAACCGACTCTACAGACGAATTAGTGTGAACATCAATACCTAATTTTTTGTATTGTTTAGCCAATTCTTTTGATACGTCCTCATCTTCTACAGGAACGATATTGGGCATAAATTCTACAATAGTAACTTTTGTACCCATTGCAGCATAAACATACGCAAATTCAACACCAATAGCTCCCGAACCAATTACCACCAACGATTTAGGTTGTTTTTCTAAAGACATGGCTTTGCGGTAGTCAATTACTTTTACACCGTCGATTGGGATATTAGGCAATGCTCTTGCTCTAGCACCAGTTGCAACCATGATATTCTTGGCATCATAAACCGTTACAGCGCCATCGGCACCCGTAACTTCTACTTTTTTGCCCGGCTTTACTTTACCGTTACCCATGATTACGTCAATCTTATTCTTTTTCATCAAGAATTGAACACCTTTGCTCATGGAATCGGCAACGCCACGAGAACGCTTAATTACAGCACCGAAATCTGCACTAGCCTCAGATACCGAAATACCGTAATCAGCGGCGTGTTTGATGTATTCAAAAACCTGTGCTGACTTTAATAGGGCTTTAGTAGGAATACAGCCCCAGTTCAAGCAAATACCGCCTAAAGATTCACGTTCAACTATTGCACATTTCAATCCCAACTGTGAAGCACGAATTGCTGCTACGTATCCGCCTGGTCCTGAGCCAATCACTATTAAATCATAAGTTGTTGCCATTTTGTTCTATTTTAAAGGGAAAAGTACAATTTGGGTACAAATATAGTTATAAGCCGTCAACTGCTAAGGAATTAGGAGGAAGTTTTTGGTAGAAGAATACAAGGAATTACCGAAAACTTGCTAATAGACACATAGTCGGTTGGTTTTCTTGAAAAACCGCCATAAATACCAATACCCGAAGCTATTAGTACCATAAATATCTCAAAGTACCCAGTTGGCTTGCTCAATCGATGGGCTTATAAGTATCTGAAGAATCGATAAACCAAAAATTGGTGTCTATTTACTTCTGAAAACCATCAATAACTTAATTATTTTGTTGTTGGGTATTGTTTAACGCAAAATAAGTCGGTCAAACTTGTCGACAAACTCCTTTTTTTGGATTCTACTAAGCGAAAAACAAGCATTATCTATTTCAACGTAGTCGTCTTTAATATTGATTTTTTGTACAAAAAATAAGTTGATGATAACATTCCGATTGATTTTTTCAAAGTTGTTTCCTTTCAACAAATTTTCATAATGCTTCAACGAACCATAGGTAGCATATTTGGTTTCACGGGTTTTGATATACACCATGTGCCCTATCGACTCTAAATATAAAATAGAGCTAATACTGATTTTGTGTAAGTAATCGCCTTGTTTTATCATGATAAAATCGGTGGTAGGGGGCGAAACATCATTTATACGATGATGCTGAAGTAAATCATCGAGAATAGCCCGAATCGAGAAAGTATTCATGGGCTTGCTTAAACAGAACTTTCGGCAATCTATACGTTTGTATTCCTCATAATACTCGTCTGACAGATACGAGCTATTCAGAATAACAGAAGCCGTTGGATTCCGAATCGACGCTAATAGGTCTATTCCTGTAATATCGGACGACACATGAATATCTATAAAAAACAATTGATATTCTTTTTCCTTGATAGCCTGTAAAAAAGACTTGGGCGAATTTACATAAGTAGGCTCTATCATAGGATAGTGCTGTAGTATTAACTCTATATCCAGTTGGTCACTAATGGTATCTTCTAGTACTAAACAAGATAGTGGATTCATAAATTAAGGCTTTAATACTTTGGCGAAACTGTACACTCGCACAAGCATATATCATGAGCAAGATTTATTCTATTGAGCATTTTAAACTTACGGCAAGAGTTTACTTTTAAAATAAAGCGGTGCATTACGTCCTCAAATACACCATATACAATTATGTTTTAGGGGTTAATTATACGAGTACAGCTTTACTCAGGAATAACTAATTTGGTATGATATATTTCACCTACCTTTTCATTGGTTAATTCAATAGACTGCTTCTTCAAGATAGCCTTCAATACACTTAGCCCCATTTTCAGCCCTTGTAGCTCTGGTTGTGGTTCCGTTTCTGAGTGCATAAAATTTTGGCAATCGATCGTTAATAAATGAGTATTTCGACTCAACCGAATCTGAATACTACTTCCAGATTTGGCATATTCGATTGTATTAAAAATAATATTCCGCATTACAATCACAAAAAGCCGCTCGTCTACTTTTCCGATAAATACCGCTGGCTCTATCACAAAGGTAAGTCTTCTGAAATCAATATCATTGCTATACGAACGAATAATCCTATTAATTAATACAACAAGGTCTACGTTCTGAGGCACAACAGTTTCATTTTTGTTAGAAGACTGAATCCACAAAATCAAGTTATCGACCAGCCACAAAAGGCTTTCGCTACGGTGTTTTGATTCTGCACCTAGTTGTAGAAGCCGCTCGTGTTCATTTCGTCGAATCAAGAGATTAAGCTTGTCTGTTAGGTTATTAAAACTAATAATTGGATGCCGGACATCGTGTACAAGTAACTTGAGAAGGTCGTCACGAAACTGAATATTTTCTTGCAAGCGAACAGTCTGTCTATCTACTAAGGCTTTTAGCTTGAGGTTACGCAAACGATAATTATACGCATATAACTGAACCACCCCCCAAACACCTAGGACAAGCCCCCCTCCTACCAATACCCAGAAGTACCACCGAAAATAAATAGGATACTCTCGATTAATTTCGATTGATTTGATACTGCTTTGCGAAAAGTTGTTACATGCTACTACTTTGACATAAACGGTAGTTTTGCCATAAGGCAGGTTTTCTAGCCTCAGTTCTTCTTCCAAAAAAGGAGTCCATTCCAACTGATTGGCCTGAGTGGTATAATAAAACCGCTTGTCGCAATCGTACTGATAATCGTTGTAGGCTACTTCTATTTTCAAAGTATTTTCGTTAGTTTTCAAAAAAATACGAGGTGTACTAATTTGGGTTTGTACCTGACTCAACACTTGATTGCTGAATATAGCTACTTTTTTTAGTAAAATATTGCCTTCTTGATGCTGGCTTGGAAAGGCTACAGGGTTAATGACATTTAGGCCATTGATACCCCCAAAATACAACACTCCTTGCTCGTCTTGATAATGAGCCAAGGTATTGCACTCGTTGTTGGTGAGGCCATCGAGTTCTGTATATATTTTCAGAAGGTTACCTTGGTTATCAAAATGCCAGATCCCTTGTTCGGTGCTTGCCCAATAGCCGTTTTGAGTAGCGTAGCACGACAGAAATTTGACGTTGGCAAAAGTCTTGTCTCGAATAAATGGTGTGATTTGCCCCGTTGAAGTATCTAATAACAAAATCCCTTCTTCGGTAGCAAGGCACAGCCTGGTTGGGTTACCTACAACAAATGTATTGATAAAATATGTTGCTTTTTTTTGCTCTTTGGGGTACTCTATCTCAGTTATTTTGTCAAGGCTATCCAATACATACAAACCCGAGCTAGAGGCTATGTATACTTGATTCTTCGTTTTATAAAAATCATAGACCGTCGATTCTTGAAGTGCTTTAGGAATATTTTTTTTCCTAAAATCTACTCTTTGGGTTGCTTTATGGTAGTGTCCTATTCCCTTTTTTTCTAAACCTAACAAAAAACCATCTTGGTAATTTTCCATTGCCCAAATACGGGTTTCGTAATTAGAATAATAGATTTGATTTTTACGAGTTTTTAGATTGGTACTGCCTAGCAATTGTTCACCAAACCAGATATTACCTTGCTCGTCTGGCAAGATAGAAAGAACAAAATCAACTGAGGCTTCTGGCCTGAGCGGAGGCAATACCACACTTTTGCCCGTAGTCAAATCTAGGAGTTGCCTAGAGCGATTGGTATTGACTACCAGATGTGTTTTATCTATTTTCAAAATAGAACGACACGAATAATTTTCCTCAACAGCCTCTATATTCGGATTGTACAAGTACGTTTGAATTTGTCCTTTTTGTACCCTTATAATAGAAAAGCCATTATCTGTACTCAAAAACAAATTACCATGGCCATCGGCAAGTAAATGATGAATCGCATTGGCAAAATTGTGTTCGTATTTTACCTGAAGGTTTTCGTTCAAAAACTGGATTTTGTTATTGTGGTACAGCACAATCGTTTTGTGCTTTGGCTCGTAGGTGATACCTGTCAGGTAAAAAAAGGTTTGATTAATATTTCCTTGCATACGGGTATTCGTTCCTAGCTTCACCAATTCCATGCTTTTCTTTTGATGAGCATCGTATCGAAGATATAAGGCATAAAACTCGTGTCCAACCTCAAGTACCGACTGGCAAAGACGATTACTCAGGCTTTCTTCGTAAAGTATCTTGCCAGCGTAGTCTATCACCACAATCTTTTTATCTAGCGATATATCTGTTACTTCACAAAAAACAATTCTATTATTCTGTGCATATAATACCTTAATCGGAGCATTGCTATATTTGAGCTTGCGTACCATACGGTTTTTTTGGGCAGAATAGGTATATATTTCGCCTTGTTGTGTACCAATTACAAGCTGGCGACGCTCGTCGGAGCGTATTGATTCGATATTAATGCTATATGGTAATTTTTGTTCGGCAGGAATAAACTGGTGGTTAGGCAAAAAAACAAAAGTATGGCGTATACCAAATGGATAAAACCATTCAAAACTTTCAGAAATCCAGTAATTGCCGAGGTCGTCTTCATAAATAGTATTAAGCCCTTTGGTAGAATACGAATCTGGGAAAGATACCGTTTTGAAGTTTCCATTCTCAAAAAAAGCCAAATCATTGGCACTCAGAATTATCTTGCGTCCATGCGAATCAATAAAGGACGTATTGATATGCCTATGCCCAATTCCAGAAGCAAGTCCATAATGTTTTGACGACAAAAAATATTGTCCCTGAGCAATAATACTATATAATAAACAACCAATCAAAAGCCCTATTCTACAATACATTCAGTAATTATTTAAGAAAAATAGATTCTTCCACTAATTTCTCGGATTTATTTGTCTAGTTCAAATACAGCATACGTGTATGTCTCATTTGTTGAGCGGTATTGTCCACAAAGCGAAATCAATAGCTTGTAAAAATTGATTTGTAGTTTGGCCAATATCAGCAAACTTTGAAACGATGGCGAGCTGTACCAATACGCCATTGTTTGTGCAAAAGTGGTACACTTTTCGTTTTTTCAAAATTACTCACCTCTTTTCGGCCAAGTACCTTTTTATCAATTACATTTGGCCACGATACCACTGGTATTCAGTAATACTTTCTGTGGCCTACACCGAAAAAGTTGTAATTGAGCCATCACACTAGTAATGATAAGCGAAGTGGATTATAAGCAGTAAAGAAAGTATACTTATTATTAATAATAGATGAGGGTATCACTAATGGGCGTTTTGATTGAATAAATAGGCATTTTCTTTGTATAGAAATATAATTTCTATACAATCATGAAGCCATACAAGGAAATTTCTTAGACAAACAACCCTAAATATAACATTGTGAATAATCTAAGGAATAGCAATATTGGTATGGGAATTACCTTAAAATACCCCTAAAAATGATTGGGAGGAGTCTTGATACGTTTTAATTATAAATAAATTACAGACACCTGTTTTATTGTAACTAATAAATAATTAATTTTACTATACTGTGATTTCTCTAAATCCAAACACTTGATTGTCCCTTGAAAAATTTTGTAAGCCTTTCCTTTTTGTGCTTGTTGCTATACAATATGTTTAGCACAGGGATTGTGCTGTTGTGTTTTGACAAGACTTATCGTGAAGCTACGCCCATTTCACAAAATGACGAATGGATAGAAATCAAAATGCCTATTGCCTTGCCTTACAGCAATGACTTTGTAA
This sequence comes from Flectobacillus major DSM 103, assembly GCF_000427405.1. Classification (NCBI taxonomy): domain Bacteria; kingdom Pseudomonadati; phylum Bacteroidota; class Cytophagia; order Cytophagales; family Flectobacillaceae; genus Flectobacillus; species Flectobacillus major. The sequence goes on from NZ_KE386491.1 coordinate 3,571,083, forward strand.
ACCCAGCCGCTCATCAAGGACTCATCGAATATCAAGGCAAATATTATAACATCGTAGAACAGCATTATTCAAATGATACCCTTGTTACTAGAATCAAAACGAACCATTCTGCCAAACACAAACTCCAGTCTATTGCAGATGAACTAGGCTCTCAGTTTGCAGAACAAAACTCTGGTAAAGATTCACCTCTGAAAAAGGCATTAGACTTCTGTAAGTCTTTGTCTGGCAACTATATTCCAACAACGGATTTGTCTGTCTCGGCATATCCATGGATATACCTATCTACCTTAAAAAACCAGTTCTACTATCATCAACCTGCTACTCAACTTTTTATTATGTCTATTTTTACCCCTCCCGAAGTATCATAGTTTTTCTTACTGATTTTTTTCTATAGTACCAATGCTCGTAAAATAACAAGTGGCCAATAGACTCTCTCATTATCAGTCTATTAACCGCCTATTGTTGATTTACTCTGCCTCTTATTACTATAGGCTAGTGTTGCTATTTTTTTAGCAGCCCGATTTTATATGTCTTAATCAAAGAATTAGCTATGGCACATATTACACTACCCAATCCAAATTTGCCAGGAATTAGTGGTTTGTTAGACTACAACAAAACTACAGCACAGCCCCTTTTGCATTTAGCAGAAACCCTATTACGTAGCGACTCGACCCTGACAAGTGGCGAGCGAGAGCTCATTGCTGCACATGTTTCGTACCTAAATAATTGTCACTTTTGCCATTCGTCGCACGCAGCGGCGGCCGTAGCTCATTTAGGCTGCGACATTAGTTTGATGGATGATATTAAACGCAATTTTGCCGAAACAACCATTTCGCCCAAACTTAGGGCTTTGCTAGACATTGCGGCCAAGGTACAAAGAGGAGGAAAACACGTATTGCCAGAGGATATTGAAAAAGCCCGCCAACACGATGCAACCGACCGTGAAATTCATGATACCGTTTTGATTGCGGCAGCATTCTGTATGTTTAATCGCTATGTAGATGGCCTAGGTACTTGGGCACCACAAGACAACGAAGCGTATTTGGAAATGGGTCAGAAAATGGCTTTTCTCGGTTACAATCGTCCTAGATAAACTTTTTCTTACAAACTCTTTTTGGGCATAACTGTATCACAACAGTTGATGAGAAACCCTTTGTCCAAAGGGTTTTGAACTCTGGCTTTTAGGCAGAGGTAAGGTAATCGTGCAGCATCAGTTTGAATTATAAGATTAAATCATTCAGCACACCTTCCTATCTGTCGTTGTATTTTAATGAATCCCCAATCGTACTAATATAAGATTTTACTTACAATGCCTCATATTCCACTACCCGAGCATCTTCCTGGTATTACAGGACTTTTAGAATATAGCCAAACAACTGCTCAGCCTATTCGCGAGCTAACCCAAATATTATTGCGTGGCGACAACACGCTAAGCCAAGGCGAACGAGAACTCATTGCAAGCATTGTTTCGCACCAAAACGAATGTAAATTCTGTACGTCGGCTCATACGGCAGCGGCAGATATTCTGTTGGGCAACACCCAAACCTGTGAAATGGTAAAACATAATTTAGCAGATGCTCCAGTAAGTCCAAAAATGAAAGCGTTGCTGCAAATTGCCAAAATGGTTCAAGTAAGTGGCAAAGCTGTTAGCCCACAGGCTATTGAAGAAGCCAAAAATCAAGGGGCAAGCGATGCCGAAATTCATGATACGGTTTTGATAGCAGCCCTATTCTGCCTTTATAATCGCTATGTCGATGGCATGGCCAGTGTAACCCCTCCTGTAGAGAGCGGCTTTTATCAGCAACTAGGCGAGCGAATTGTACATCATGGCTACAATCGCCTACCACAAGGCTACGACCATTTGAAAAAGTAAACTTCCAACATTTTATGCTCCATACCATGAACAACAAATACTTATATATATTCATCTTTTTTTTAGTCAAGATAACTGCCCTTGCCCAAACAGTAAGAGTAACAGGCAAAGTGACCGATGCCGAAACCCAAAAAGAGCTTTCGGGAGTATCAATTGCCGTTAAAGGTAAACTTAGCGGTACAAAAACCAACCAAGAGGGAGTTTTTAGCTTATTGACCAAAGGCCCCGCCACGATTGTTGTATCGATGATTGGTTTTGAAAGACAAGAATATCTTATTAAAGAATCTCAACATTTGGCCATAACCTTAGTACCAGCCTCTGCCGAGCTGAATCAAGTAGTTGTAACAGCCTCTAGGGTCGAAGAAAATATCCTTAGGTCGCCCGTTAGTATTGAAAAAATGGACATTAGGAATATCCAACAAACCCCTTCTGCCAACTACTATGACGGTTTGCTCAACCTCAAATCTTTGGATATGGTAACCAGTAGCCTTACCTATAAGCAAATCAATACTCGTGGGTTTAATAGTACTGGAAATGGGCGTTTTCTGCAATTGGTAGATGGTATCGACAACCAACCTGCGGGCTTGGGTTTTGCAATGGGCAATATGTTTGGCCCACACGATTTGGATGTTGAAAGTGCCGAGTTAATTGCAGGAGCGGCATCGGCATTATATGGGCCAATTGCTTTTAATGGAATGCTGAATACCAGAACCAAAAACCCTTTTGATTTTCAGGGGCTGAGTATCCAAACCAAAGTAGGTTTAAATCATATTGCTGATGGTACAGGCTTAGGGGCAAAACCAATGAGTGATTTGGCATTGAGATACGCCAAGGTTTTCAACAACAAATTTGCCTTCAAAATTAATGCTTCGTATCTCAGAGGTACAGATTGGTACGCCAATAATTATACCGACATCGACCCCAACACACCAGCCACCAGCCGTGGTGTAAATAACCCCGGAAGAAATGCTATTAATATTTATGGCGATGAAGTAGCTCAGACTTTACCTAATATTGGTCGAGTATCGAGAACGGGTTACGAAGAAAAAGATTTGGCCAATTATGGTGTGTATAATGTTAAACTCAACGGTGCATTACACTACCGTATCAGCGACAACCTTGAGGCCATATATCAGGCTAATTACAACCAAGGAACAGCCCAATACACAGGAAGTAACCGTTTCGTTATCAACGACTTTCAGTTTGTACAACATCGTTTAGAGCTAAAAGGAAGTAGCTTTTATATTCGTGCCTATTCCAACCAAGAAATTTCTACCAATTCTTATAATACACGCTCGTTGGGGCAGCAGATCAACCGTACTTGGGTAAAAGACCTCAGCGGCAATACCGTAACACCCGACAAAGCCGATGCTACGTGGTTTCAGCGTTATGCAGCAGCATTTAATGGCACTATCAATGGTATCACCGCCAAAGACCATACTGTAGCACGGGCTTTTGCCGATGAAGGAAGAATACTACCTGGTAGTACCCCATTTGAGCAAGCCAAAGAGAGGCTTATTCAAACAACAGGGCTTTCGGGAGCTGGCATTAAAAGTAATTGTAGCCTAAAGCATATTGAGGGAATGTACGATTTTAGCTCGGCCATTAAGCTATTCAATTTGCAAGTAGGTGGCAACTATCGTAAATTTTATTTAGATACTGAAGGAACACTTTTTGACGATAAAGGTAAAAACCTCACCAACGACGAGTTTGGCTTATTTGCTCAGGCTTCAAAAAGCATTTTGGACGACAAACTCAAAGTGACATTGTCGGGCAGATACGATAAAAACGAAAACTTTAAAGGTCAATTTACCCCAAGAGCCTCTGCGGTATTCTCTCCGACCGATAGACACCATTTTAGAGCTTCGTACCAAACGGGTTTTCGCAATCCTACTATTAGCGACCAATTCATTAAGTTGGATGTTGGCCCTATTCTTATTTTGGGAGGTGCTCCTGTCAATTCTCAGGGGATGAATGTTTATGAAAACTCTTTCACTGCAGCTTCGGTAAGTGCCTTTGGTAGTGGGTTTGGGGCAGACCTTCAGAAAGGAACGCCTTTTCCCAATGCTTTGGCCAACAATAAGGATAAGTTAGTAAAATCGAATGTACCTTATATCAAATCAGAGAAGGTACAAAGTGTTGAATTTGGCTACAAAGGGTTAATTACCCCAAAAGTACTTTTCGACATCAACTATTACTATAGCCAATACACCGATTTTATTATTAATTCGGTTGTAATTCGTCCTAATAGCCCTGTAACCCTTGCCAATGGCAGTATCAACCCCGATGCCGCCGCCGATATTCTGAATGGTAGAATTAAGGCGTTCCAGCTTTATACCAACGCTTCCGACAAGGTTTCTATTCAAGGTGTTGGTGCAGGACTTACTTTTGCCTTGCCAAAACATTATCAACTTAATGCCAATGCTACATGGATTGATTTTAATATTATGGATGCCAATCCCAACAATATTCCGGCCTTTAATACACCTACATGGAAAAGCAATGTGGTGTTGAGTAACCCCAAGCTAACCGAACGGTTGGGCTTTAGTGTGGCATGGCACTGGCAAACGGCCTTTGACTGGTATGGTACTTTTACAGAGCTTATTCCGGGGCGTGTAAGTGCCTATAATTTGTTGGATGCACAAGTAAGCTACAAAGTACCAAGCCTCAAAACAACTATCAAATTAGGAGCATCTAACCTCACCAATCAGTATGTGGTACAAGCCTATGGCTCGCCGTCGGTAGGAGGTTTATATTATGTAAGCTTAAATTTTGACGAACTTTTTAGATAAAAACCCTCATGAATCAGACTCGAATTATTGCTTCAAAAAAGGGATTATCGTTTGCTTTATGTATGCTGAGCTACCTATTGGGTGGCTCAGTATCGACGATGATGTCGGTTTACCTACCTATTGCACTACCCGACTTACTGCACAAAAACCTTTCAGAACATGACCTATCTGAAATAGGGGCTTATATCAATGCCATTTTTTTGTATGGATGGATGCTGGGCGGTTTGGTTATTGGTTTTGTCAGCGATAAAATCGGTAGAATCAGTACATTGGCAATGGCTACGGGGATTTGTGGGCTAGCCACAGTTCTTGTGGTATTTGTAGATAACTGGTACGTTTTATTAGCCTTGCGTTTTTTTGCAGGTATAGGAGTTGGCGGTATTTTACTTATTTCTACAGTATATATTGCCGAAATCTGGCCTGAAAAAACACGCCCTATCTTTTTGGGTATCTTGGCAGTTTCTTTTCCAATCGGAATTGTACTAACAGGCGGTATTACCCTCCTTTTTGCCAACTGGCATGATGCCTTTTGGATAGGCCTATTACCTGTATTATTGGCTATTTTGATATTCCTTTTATTGCCCGAATCGTTGGCTTGGCGGAATATTCAAAAAACAAAACGACCTATTCATCAGCCTGTTTTTACTCAGCACAACCGTGCCAATTTAGTCGTTGGTATCCTGATTTTTGGGTCTGTACTTATTGGACTTTGGGGTATATTCTCGTGGCTACCTACATGGGTACAAGGGCTGTTGGTAGATGGAGAAAAAGGTCAAAAAGAACGAGGTGCAGTTATGATGATACTCGGTATTGGTGGTATTGTAGGAGGCTTTTTGTCGGGTTTTCTTATCAAATCGTGGGGATTCAAAACTACCTTAATGCTTACTTTCTTGGGATGTAGTGGGGCTTGTATACTGCTATTTTTAACCAATACAGCCTTTAGTCCTATTATTTATGTTGAAACAGCCTTACTTTCTCTCTTTTTTGGGATTAGCCAAGGAACACTTTCAAGCTTTATTCCTGCCCTATTTCCTACCGAAATTCGAGGCAGTGCTTCGGGCTTATGTTTTAATATTGGTCGCTTTTTTACGGCTACGGCAGTTTTTTTTGTGGGCAATTTAGTGGCTATTCTAGGTGGTCTTAGCAACTCTCTACTGGTATTTTCTATTACGTTTATAGTAGCTTTTATGATTGTTTTACGAGGTAAAACACATTATACATCAGCATAGCTATTCAACAGGTAATCAAGTATTTATCACTAAAAAAATTACATTGGTTTTTCGATTTATAATTAGGGCTATACGAAGGATTTTATTTTATTGAGAAGCATTTTTATCATGAGTATTTTTGCAATTTTATTTTATAAACCTTCGTACAGTATTAATTTATAATAATGAATTGTATTAGTAGAAAACGAGCTTGTCGGATGTTATAGGCTCGTTTCTTTTCATTTTTTATCATTACTAAGCATCCTTTTTCAAACCTTTAACATACAACTTACTCATGGCCTATATCACTATTCCCGAAGAAACACAGCTACCCGGTATTAGGGGACTCATGGCATTTAGCCCACAAACAGCAAGACCGCTTAACGCATTAGCCGAGTTATTGCTTCGACATCCCGACAACACGCTGTCGCAAGGCGAGCGAGAGCTTATTGCTACTTATACCTCCTATCTCAACGATTGCCTTTTTTGTCAAAGTGTACATGGCTCGGCTGCCCAATGCTATTTGGACGACGATGGTACAATAATAAGTCAGGTAAAAAGGGATTTGTGGACTGCTCCTATTTCTGATAAAATGAAAGCCTTACTTTTAATCGCCCAAGCGGTTCAGAAAGGAGGCAAATATGTGACAGATGTGCAGATTCAGTTAGCCCATGAAAGCGGTGCTAGCGACCGTGAAATTCATGATACCGTTTTGATTGCGGCGGCATTCTGTATGTTTAATCGGTATGTCGATGGCTTGGGTACGTGGGCTCCTACTGCCCCCGAAGCCTATAAAGACCGAGGTGCTCGGATTAGAGACGAAGGCTATGCCAACTTCGACCCAATGGCCTATATTCAAGCTCAATAACCCTTTACCAACATGAAAAACGTTTTACTTTTACTTGGCTTTTTGGTACTTTTCCTTGCCGAAATACTCAAAGTATATTTTATTATGCCATTTCCTGGCAGTCAACAGATCAACAGTATCGATTTTGCCTATTTCTTACACAACCATATTTGGTACTTTCGTGGTCTTGGTATTGTTCTGACAATATGGCCTTTATTTGCTATTTTTCAACAAAAAGCCCTAATACCTAAGTGGATTGGCGGAGGTTTGCTGCTAGCATGGATAGTTGTTTTTTATTTATTTAATTTTCGTTTTTTGGCAGAAAAAATGTTTTATCAACCCAAAGTTCAAACCTTTACGACGGCCAAAAGCAACAAAATTGCACTCAATAAACTTATCGTGGGTGTTGTTATTAATAAGCAGGCTCGTGCTTACCCCATTCAACTTATTGGGTATCATCATCAGGTAGTAGATACTCTTGGTGGCGAGGTTATTATGGTAACATATTGTACGGTATGCCGTACAGGAAGGGTATATATGCCAAAAGTAAATAGTCAAAATGACCAATTCCGTTTGGTAGGGATGGACCATTTCAATGCTCTTTTTGAAGACCAATCTACTGGCTCGTGGTGGCAGCAAGCCACAGGTGAAGCCATTGCGGGGCCACAAAAAGGACAAACCTTACCTTCTATCGCTTCCGAGCAAATGACGTTGTCGGCTTGGCTCAAACAGTATCCTGATGCTACTATTATGCAACCCGACGAGCATTATAAAGAGGAATATGACCACCTACAAAAGTATGATCAAGGCAGAGGAAAAAGTACCCTTACCAAAAGAGACTCGCTTTCTTGGCAACCCAAATCGTGGGTTGTGGGTATCAAGCTTGACCAATATGCCAAGGCTTATGACTGGAATGTGCTGTTGAAAAAAAGAATTATACAGGATTCATTAGGTACGACATCGCTCATTGTTGTAATAGAAAAAGACAACAATAGCTTTCATGTATTTAAAAGCTATTCGCCAGAAGGTAAGTTACATTTGGTATTACAACAAAACCAACTTATTGATACAGAGTCAAATGCGATTTGGAGTTTGGAAGGAAGATGTATTGCAGGAAAATATGCGGGTACGTATTTACCTAAAATACAGGCATATCAAGAGTTTTGGCATTCTTGGCAAACCTTTCATCCACAAACTTTACAAGGCCAATAAACCACATGAGTCATCCCGAATGTTAGGTAATATTAAAAGAGCCTCCCTCGTTGTGTTTGCAGGGATTCGTAAGGTTGTCAAGTGAACATTGAAGAGGTTTATCATTTGCTCAAATGATAGAAAGTTAGGGAATATCCATATAAAAGGCGTTTGAAAAACTAATTTCAAACGCCTTTTGCATGTTAAATGACACATCTTTAGCCGAAAAGCGTTGCGTCCTTATTGGTGAAATCATATTCAAAAACAATCACCATTCACTAAATTCGGGATGACTTATCTTTATAATGCTTAAATTGATATTTAAGTTTTAGTACTTCTATCTAAATAACTAGTCTACCCAGTTTCGTAATGTACCAATATGCTCTATGGTAATGGCAATCTCGTCGCCCGGAGCTAGTGTAAATTCATTGGGAGGGACAATCCCAGTACCTGTCATCAAATAACACCCTTGTGGGAAAGTACACTCACGAAATAAATAGGCAACCAATTCGGTATGTTGGCGTTTCATTTGATTGATAGAGATCGTTCCTACAAAAACCTCCTCATTGGCTCTTTTAATGCTTAATGAAATTTGTGCATTAGGATTTATCACTGTTTCGGGAACGAATAAACAGGGGCCAATCGCCGCCGCACCATCATAAGACTTGGCCTGAGGAAGATACAAAGGATTTTCGCCCTCGATACTTCTCGAACTCATGTCATTTCCAACGGTATAACCCACTATTTTACCATGAGAGGTAATAAACAAGGTTAGCTCTGGCTCTGGCACATTCCAGCCAGAATCTTTTCTGATTCGTACCTTTTGGTCTGTACCTACAGTACGATAATAAGGTGCTTTGAAAAATAACTCAGGACGTTCGGCATCATATACTTTGTCGTAAAACGTACCGCCACCAGCATCTTTAGATTCCTCCATGCGGGCATTGCGACTACGCAAATAAGTAACACCCGAAGCCCAGATTTCTTGTGTACCAATAGGAGCTAATAAGTGATAATCTTGAAGAATATCTGACGAGCCAATGGCTTCATTGTTTTCGCAGAATGCCGACAAATAGCCAAATAGGTTATCATGATTCACGATAGTGTCCCAACTTTGCTCGTCGCCAAGATTAAAGATATTTCCTTGCGATTCTACCAAAATTCCTTTTGATGTATTATACAACTTCATTGCCTAGTGAGGTTATTAGTAGCCCTTTACTTGTATCACAAAGGGCTACTATGTTAGATAATTGAAATACTAGCATTGTTTATTTTACCCTAGAGGCTTATTACACTTTTCAGGCATAAAGCCATTTTATTCAAGCATTGGTACACTTTTCACCCTGTCACCAATGTCCTATCGCCCAATCACTACAACCTGTCCTTTTGTGGTAGGTACATCGTATTCAAAATACGTTTTCGATATCCCTTCAGCCAAAGAAACGCCTGCAGGAACTATTGGTTCAGTACCTTTGATTGGATTCAGCAACACATTTTTTAATGCACCATTAACCAGTTTTGCCCCTTTGATTTTTAAGGGTACTTCCGAGCGAACACGGCATATTCCTCCTACCTTCGATACAACCTTACCACTCTGTAATTGGCCATTTTGCCATGTCATATCAACGACAAAGCCTCCTCTAGCCACCAAGCCCTTTACTTGGCCATTTTGCCATGTACTTGGTAAAGCTGGCAACAAATGCACAGCCCCTGCATGCGACTGCAACAATAGTTCGGCCATACCAGCGGTAGCACCAAAGTTACCATCAATTTGGAATGGTGGATGTGCATCGAAAAGATTTTTATAAACACCCCCTTTGTGGTAATTATAGCCACTCGACTCCATCGGAGAAAGCAAGTTTTTCAAAATAACTAAAGCGTGGTCGCCGTCGAGTAGCCTTGCCCAAAAGTTAACTTTCCAGCCCATTGCCCAGCCCGTACCTTCGTCGCCACGACTAATAAGGGCATTTTTTACGGCCGAAAACAACTTTGGCGAAGTCCAAGGGTTTACTTGATTACTTGGATGCAGAGCATACAAATGCGATGAATGACGGTGGTGCGGGTCTGTTTCTTCAAAATCCTCTGACCACTCCATCAAATTTCCTTTGGCATTAACCCTAAAAGGCTGTAATTGCGGTAATATACTGGCTAATTTCTTGCTAAATTCGGGGTCGGTATTCAAAATCTTACTAGCTTCATAACAATTAGATAACACCTCACGAGTAATCCCTAAGTCCATGGCTGTTCCTACCGAAATACCGAGTTCTTTGCCTTGATATTTATATTTATTTTCTGGCGAAAAGCCGTATGCTAACTCATAAAAGCCTGCCTCATTTTTCACCAAAAACCCTAAAACAAACTCGGATGCTCCTTTCAAAATAGGATAACTATTGGCCAAAAACTGCTTGTCGCCCGTAAACAAATAATGCTCGTAAATATGACTACAAAGCCATGCTCCACCCATTTGCCAATTGGCCCAAATAGGATCGCCTGTACCAAAATCACCTACGGGTGCCGATAACCCCCAAATATCGACATTGTGGTGTGCTACCCAGCCGTTTAGTCCATAATGTAACTTAGCTGTTTTTTTACCATTGACAGAAAGGTCTTTGATAAGCTCAAATAATGGACTTGTAGTGGCCGACAAATTACAAGTTTCGGCAGGCCAGTAATTCATTTGCACATTGATATTAGAAGTATAATTTGAACTCCACGGCGGACGAACCATATTATTCCAAATACCTTGCAAATTGGCGGCCTGCCCTCCTTTTCTGGATGAGGCAATCAATAAATATCGACCATAGTTAAACAACAAATTGGCCAATTGTGGGTCGTTGTCTTTCTCGTAGTTTTTGATACGAATATCGGTAGGCACACGGCTATCGCCTTTGCTTTCTAACTCAAGGTTTACGCCACTATATAAAGCATGATAATCTTGATAGTGTGCTTTTTTCAAACTTTCGTACGACCTTGCCGTAGCCCATTTCATTAGTTTACTAGCCTCAATCGAAGGTTCTAAACCTTTCAGCCCTGGTGAATTGAAACGCCCATTATAACTTGTAGTAGCTACCACGATCAGGGTGGCATCGCTAGCGTCCGACAATACCAATTGGTTATTGCTAACACTTACTTTACCCGAATTGGTTTTGATACTCAACCATACCTCGGCCTCCATACCCTCGCCTCCCCAATCATCAACCTTCACGGCATCGTCGCCCTTAAACTCGCTACGGTAATTGGGTTCGACATGTTTTGGAGCTTTACAACGAATTTTCAAGATATTATTTTCTACCCAAACCTTATTTTTCATCAATGAGCCAAAGCCAACAGTAAAGCCCAAACTACCACGAGTAGAGCTATTCAGCTGAACAGCCATTAGTTTGTCGGGAAAACTTGTCAACAATTCACGGGTATATTCGGCCTTGGGTGTACGGTATTTGACATGGGTAGTGGCCGTATTCAAATCTAAATCCCTGTAATACTGCGATACCTGATTGGTATCGGCAAAGGTTAAATGAATATCGCACAGGGGTTGATACGACTGCGTGTATGCTCCCTGCATTTTTTTAGTAAGAACCTCCGCTTCGGCATATTTTTTTTCTTTCATCAAGGCTTTTACCTGTGGAAAATACTGAGCAGATTGCGGGTTATTCCATTCTTTGGGAGCTCCCGACCAAAATGAAGTATGATTGAGCTGAATCAATTCTTGGCCTGTTTTTCCAAAAACCATAGCCCCCAAATGACCATTGCCAATGGGTAGGGCTTCGACCCAGTACTTAGCAGGTGCATCGTACCAAAGTGTCTGATTCTGAGCAAAATTTGGAAAAGCCAGAACATTAAATAGTAGTAAAGAGAGTAATTTTTTCATATAAAATCAATTAAGAGCTATGTATTCATTTTTCTTCTCTGAAAAGTAAAAGCCTTTTAAAACTACTCATAAGCTGTGGGGTATTCCAAGAAACTTTTCAAAGGGTATTTCGGTTTTACATACATGGCTACTCATTTAGCTTATATTATTAAGTATTTTTATTTACCCTTACAAAATTTCATCAGCTTCTCATTGTATTAAACAAAAACAACAGATGTTAAACTTTGAATTTCAGAACCCAACCAAAATCCTTTTTGGAAAAGGCCAAATAGCTACAATAGCCCAAGAAATCCCAGCAGAAGCTCGTATATTGATAACCTATGGTGGTGGTAGTATCAAAACCAACGGTGTTTACCAACAAGTAATTGCTGCATTACAAGGCCGTGAAGTAGTAGAGTTTAGTGGTATCGAGCCAAACCCTACTTACGAAACCTTAATGAAAGCCGTTGAGATTATCCGTACCCAAAAAATCGACTACGTTTTGGCTGTAGGTGGTGGCTCGGTTATAGACGGTACAAAATTTATTGTAGCAGCCGTAGATTTTGAAGGTGAACCTTGGGAAATACTAACCAAGTCGATTCGTACTACTCATGCTATGCCTTTTGGTGCTATCTTGACTTTGCCAGCAACAGGCTCAGAAATGAACTCGGGAGCAGTAATTACCAGAGTAGCCACTCAGGAAAAATTAGCGATGGGAGGCCCGGGGTTGTTTCCAAAATTCTCTGTTTTAGACCCCGAAGTTATCAAGAGTATTCCTGTACGTCAGTTGCGTAACGGTATTGTAGATGCTTATACACACGTATTGGAGCAGTACATGACATACCCTGCCAATGCGTGGTTGCAAGACCGCTTCGCAGAAAGTATCTTACAGACTTTGATAGAGGTCGCTCCTAAAATCTTGGCCGACCCTACCAATTACGAAGCAGCCGCCAACTTTATGTGGAGCTGTACAATGGCATTGAACGGCTTGATTCAAAAGGGTGTGCCTACCGACTGGGCCACACACATGATTGGTCACGAGCTTACGGCCTTGTACAATATAGACCATGCTATGACTTTGGCAATTATTTTCCCGAATTTATATCGTGTTCGTTTTGAGAACAAAAAAGAAAAGTTAGCTCAATATGGCCAACGTGTCTGGAATATCACCGAAGGCACAACCGACGAAAAAGCTCAGGCGGCTATTGAGCGTACCGTAGCTTGGTTGCATGAATTGGGCGTAAAAACTCGTCTTTCTGAATATACAAGCGACTATGCTACTACAGGAGAATTCATTGAAAAACGCTTTAACGAAAGAGGCTGGAAAGGTCTTGGCGAGCGTAAAGATATTACCCCTGCCGTAGTAAAAGAAATTGTAGAGTTGAGCTACTAATAAAGCATTGATAAAGGAATGCCTTTGTGCCAGCCTTCACTGCAAAAAATCCTTAGTAAGTAAATTAATTTACCTACTAAGGATTTTTTTATACGCTTCTTTATCAAATATTACGAATTTTTTAGAGATAGCCTGCCTTCAATTTGCCTAATCCTACTACCATTTCTTTTCTATTTGCTTACTAAAGATATTGATACCTTTGGCAATAGAACCATCATAAGGCACTACATATCAAAATGTTACTATTTTGTCATCTTTTTGTCATGTCTCTTTTTTGCTTTTATTTGGCTATTCTCATAACCTTTGTAAAAGCAATTTTCTCTCTTATCTCTTTTACACATCATACCTATTACTTACCTATAAACCTTTTATCTTGATGTCAAGATAACACCCTATTTTTTGGGGGTTAAAAGTCAGTATGCTCAGGTGATATATTCAGTATCGTTATGGGCAGTCCGCCTAAGTTTTCTGATTAGTTGCTACTCCAAAAATCTGTGCTGATAATGAGATATATACGAAAGTGTTGATATTATATTAGGTGTGGGAGTATGTATAACGGCCTTATTCATCATTTCAAAAAGTGGAACTACGACTCATCACTGATAACATCTAAAATTTTCTACTCGTTCGTGCATTAAAAACCTCTGATGTACGCATGATTGCCTATCTGAACAAAATCTTTAACATACCCAAAAACATAAATACAACAACATTTTAAACATAAACAACTCTCTATTTATGAAACAAAAAACTACTCTTAGTTTTTTCCTTCTGTGTCTTGGACTACTCAATTTTAGTAACAAAACCTTAGCTCAGGCTACCTTGAATAATACTCTACAAGGACAATCTTCTCATAAAATAGGTTTGGCTCTCAATTTAGGCACAACACCAGGTATCGAACTAGCGTATGCTTTTAACCCCAAAATAGCGGCTCGTCTTGGTTACAGTTATTTTAAGTACGATGTAAATACCACTACCACAACTTCGGGCGAAGATGTAAAACTAGGAGGAAAAATAAACTTATCAATGGCAACGGTTGCCTTAGAGTACCACCCTTTTACCAAAAGTAGCTTTAAACTAATTGGCGGAGCATCTTATTTCGACAAAGGGCAAGTGTCTATGGTAGTGTCACCTACAGGTTCTTATACATTTGGTAGTACAACTTTTTCGCCCGACCAAATGGGCAATGTACAATTTACGGTTGATTATAGCACGCAATATGCCCCTTTTGCAGGCATTGGATTTGGCCGTACAGTACCTACCAAACGTGTCGGCTTTGGCATTGAAATCGGTACTTATTACACTCAGTCGCCTGCCGTTACCCTAACGGGCGAAAAAAGGTTAAGTAGCATGAGCGAACAACAAGCTAAAGTGCAAGAAAACCTCAAAGATTGGCAGTATTGGCCAGTAGTTAATCTGAGATTGGCCATAAGACTAGACTAAGTATTTAAACATTATTCTCAAACACGATGAAAACAAATTTTACTTCTATATTACGTCCTGTAATCATTCTTTCACTGGTATTATCATCCATCTGGGCTTGTCAGCAAATTAACCCATTTGAAGGGGTAGACCTAACCGTAAGTGCCAATATCTATAAATCGCCCATGCTTATTCAGTTTGTTGATGCAAATAACAATAGCACAACACTCCCAAAAGATTTAACCGTTTCGATTTCGGGGCCAAACAAAGACCTTGTGCTGGACGACCTCGGCGGAAAAGATTTTAAGGTTGCGGGCAATTTACTTTCTTTGGTATTGGCCGAAAAAGCAAATCCTACCGAAGATGCCCCTGTCGAATTTACGGTATCGGTAAAAGGCCCTAATTATGCAGCCACCAACTATACTATCGCTATTACTGACACTTCTAGCTCTACTTATACAATACCTCTTACCAACCTTTCGGCACTACCCGATGGCGTAAAATCGATTTCTAAAGTAACTTCACTGACGGCAGGCGAAACTATCGTGATTCCAGCAAGTACCAACAAGCCTGAAGTCGCCAAAATTACGATTGCTCCTGGCACACAAGTAAAAGACGAAAACGGATTAGTGATCAATTCAACCAGTGTCAGTAGCACTATTATTCAGTACGGAACAGGTACTGACGACGCTTTCAATAGTTTTCCTAACGATGGTATTGCCAACACTATTAAATTTAAGGATGGTACTACCGACGGGGGGTCGTTTATCCATGCTGGTTTTGTAGATATAGAAATGACCGCCGCAGGGAAAAATGTAAAAAGCTTCTCCACTCCTTTAAACATGACGCTTTCTTTGCACCCTAACGTGGTTAATCCTGATACCGACGAACCTGTAGCTGTAGGCGAACAAGTGCCCGTGTTTAGCTATAACAAAGACAACGACGAATGGACAGAAGAAGGCGTGGCAGCTATTACCAAAGATGCCAGTGGTAATTTGGTAGCCAACTTTAAAGTACCTCACTTGTCTACTTGGACAATAGCTTGGCCTACTAAAGGCAAAAATTGTGGAACTAAAACTTATAAAGCAAAAATTTCTTCTAATGTCACGTTTCAGACCGCTAGATACACTGCCCAGATTTCAATTACAAAGGCCGAAAGTAATAGGTACAAAAAAACATATTCGGTAAATATCAAGAATGGTTCAGTACTTATATTTAAAATTAAAAAAGCACCAAAGGGTTATTCAACAAGAATAAACATATATGACAAGGAAAGTAAAAATATTGGTAGTAGCGGTACTTTCAGTACTTGTACCAGTAAAACGGTTACAATACCTGTAAGAATCCCTATTCCTCGCCCAGTGTCTCCCCAAAACACAGAAACCGCTGACGAAGAAGCAGTTAAGGTGAATCTTGATTTTACGGCAGCTTGTACCAGCAAAAAAGTAAGTATTAAACCTACTGTTTGGGTAAAATTGGTTGATAACTCAAATACGGAACAATTGATTAATGTTGTAAACGGGAAGGCTACATTAGCCATGAAAAAAAATGTTAAATACCAAATAACAGCTACTTACGCTGGAAAAAATTATTCGGGCGAAGTTACTATCGGTAATGGCACTGCTTCAATAACAGTATCGGAAGGCTTGACAGGTTCTTTCCCTGTTGACCCAGTTTCAGGAGAAGTTAACGCTACCCTTATTTATCCCCTCAACAACTGTAATTAAGTATCGATATTCAAGCTGTTGCAGCTTTTATTATTTTTCTATTAGCTGGCACGTTTATTTGCCAGCTAATAGAAAAATCCTCCTCAAAAAAACTAGAGATTATACAAGCATAACTTACCCAATACACCTACACAACATCTATTTCCCGATGGGTATCTACCCAATAAGCCCACGCTATAAGAATCCACTGTAACTGAGCTCCCCACGCAATATCTTCAACGTGCTGTGGTATTGGCCCCAGTAAATTACCTACCTGAATCAATACCAGCAAGGCTACTAAGCCCCACAAACCATAAAGCCCCATCCAGTTTCGTGCCGTAGTGGCGGCTAAGTATTGGTAAAGCCCCCCCATAAAAAGCAAAGATTCTACTGCTACAGTAAGCCATACATTATGCCATAAGCCCAAACCTACTTTTGGCGAAGACTCGCTCCAATAAAGGGGCAAATCAGGTATATGTACTGCCAAATCCAGAAGCCAATGACTCAAGACACATAAGCCTAATGTCAGAGCTATTTTAAGATTTTTGTTAAAAACAAAGGCGATGCCCCCTACCAATACCGCCCAAAATACGGCCATCTGTAAACTATGCGAAATAGGATACTCCACAAAGTATAAAGGGTTGACAGCGGTGATACCTGAACGAATTTCTACTTTTTCTAAACCTAACTGTAATAGTGTAGGCCAGAGCAAATCTAAAAACTGTACCGATACAAAAAGCATTCCTAAGGATATACGAGGCCGAATGGCTTTTGTACCAAAGCCTACAGCAAAATGACCAAGAAACATAATTTTGAATAATTACTGAGTGATTGTGTGTGTTAACCTATCATTGATAGATTTAAGATAAGGGAGGTATTTTAGAAACGATAACCAAAATGTACTGTCGGAAAAAACAACCAATTACTATTGTCATAAGCAAGATTGGAAAACACCACCTCTTTGGTATTGATTACGTAGCCATAACTAAACCATGGTACAATATAAAGCCCTTTCTGAATACCGTCTTTGGGCTTGCTCAAGAAAAAGCGATAGCCCAACTGAGCCCCTACCGTTATATTATTACCATTGGCAGTAGCCAGACTTGCCTTGTGGGTTGCGTCGGTGGTTGCATAGCCAATATTAAAGCCCGTGTACAAACCTCGTGTTGTACCTTCTTGGAAATGATAATTGGCTTTTATTCCAAATCCTCTTTGTTGAATAGTAAACCCCTCGTTGCCCGAAAACCCTTCTGGTTCTTCGATACCAAAAATACCTACGTCGAAGCTAATCCGTGGCGAAGGCTGAAGAATACCATGAAAAGAATACCCCTTGAGCATATACGCAATAGGGTCTAATTCTAGGCTGTAATTGGTTTTAAAAACGGATATTTGTGCCGAAAGTTGATAGGCCACTAAACAGAACATAAAGCAAAGCTTTTTCATCTTACATTACTTTTTTGTGTGAATTGATACCCCAAAATTATGGCACTCAGTTCCCCCAATCGTTCGACTTAGGGCGTATTACGTATTACTTTCTAAAATCGAACTTCATTTTCTTATATTCTGACGGAGTCATTCCTGTAAATTTTTTAAAAGCAGTATTAAAAGATGATTTTGAATTGAAACCACAGTCCATAGCAATACCCAAAATAGACAAGTGATTATACACTTCGTTATTTAAACGACGTTTTATTTCCTCAATTCTATGCCTGTTGATCAAGTCAAAAAAAGTTTCTTGATATTGTCGGCTAATTACCTCTGAAACCTGATAGGCGGGTACACCCAATTCTAAGCTTAATTGGCTCAGTGAAAGCTCGCTTTGTAAATAGATTTGCTTTATTTCTAAAAGCTCTTTGAGCCTCCTTGCCAAGCCTTCATTGATTTCTACTTGTAGATTATAATTGCTTCTGCCTTTTTTGGCTAAACGTTCCAATTCTTGACTTGCATCGTGTGGGCGAATCACCAATTCCTCCATCAAAATTGGGCGATTCCAAGATGTATAAGCCAAGGCATAAATCAAAATGGCAAAAGCCAAGCCAATCAGGTTATTGACCACCACAAAGTTGAGAGGCCAAAAGTACATAGACACAAAAACAATGATGGCTAACATTAATACAAGCACAAAAAGCTTGAGAATAAAACTGGCTTTATCCAGATTAAGCTGGCTCAAGTCGGAATAGTTGTCCAATAGCTCCTGTTGAAAACATTTGGTTAAATTTAAGCTTACGAGGATATAAACAAAAATATGAACAGTTCTAACCGACAAAATAAAAATTACCAAAGCCGAAGGAGTACTATTGAGCAGTACTTTTTCGCCAAAAGCTATTTTCTCGTCGGCACTTTGTAAATAAAAAGGAATCAATGAACCAAGGTATAAAATAAAGGGAATATAATGCCACCAAACAGGCTCAGAACGACGTGTCAGTAAACAAATATAGCGATACAAAAATGGGCCGTACAACAATACCAACGGATCGCCAATACGAATCAGGTGAGGATACTCGCGGTAGTATCCCGACAACCCAAGTACTGGCCCCAAAAGACTAATAGCTATTACTGCTATTAACAAAGCCAAAGCTATGTTTTCAGACGAAAATTTCTTTTTATTAAATAATAAAATACTCAGGAATATTCCTTGAAAAGCGGCAGTAAAATTAATGATTGATAACAGCTTCATAAAAAAATATTAGCTTTATAGATAAAGTTTTCATCTATAAAGCTAATATTTTTTATGACTAAATTTGATATATCAAAATACAGAATCCTGCTTAGTAGGTATATCTCTACTGCTTTTCAGCTTGTTTTCGTATCAAACTGTTTTTGCGTCCATAAGTGTAATATATCACCATACCTATAGCCATCCAAACAATCAGACGAATCCATGTGTCGGCTGGTAAAAAAGCCATCATACCAAAGCAAGTCAGAATACCCATGATAGGCACAAAAGGAACCCACGGCGTTTTGAAGGCACGAGGAATATCAGGGTTGGTTTTTCTTAGTACCAGTACCCCTCCGCATACTACCACAAAAGCCAATAATGTACCAATACTCGTCATTTCGCCCACTACGTCGATAGGTACAAATGCAGCAAACAAGCTTACAAATACACAAAATAAAATATTAGATTTCCAGGGTGTACGAAATTTTGGGTGAATCTCTGAAAATATTTTAGGCAAAAGTCCATCTTTCGACATACTGAAAAACACCCTAGATTGCCCCATCAAGTCGACCAGAATAACCGAGGTATAACCTACTAAAATCGCCAAAATCACCAATTGAGCCAACCACGCATAAGGGGTTTGTTGAATAGCAATGGCTACTGGGGCAGCGTTGTTTTTGAAAGTAGTATAGTGCGAAAGCCCCGTCATAACATGAGCAAAAAGCACAAACAAAATCGTACAGACTACCAACGAGCCAATAATACCAATAGGCATATTGCGTTGTGGGTTTTTGGTTTCTTGGGCAGCCGTCGAAATAATATCAAAGCCCAAAAATACAAAGAATACAACCCCAGCCCCACGCAGAATACCCGACCAGCCAAATTCACCAAAAGTACCTGTATTTTCGGGAATATAAGGTTGGTAGTTTTGGGGCTGTACATAATTCCAGCCCAAGGCAATAAATACCAATACTACAGCTACTTTCAACGAAACTACAATCGCATTCCAGATGGCTGAGCCTTTTGTACCACGCATCAATATAAACGACATAAGCACAACCACCAAGGCCGCAGGTAAATTGAACAAGCCATGTACTTGTTGGCCATTGGCCAACGTAACAGTTTCAAAAGGAGAATGTACTAACTGAGTAGGAATATAAAGCTGATAATATGACAGGAATTTTACCAGATAATTAGACCAACTAATAGCAACAGTGGCAGCACCTACCGAAAACTCAAGCACCAAGTCCCAACCAATAATCCATGCTACTAATTCGCCAAGGGTGGCATACGAATAAGTATAAGCACTACCCGCCACAGGAATCATCGCTGCAAATTCGGCATAACATAAGCCTGCAAAAGCACAACCTACAGCCGCCACCACAAACGAAAGCGTTACGGCAGGGCCTGCATTATTGGCAGCAGCCAAGCCTGTTAAAGAAAATAAGCCCGCACCAATAATTACACCTAAGCCAAGCATAATTAATTGAAAAGCATTTAATGAGCGTTTTAATGTTTTTTCGCCAGACTCTTCAGACTCGCTAATGAGCTGTTCAATGGGTTTGATATATTTCACTATTTTTCAGTTTGTTAAATCGTATTGTACAAAGGTACAAGTGGAATATTTTATTTACTATACCTAAGTTATAGATTTTATATTTTTTATAACAAACACCTCTAGTTTTTACATATTTACCATATAATAAAAAAACACTAAACCTATTTGCAAAAGATTGGGAGATATTTGTTATCGCCTTTATATTTGGCCAATATAGTAAACAAAAAATGCCCACCACCTAACTCCCCTTAAATCAAACTATAGTTTTTATAGTAATCATTCGGCTCAATTCCCAAGTAGTCTAGTATTCAAACCTACCTATCTCTCATTTGCTGAGGGTGTTAAGGTCTATCAATTGCAATTAAAGTTTTAATTAATCTTTAAACGTAACACAACATGAAAAAAAAAACCTTCCTCATATTGCTAGGGCTTTTGGCTGGTCAATATGTAGTAGTAGCACAATCTACCAATCTTAAAAAGTTTGGTATTGGACTCAATCTTGGAACAACCCCCGGGCTAAGTGTAGCTTATCAAGCTCTCGACAAACTGGCCGTCAGAGCCTCCTATAGTTATTTGAAGTATGACTTGAACCAGAAGGAAAAAATATCTGACGAAAATATTCTGTTAGCAGGCAACATGGATATGAGTTCTATTGCATTATCGGTAGAGTATTACCCTTTTAGCAAAAGTACCTTTAAACTGATTGCTGGAGGTAGTCTAGTGCAGAAAGGTCAAGTAAAAGTATCGGCATCTCCTACAGAAAGCTATACTTTTGGCGAATCCGTTTTTACTCCTGAAGAAGTCGGTACTTTTCTATTCGATTTAAGCTATAACAATGGTTTTGCTCCTTTTGTAGGATTGGGCTTTGGTAGAGCTATTCCCACAAAACGAGTAGGTTTTGGTTTTGAATTAGGCACATACTATTTACCAAAACCCAAAGTAACTCTTACAGGTACAGAAAGATTAAGTAGTATGTCGGAACAAGAACCCAAAATACAAGCCAATATGGACGACTGGCGTTACTGGCCTATGCTTAATTTAAGGCTAGCCATTAGGCTTAATTAAAATACCTACCACTATTTTATCAAGATAGTTTCCAAGCTAAAATTCAACGTACAATGAACCATATTTACAACCTCAAACATACCTTCCGATTTCTGGCAATGCTCTTCTTGAGCATTGGGGTATTTCTCTCATGTCAAAAAATCAATCCATTTGAAGACCTTGAGCTTACTGTAAACACAGATATATATAAAGCTCCTCTTCTTATCAAGTTTGTTGATGCCAACTCAGAGGCTGTATCTAGCCCTCAGGATTTAAAAGTAACGATTTCTGGTTCAGGCAAAGACTATGTATTGACCGATGCCGGCAAAAAAGACTATATTGTTACCAATAATGCCTTGTCGTTGGTACTTAACAAAAACATATCTCCAAGCCCGACTTCACCTATCGAGTTTACGGTAAGTGTTTCGGGAAAAGGGTATGTTTCAACTAGCAAGACATTTGTCATTACCGATGCCGAAACACCCGCCTCTTTTGAAATTCCTGTAACTAATGTAGCAGCACCACCCGAAGGAGTAGCATCAACTATTGAGTCTGTAAATTTAGCAGTAGGCGAAAAAGTAGTTGTTTCTGCCACTGTTGATAAACCCGAAGTAGCAGAAGTAACCCTTCAGCCAGGAACACAAGTAAAAGATGCCTCGGGTACGGTTATCAATGCCAATAATGTTTCGGTACAAATTGTTCAGTATACCACCAAAACAGAGGCTTCGGTACAAAGCTTCCCTGGTGGTTTTGCTGCCGAAAATGTTCAGATGAGCAATGGAATACCTACCGATGGTGATTTTATAACAGGAGGTTTTGTAGCGATTGATATGGAAGCAGGAGGACAACAAGTAAAAAGTTTCTCAAAACCTATCGAAGTATCTGTTGGGCTTAGCCAAGACCTTACTAACCCAGACACAGGCAAGCCTATTAAGGAAGGAGATACCATTCCTACTTGGAGTTATGATAGCAACACTGGCCAGTGGAAAGAAGAGGGTATTGCTACCGTTAAAAAAGACAGCGATGGCAAGCTTGTAGCTACCTTTCAAGCCACCCACCTCTCTTACTGGAATTTAGACTGGTATTATTATGGTTCTTCATGTGCTAACAGTGGCGGTAATATTAGCTTTAATGTTAGCTCTAATGTAACAACATCCGTTAATAGCTATGAGTATTATGCCACCTTATACCTTGTAGACAGATATAATAGGAAGTACTATTATACCCAACTTTACAATTTTGATGTTACCAATGGAAACCTCAATAACGGATTATATCGTGCCGCTAGAGGTGATGGAAATCGCCTGCAATTATATGTTTACGAAAAAACATCTAATAAACTATTAGGAAACACAGCTGTATTTGATGTTTGTACAACTAATCGTGTACCGATTAGTTTAAACATTCCAAACCCTCCTGTATTTTTGGGTGTCGATATCGACTTTACTGCAAAATGTACCAATAAAAAACTAAACATTAAACCTTCTACATGGATAGACCTCTGGAATTCTAGCAATTATACGTATGATTATGCAACAAGTGGACGGGCTAGCTTAACCGTAAGAGAAGGACAAACCTATAATTTCTGGACTTACTACGACAGCAAAGTATACACAGGAATTGTAACTATCAATAAAACATCATCAGTAATTACATCTTCTACGGGTAAAGCTATTACGGGTACTACCTCTTATAACCCCGTAACGAATAGGGTAAAAATCATCGCTACTTACGAAACCAACGATTGTAAGTAATTGAGCATTTTATCTAAGAACTGGATAATAGAACAGCTACACCAAAGCCTTTGTATCGAGAAGCACAAAGGCTTTGGTGTGTATAACACTTACCTCAACTAACTTTTGATAATACGGCCATCTTCCATTTCGATAATCCTGTTGGTGTGGCTAGCAAAACTGGGGTCGTGGGTTACGATTAGTAGTGCTTGCTGATATTCTTGAGCCAATTGTTGGAAAATTTCAAATACAATCTCGGTATTCTTTTTATCAAGATTCCCCGTGGGTTCGTCGCCCATAATAATAAGAGGGTCGTTGATTAAGGCTCTTGCTATGGCAACCCGTTGTTTTTCTCCGCCCGAAAGTTGCGAAGCACTTTTTAGGGCTTGTTTTTCAATACCTAATTTTCGTAAATGTTCCATAGCTCGATGTTCTATTTCTGGTTTGCTATATTTTCCTAATTTCATACCGGGTAGCATAACATTTTGCAACACCGTAAATTCGTTGAGCAAATAATGAAACTGGAACACAAACCCAATTTTCTCATTTCTAACACGTGCCAAATCTTGTTCGGGCTTGCCTTTCATACTACTACCATCAATGAGGAGATCACCATCATAATCGGTATCCATAGTCGACAAAATATATAACAGCGTAGATTTGCCACAGCCCGATTTGCCCACGACAGACGTAAATTCACCTTTTTGAATAGAAAAGTTAATATCTCTCAAAATGGGAATTGTAATAGGGTCGTGAAAACTTTTGTTGATATTTCTGGCTTCTAAAATGATAGCGTTTTGCATGTTATTTTCCTCTAATAATATCTACAGGGTCTATTTTGCTGGCTTTACGAGCAGGAAAAAGCCCTGCGAAATAGGTAGTAATCAATGAAAAAGATATTCCTATTATATAAAATTTCAGGTCGTAATTAACAGGATAAGTCGTTACAGTAGGCAATGCCGCTGTATTGAATGGTATTTGGTCGATAATTGACGACAACAAAAAACCTGTTATCAAACCTGCGATTCCGCCAAAAAGACCAATACTGAGGGCAATCGAAATAAAGATTCTATTTACGTCTTTCCCTGAAAAACCCGTTGCTTTTAGAATAGCAATGGTATCCATTTTTTCATAAATCATCATATTAAGAATATTATAAATACCAAAGCCTGCTACAATCAAAAGGGTTATTCCTACGGCATACGAAATCAATGAGCGAATAGAGCTTCCTGTGTCGAATTGGGCATTGGCGGTTTGAATATCTTCGGCATCGGTGCCAAAAATATGGCCATATTCTTTGCTTAACGTAGGGGCAGTACTCATGTCTTTGAGCTTTATCTGAATATCGGTAATATAGTCGTTGGTTTGTCCCAACAGTTTTTGAGCCGTTTTTATCGAAGCATAGCTTTGTACCTTGTCTACTTCACCCATTCCCGACTGAAAAAAGCCTACTACCTTCAGGGGGAATCGGTCGCCTCGGGCAGTTGTTATTTGTACAACATCGCCGATATTGGCCAACATTTTATCGGCAGCTCCTTTTCCCAAAATAATACTATTAGGAATATTCTTCAGGTCGAGGTACGACCCTTGTATTACATAATCCTGAAAGAAAAACAATTTACTTTCTGCTTCTACATCTATACCATTGACAACTCCTGTAATATCGGTAGAACCTACATTATAAAATACCTGAGCCGTCATTTTGGGCGAAATCCCCAATACCCGATTATCTTTTTGGAGAGCCTTTATAACCAAAGCACTATTTCTAATTTGGGTGGTATTGCTCGATGGTTTGATAGAACGGATAAAATTATGATAAGCTTTATAAGCCTCGGCCAGATTGATAGGCTGATTGGCATTGGCTTTGATTTCGTTGAAAAGCCGTACATGAGGCGTTCGGTTTAGCACAAGGCTGTCGAGTAGGTCGTTGAGGCCATTCATAAAACCCAGTAGCGTAATAAACATCGTAATACTGAACATTACGCCAACAGCCGCTACGAGGGTTTGTCGCCAACGAGCCAACAACAACGATTTGGCGATACTTATAATGAGTTTTGCGTTCATTTGGTAGGTTTAATAATAATGTCTTGTACTTTTAGGCCTGCTGTTATTTCTACTTTTTGGTAGTCTTTCAGCCCTACCTGAACTTTTATTTTTTCATTTTTTTCATTCAAAATATAGGAGTCTTCTACCAAATAATTACGAGGAATTGTAAGGACATTCGTTTTGGTTCTGAGAATAATATTCGATTCTACTGTTAGGTTGGGATACAAAATAGCAGGTTTTTTTACAAAAGAAGCATTCACAGTAAAGGTTCGGGTTTTCTCGTTCATCAAAGGGTTGATTTCATCGACAACCGCCTCAAATACTTCAGTTTTGTAGCTGTCGAGCGTAACTAGCACTTTTTGTCCAGCTTTTACCTGAATAATATCATCTTCGTCGACTTGTAGTTCTAGGCCAAACTGGTCGGCATTGCCAATCAGAGCTATGGCTGTTTGTGGGTTTACCATTTCGCCTTTTTCTTTCTGTAGGCTATACAATCGTCCTGTGTATTCACTTCTGATAATATACTCAGCCTCTTGCGTTTGATTGATAGCAAGGTTTTTTTGAGACTGTGCAGCGGCAAACGCTATTTGTCGTTGCAATTCTCGATATTTAAGAATAGCCGATTGATAATTGGTTTTTGAATTGGCAAAAGTGAGTTCACGTTGTTCCAAATCTACTTTTGTACCTATCTGCTGCGACCACAAGTTGCGTTGGCGTACCAGCAACAGCGAATCATTTTGTAGTTTTTTAGAAGCCAAATCTATGTTTATTTTTAAATCATTCAGGCGGTCGGAGTTGGCTTTTATCGCATTATTTTCTACTAAAAGAACTGTATTTTCGGTAGTAAGTCGAGCAGTTTGGTTAAAAATTTTCATGATAGGCTGACCTTTTTTTACGAGGTCGCCTTCTTTTACATAAAGCTGATCAACAATACCCGTTACTTTTGAAAAAACTTGGTATTGATTTTTGCTTTTTACTACGCCCGAAGCGTACACCGACTCCGATATATTTTGTAAAACTGGAGATGTTTGCTCTTGCTTTTTTCGACATCCAGCCGTTAGCAACACTAGCAATACTAGCAAATAGGTAATTTTCATGCGTTTTATATTATTAAGAAATACCTCTGGAAACCAGCCTGTAATATGCAAATAAATATATCGAAATAAGGTTGATATATAACAAATGTCATATATTGATATTTATCAGCATTTTGATGCACATATAGCTATTTCGATAGTGCCTTACAAGCATCGAATGTTTTTTATGTAACTTGCAAAATCAATCAATCTGACTCTCTGAATGAAAATAAAGCACAACTTCATCAAAATTGCACTTTTGATTATGGCTTGTACGGCTAGCCTACAAGCTCAAACAGACCTTTTTCCGAACGCCAACCAAAAATGGGTGGATTCAGTATTCAAAACACTGAGTGTCGACCAAAAAATTGGTCAGTTGATGATGCCTCGGGGCAACTACAACGCCGTATATGATACAGCTCGTTTTTACCAAATTGTACGTGATTATCATGTAGGAGGGTTTGTGTTTTTTGCAGGAAACCCCAGCAAGCAAGCGGCCTTGGTCAATAAGCTTCAGGCTATGGCCAAAGTACCTATGCTAATTGGAATGGATTTGGAATGGGGACTTGCTATGCGTTTGGACAGTACCACACGCTTTCCTTATCAGATGGCTCTAGGAGCTATGCAAAACAACAACGACCTGATAGAAGAAATGGGGTATCAGGTAGGCCAGCAATGCCGCCGCTTGGGTATACATATCAATTATGCACCTGTTGTAGACATCAACAACAACCCCAACAACCCTGTTATTAACTTCCGTTCTTTTGGCGAAAACCGTGAAAAAGTTACACAAAAGGCTATTGCCTATATGAAAGGCTTACAACGTGGCGGTGTAATTACCTCGGCCAAGCATTTTCCAGGGCATGGCGACACCGGTACAGACTCGCACTATGATTTACCGCTCATTGCCCACAACCGCCAAAGGCTCGATAGCCTCGAACTGTATCCTTATCGTGAATTAATCAAAAATGGCTTGCAGGGTGTAATGATTGCCCACCTCAATATCCCGTCGTTAGATACTACCAAAAATTTGGCTTCTACGCTTTCAGCAAAGGTAGTAACAGACCTTTTGCGTAAAGACTTAAAGTTTAAGGGTTTGGTATTTACCGATGCTATGGATATGCAAGGTGCTGTAAAGTTTTTTCCAGAAGGTACAGCCAATGTAAAAGCTATTTTAGCAGGCAATGATATTCTCGAAACTTTTGTAGATGTACCCGCTGCTTTTAATGCTATTAAAAAGGCTTTATTGAGCGGACAAATCTCTCAGGCTGATATCGACGAACGAGTAAAAAGAATCCTTTTAGCAAAAGCGTGGGTAGGTTTAGACCGCTATAAGCCTATCGATTTGAAAAATTTGATAGAAGACCTCAACCCTAAAAACGCTGATTTGCTGAACCGCAAATTGGCTAATAATACAGTTACATTGCTTCGCAACAACAACAATATTATTCCACTAAAAGCTTTAGATACCCTCAAAATTGCCACGCTTGTGTTGGGTACACCTGCTTTTGGTGCAAAGCCAGTTACCGATTTCCAAAAAATGTTGTCGAATTATACGGCTATCGACCACTATAACCTAGACGAAAATTCGGCCGATAGCACTGTCCAGAAAGTTAGAGAAGCCCTAAAAGCCTATAACCTTGTGATATTAGGTGTAAACGGTCAAAATATTCGTCCTGCCAAAAACTATAGTATTTTGCCCAAAATTCAGGAATATGTTAAAGAATTTGCCAATTCTAACAAAACGATTGTAACGCTTTTCTCAAATCCTTATACTCTAGGAAAGTTTGAAAATTTAGATAAGTCGTTGGCTTTAATCCAAACATTCCAAGAAACACCTTATACACAAGAAGCCGCCGCTCAGGCTATATTTGGGGCAATTGGTATCAATGGTAAGCTACCCGTTACAGTCAATAGCACCTTCAAATACAATGATGGCCTTTCGACACAGCCTTTACAACGCTTTGAATATTCTGTACCCGAAGCTGTAGGAATAGACACTAAATACCTAACTACTCGCATCGACTCAATAGTAAATACTGCTATTGCCCAAAAAGCTACCCCCGGGGCAGTGGTATTGGTAGCCAAAAATGGTAAAGTGATTTTTCATAAAGCTTATGGAAAACATACCTACGAAGGCAGTCAGAATGTAAGTTTAACCGATTTGTACGACCTAGCTTCTGTTACCAAAATCAGTACTTCGGTAGCGGCTATGATGAAAATGCAAGATGAAGGGAAATTCTCGTTGACTACCACTATGGGACAATTGATTCCTGAGTGGAAAAACTCAAACAAGGCAGGCTTAGTTTACAAAGACATCTTGACACACCAAGCTCGTTTGAAAGCTTGGATTCCTTTCTGGCAAGATTGTATCGACTCTACCAAGATGCTCTTGGCTAGCAAAGTATATCAAGACAAACTAGAAAGGCATGAATATCCTGAGGGGTATAAAATTTCGTTTTGGGAAAAAATATTTAGCCGTAAAAAGGCTTTTGCTCGTTTGGAAAAAGCCTTACAATCTGACAAAAAACTGTGGGTAGAAGCTGTCAATATTGCTAATCAGCCAACTATCTGGAAGCATCATACATTTGCTTCTGAAAAATCTCATGATTATCCGATTCAGGTAGCCGAGCATCTTTGGATTCATAAAGATTATCATAATACCATTTATAAGGCCATCGAAGAGTCACCATTACGGGATAAAAAAGAATATGTTTATTCAGATTTATCCTATTATATGTATCCTCAGATTATTCCACGCCTAACGGGTAAAGACTGGGAAAGCTTCTTGAATGACACTTTCTATAAACCGCTAGGAGCTAGCTCTTTAACTTACAACGCAGCTTTGCATTATCCACTTAGTAAGGTTGTTCCAACAGAATACGACTCGCTTTTCCGCAAAAATTTGATTCATGGCCGAGTTCACGATGAGGGTGCTGCTATGCTCAATGGTATTTCGGGGCACGCTGGGCTTTTTGGTAATGCCAACGATTTGGCCAAATTAATGCAGATGTATTTGCAAAAAGGGTATTATGGTGGCAAACGCTATATCAATGAAGCTACCCTAAACCAATGGACAAGCTACCCTTTTGCCATAACCGAAAATAGCCGCCGAGGTATTGGTTTTGATAAGCCCGACCGCAAACGAGCGGGTATCAGTGCTGCCCCAAGTGCCCCTGCATCAAGTTTTGGCCACTCAGGCTTTACAGGAACTTATACTTGGGTCGACCCCGACAATCAGTTGGTATATGTATTCTTGGCCAACCGAGTATATCCTACACGCAACAACTCTAGGTTATCCGACCTAAACGTTCGTACCAATATCAACGAGGTTATTTACGATGCCATCAAACGAGGTATTAAGTAATAAGGTTTGTAATTAGAAAATGAGAGGATTTGAAGATTTTATAAACTTCATTTCGAGCTAATTGCTAAAGTGCCTTAGATATAAAAATTTTTATTTGTTGTATCTAAGGCACTTTTACCTTACTTACATTAATATTCTTTAATTATCAGTCAGTTTGTCACTGACACGATGAAGTCATCTTGACTTTTGTAGCACCATGAAAAGGTTGCTAATATTTGTTTTGCGAACCATACCAAGAAACTTTTTTATATACCACGTACTCGGCAAAGATATAATAGACTCAGCAAAAATTGGTCACTTAGCTGTAAAAAGACGAGGGTTTAAACCACAAAACCACCTTTGTGAGAGCATTAACTGCATTCTTTATAAATTAAAGACTGCCAACCGCATTGTGGGGTTCAATGGTATTTACTACCTACCAAAAGCTTATTCATTACTCATAAATAGTACATCAACTGCAATATTAGCATGAATAGAGAGTTTATTACATACAACGCTTTCAGGTTGGATAGGGTTTAACATTATCGCATTAATTGTGATAGCAATTAAGTAAATTAAAAGCCCAGATGACCCATAATTTATCAAAGCGTAAAAATCAGTTTTGTCCATATCTGTCTCGGACGAAGTCTAAAATTAGTGGATATAAACGAATTATCTGAAAAGCTCAAAGTCTGAAAATTCATTTCATTAGTTAAGTTTTGAAAGAATAAACTCAAATCAACATTTCCTTTTTTAAAATGATAATTTGCCACACAATCCATCAAAAAATAACGCTGAAGTTGATTTTGCTCATCGTCAATTTGATATTTATTGGCTTCAATACCAAAAGTTAGATTTGGGGAAGGAAGAAAGTCAATCTTAGTTTTGAAGTTTAATTGCTCAAAGGTATTTCTAGTATTCAGTGTTTCTGTTTTAACAGAATTCGATGAATGTATAGCGTTAACATCAAATTGTAGCCGAAGCCATTTCTTTGGATTTGAATTTATAATCAACGCTATAATATTGCTCTTATTTTCAATTTTTGCGGGCTGATTATTAGAAAATAGTCTTACAGAATTTCTTACTTCGTTACTATTACTAATGGTTAATTTAGTTTTTATGGTATGAAAATATTTACTGGTTTGTAAAAATCCATTGAAATTTTGGGTTGTATTATCGGATGCAATTCTAACCTGTTTGATATAAATTCCATCATTGGTTTGTTCTTTTAAAAGATTGCTCTGAACTTCTCCGAATCCAATAACGGCATTCATAAACCAGAAGTGAATCATATTTTTAAAATTCAACCTTAAACTTACAGAGTGTCGTTGGTTATCAGGAATTTGCCCTACGTTTCGTTCAATATTTCGATAATTTGTCAATAAAAAAGACTTATAAAAGTCATCTATTTCAGCGATGTTATACTTGAAATTATACTTAAAAGTGGTACTCCATTTCGCAGAAAAAATATAGGTCATAGAGAGATTTGGCTCAATAACAAAACGATTCTTCTCAAGATTTAACCAGTTTATAGAACTCACAGGCAAAGCAAAGTTAATTTTTAAGTTCTCCTTATTTACAGTATAGCCCATCTCACCAAATACTCGCCAGTAGGAAAGACTTTGATTATTTGAAAGTAGAGAAGAATCTCCAATGAGTTTCGCAGAAGAAAATCCCGATAAATTTGAAAATAGGCTTTGGTCCGAATATTCAGCTCCTATTTTAGTATTTAGTTTCAACTTTTTGTTAGCTAAAAAATTGGTATAAAAACTGAAAAAAGACTTTCTTAATCTTAAATCTTGCAAGGTATTTTGTTTCAAGGTTTGATTGTTTGAAAGGACATTCAAGTTCTGAGGAGAATTCAAATAATAACCCAATGCCTTAAATTCAATTATATTACCCGATGCGGATTTCTGCTGGATTTTCAATTCATCCGAAATCCATTGGGTATCGTATTGGTTTTGTTGATTTATGTTTTGCGTTTTTCCAAGGTTATCATTTTCTAGGATGCCTTCAGCATTTTGCCAACCCGCTTTTACAAACAATTTATTGCTGAAGTAATAGTTAGGCTGATTAGCTATGGTTGATAAAGTACCCTCTAACTGATTAATATTCTTTATATTATTTTGCTTTTCTGTAACCAAAAGTGTATCATTTCCCAAAAAGTATCGACTTTCAAGCCAGCCTTGATTTGCCTGTTTATCCTTCAAATACTCAATGTTTAAAACTATATCATATTTTTTTTTGAGCGTCCAAAGATTTTTGGATGTGAAAAGGCGACTCTGATTAAAGTTTAAATATTTTTGATTGACAGGTGGCTTACTAAATTCAATAATTGATAAAAGCGGATGCAAAACCTTTTGAAATAAATACTGTGGACTTACATCTATCAAGTCTTCAATCGTAAGAGATTGCGTTGATGAAAGTAAATCAGTTCCAACGTTATTGTTTTTAATAACACTAAAGGACTGGTTATTTTTTGTAATCTTGATTAGATTTAAGCTATTATCGTACAGAACATTTTCTTCATCAAAACCACCACCAAAATGTGCCGTTTTTATCCATTTTGCTTTTACAGATTCTTTAAAAATAACATTCATCCCCGCTTTGGGGGAATAAACTATATCTTTCAGCACACTTATAGGCTGATGATTTTCAAGAATTTCAACCCGTTCAATATCTTGCCAACGGAAATTGTCATTGGCAATTTTATACTTCCCTTCAAACAAGTCCTTGCCTTCAGTATAATATTTATTGATGGGTTCGCCATTGTATTTTATCGTTCCATTTTCGCTGAGTTCAATACCTGGGAGTTTTTTAAGAACATCACCTAAACTTCGGTCTGTATTATTTCCAAATTGTTTAATATCATAAGCAATAGTATCGTGACTGATGCGGACAGGAGGAGTTTTCACAATCACTTCTTTTAGTTCGATTGCTTGCGGAGTGAGGATAAAATCTTGAATTAAATTGTTTTTTTTAATGATTCTTTCTTGCGTAGCAAAGCCCATAGAAGCCACTACAAGCTTAATGGTGTCAGATAAAAAAGGCTTATCAAATCGAAATTGTCCCTTTGAGTCAGTAATGGCAAAGGACTGAATAATATCTTTTGGGGACTTGTACGCCCTAATACTTACCCCTTGAAGAGGATGCTGTTGAGAATCCATAACACGACCCGACAGCAACTGAGAAAACCCCGAAAAATGTAATAATGTTGATAAAAACGCTACAGTACTTATCTTCTTCATCCAACCTATTATTTCTCAGTAAGTTCCATTGGATTATATGAACGTTTGGGTAAACTTGTGGGGAGGGATTCAAACGTAAAGCCATTTCGACCATCACTTAAAAACGGTAATGGATCTTCATTAAATTGCTTTCTTAATTTTAAATATTCTTCTCTTGATACTTTTTGTATTTTACTATTAGAAGAAATTAAAATATCTCTATTTATTTTTTCGATTCCAATACACGAAAAACTATAGTGCCCCTTACTTTCTTCAACTTTTAATATTAGCCCGGGTAAACCTGTAAATTTCCAAGGTCCTTCACTAATATTAATTTCTGGGGTAAACCATGCTTCATAACTACGTCCCCTAAACTGGCAAATTGCCTTTTGACAAATGTAATTCAAAACTCGCAAAGTATCTTCTTTAATTTCCCAACTGATATTAGGTACAGGTTCTAGATAGGAGTAATTAAATATTCCTAAATTTTCAAAAGTAGTTAATTGCTTGGTGTCAGTATTTTTGAGAATAACCCTATCTTTTCCTCTTCTATTTTTGGGGATATTTAACTGGCTCAAATCAAACATCCCCGTTTTTTTTACTTGTTCCTCCAAGTTTTTTTTTGTTTCTGCAAGTGAAATACTATAAAACCTACTTTGCATTTTGCCTATTTCTAAGCCCATTACATCATAGTTTTTTTTCGATAAATCTGTGGTATCTGCAACAGACGTTTCATTATATCTAACCATTAAGTATGCTTTATCTACGATTGTTTGAGCAAAACAAGAAGTAGAAACATTAAAGCAAACAAATAGTGAAATTGAAAATGATAATTTCATGATTGTATTCATAAAAATTTGGAGCATTTTTAAAAAGATATAATAAATTCCTTATTGCATTTATTATATCTTTTCGGATTAGAAAATACTACCCCACAAAGATATGCGTCTGCGTTGAGTGTCTTAGTCAATATAAGGTAGATTTGTCAAACATCGAAGCTTATGATTCACAAGTAGCCGCCTCTGCCACGAGTATCTTATCAATTATTTCTTGCAAAGTGTCCCCACAAGCCCATCCTCTAGGACCACAAGAAAGAGTTACTGAAACACATGAAACTACTTTCGCAGATTGCTTACTTTGTCTGTGATGTACTGTTTTTGTATTTAATTTTTTAGACTTAATCGCCTTTACATTAGATTTTGCCATTGTCCCAAAAGACAATAAAACAGTACAAATAACACTTAGAATTAACTTTTTTTTAATATCTTTTGTTAAGTTTTAATTATGAAAAGATTAAGACCTATAAGCCCCATCAGGTCATCAAACTACGGTGGGGTTTACTTATTCAAAGGTATGAAGGTTTCTTCTGTAATATCAACTAGTACTGCTACTGAAATTACGTAAGTAAGAGTACTGAAATTTCAACTAATGTCAATATTTTAGTACTCTTACTAAATATTGTGCTATACCTATTAATGTATATTTAGAAGGTAATTGTAGTTTTTTACGAATAGAAAGCCTGTGAGATTCTACTGTCCTTGGGGAAATAAATAGCTTCATAGCAATTTCAGTTGTCATACTCCCTTCTGCAACTAATACTAAAACTCTCATTTCCGCTTCACTCAAAATTGAACTATTTTTTACCGCTGTTCTCAAAACTTCAGTTGGAAAATTTTCAAAGCTTTGGTTGTTCATACCCACTAAAATAAGAGCCTTTCGAGTGGCTTGTTCAAAACGTTCAGGTAACACTGGTTTTTGTAGATAATCTACAGCGCTAAATTGTATTGCTTCAATGATTCTTTCGACATAAGCAGAAATAAAAATAACCTGTGTTTGCTCATGAAAACGTAAACTCTCATATAAATCAATACCCGATAGCCTCGGCATATTAATGTCGGTAATCAATAAATCAGTAGGAGATTTAAGAAGATAAGCTAATGCTTCAAGTGGATTAATGAAAGTCGCTTTTAGCTCCAAATAAGGAATTTGATTTATGTAGTGGATAAGTATATCTAAGTTAGACTGTTCATCATCCACAAGAACACAGGTGAGAATTTTAGGTGTCATTTTCTTTAATTTTGTAGATTTTCAAACAAAAATAATAAAATTATACATTTCAAAAATACAATACTTTTTCTTAGAAACCCTGACAACTATTATTTGGTGCGTTTATTTAATGAAATTCATCACTGGTTCAAGTCTGTGACTTTGACCTATTCTTTCAAAAGTTTACAACTTTAGTATTCTTTAATGACCATCTAGTTCCTCACCAACACTATGTGATGATAGGGACAAAAAAACAAACTTTAGTGCCTACAACCTACTAACATAAATTTAACTTCTACAAAAACATGAAAAAGTACTTTTAGCTTTTCGCCTTCTTATCTTAATTTTTTGTCATCAGGAATTTTACCTTACAGAGGGTCTGGGGTTTTGATATTGATGAAAACTTTTTAAGTATTGCCTCCTATAGAGTACATGCACCATTTCGTGCGAGTTTACATAAAATTACGATTGTAAGGATATCAGGAAAATGAAGCCTTACTATCCATTACAAACTCTTATAATAAGTCCTCTTGCTATGATAGAAAAGAAGAGTGGGATAACTCTGAAACGTTAACTCCATTTATAGCCCTAAAAAAGGCAAAGTCGGAAAAAAAATTATCGCAGAAGACAGCTCAGCACCAATAGAACTCTACAATATTGTACTAATAGCTCAAGATGCACTTAAAGCTCTTAACAAGGGAGTTCCACTAGAGAAATTATATATCCGAGTAGAACTCTATCAATATAAAATTCCATTATTCTTGTAACTCTTTCTCAAAGTGTCATATATATAATAGAGTCATATTTGATTTTTCAGTTATATCTATGACGCTTTTGATATGAAAATACATCCTAACTACCAAGTATATATCAGTCGTCAGAATGTATTTTCCTCAACCTACAAACTTCCCAAAATATCCTTGATAGCGGCTCTTTCCTTGTAGTTTTCGTCAAAATGCACAAAGGTTATTTTGCCAGACTGGTCAATCACATACGTAGCAGGTACGGGCAATTGCCAATCGCCCTGTATTTTGGCCAAATCTAATCCATAGCCCTTATATTTCTGTTGATTGGGTGTTGTCATCGTGTACAATACATTCCAATCTTTCATAATTTGGCGGTCTTTGTCATAAATAATCGAAAAAGACGCTTTAGTTTTTTCTACAGCCTTCCCAATAGCCTCCTCTGGCTCAGGCGTAATGGCAATAACCCGAACCCCTTTTTTCTCAAATTCGGGCAAAGCCTCCTCTAGTTGGCTCATGTATTTGTTACAATAAGGACACCACGCCCCTCGATAAAACATCACTACTACTTTACCCTTGGCCAAAAGCTTGGGCAGGCTAATAGAATTGCCTTTGTGGTCGTTTCCAGAAAGAGCTGGAGCTTGCTGCCCAACCTTCAGAGCTTGTGGCTCACCTTGTGCTTTTACTAACAAACTACTGATAGTCAGGCACATCAAAAATAAAAACTTCATATAGATTTTCGGTTTAAATAAATTTGAAACAAAGATGAAATATTAAAAATTATGAAAATGTAATTTGGCTGACAAATGAAAAAATGTTTTTACAATCCATTTTTTAAGAGTATTTTTACTGAGTAAATACAAAAAAGCACAGGGTTTTATCATTATTTAATGATTAATTAATACAAAACCCTTGCATACACAATCACTCAATCACAATTTGCGAAATGGCAACAGCAACTTTCACGCTCGAAAGAGATACTGAAATTTTCAATTTGATTAACCAAGAAGCACACCGCCAAGAATTTGGTATTGAACTTATTGCTTCAGAAAACTTCACATCAAAACAAGTAATGGAAGCACAAGGCTCTGTGCTTACAAACAAATATGCAGAGGGTCTTCCGGGCAAACGTTACTATGGTGGCTGTGAAGTAGTTGACCAAATCGAAACTATCGCTATCGAACGTGCCAAAGCTCTTTTTGGTGCTTCATGGGCCAACGTGCAGCCACACTCTGGTGCACAAGCTAATGCAGCTGTATTTTTGTCTTTCTTGAACCCAGGCGACAAAATCCTTGGTTTCAACTTAGCACATGGTGGTCACCTTTCACACGGCTCACCAGTGAATTTTTCAGGTAAATATTTCCAACCATTTTTTTATGGTGTAGAGGAAGAAACAGGTTTGATTGATTGGGATAAAGTAGAAGCAACAGCATTGAAAGAGCGTCCAAGATTAATTATCTGTGGAGCCTCTGCTTATTCTCGTGATTGGGATTATGCTCGTTTGCGTACTATTGCCGACCAAGTTGGAGCGTTGTTATTGGCCGATATTTCTCACCCTTCTGCATTGATTGCAAAAGGCTTGTTGAACAACCCAATGCAGCATTGTCATATCGTAACTACTACAACCCACAAAACTTTGCGTGGCCCTCGTGGTGGTTTGATTATGATGGGACAAGATTTTGAAAACCCTTTTGGATTTACGACATTGAAAGGTGATTTGAAAATGATGTCAGCTTGTTTGGACGGTGCTGTATTCCCAGGAACACAAGGTGGCCCATTAGAGCACGTAATTGCAGCCAAAGCTGTAGCTTTTGGCGAGGCATTGACCGACGACTTCCAAGCTTATGCTGAACAAGTGAAGAAAAACGCCTTGGTAATGGCTCAAGCATTTGTTGACAAAGGATACAAAATTATTTCGGGTGGTACAGACAACCACTTGATGTTGATTGACCTTCGTCCAAAAGGATTGACTGGTAAATTGGCCGAAAATACATTGGTTAAAGCAGACATTACTATCAACAAAAACATGGTACCATTCGACGACAAATCGCCGTTTGTTACTTCGGGTATGCGTGTTGGTACTGCTGCAATGACTACACGTGGTATGAAAGAAGCAGAAATGTTACATATCGTTGAGCTTATCGATAGCGTATTGATGAACCACGATAACGAAACATTTATCTCTTCTGTAAAAACAGAAGTAAATAAGTGGGTAGAAAATTTCCCTCTTTACAGATAGTATCAAACTGTTGGTAAAAGGTAATAACACATAGCCATAAAAAACCCTGACAACTACAGACGCTGTCAGGGTTTTTTGCGTTTTTCATGTAACTTTGTAAGCAAGCAACAAGCAATAGGCTTTGAGCTGTCGGCTAAAAGTATTATACCTATTGTAGGTACAGCCCTTATAAATCTAATCATTAACTAAAGAATGGCACTAGACCAAGAATTTGACGAGGAATTAGAAGAAGGAATTGAAGGTACAGAAATGACCTTTATTGAACATTTAGAGGAACTTCGTTGGCATATAATCCGTTCGCTCGGCTCTATTTTAATATTTACGATTGCGGCATGGATATACCGTACAGAAATATTTGGTGGTATTATTATGGCTCCAGCCAAATCTGATTTCTGGACCAATCAAGTACTTTGCAAGATTGCCGATGCTACAGGAATGGAAGGATTGTGCTTCAGACAAGCCAATTTTATCTTACAAAGCCGTGAAGTTTCTGGACAATTTATGATGGCTCTGACCCAATCTATCATTGTTGGTCTGCTATTTGCTTTTCCGTATTTCTTCTGGGAAGTTTGGCGTTTTATCAAACCAGGCTTAAAAGACACCGAAAAGAAAGCGGCTCGTGGGGCTGTTTTCTGGGTATCGCTTTTGTTTTTTATGGGCGTTAGCTTTGGGTATTTTATTGTAGCTCCAATGGCTATCAACTTTTTGGCTAATTTCAAATTGGACGAAAGTATTCAAAACCAATTTGACATCAACGACTATATTTCGTTGTTATCAATGTTGACCTTGGCTTGTGGGCTTACTTTTCAATTACCTATGATTTCGTTTGTACTTTCACGCATTGGTATTTTAACACCGTCGTTCATGCGTGAATACCGCCGCCATGCCCTTATTGTTATCTTGATTGTGGCTGCTATTATTACGCCATCGCCCGATATTATTTCACAATTATTGGTAGCAACCCCTCTCTTTGGTTTGTACGAAATTAGTATTTGGGTGTCGTCGAGTGTCAATAAGCAACGTGAAAAAGAAATGATGGAATAACTTTTCTTCTTGTAAAGTTTTCAACGCAATCGTTCAACACGATTGCGTTTTTTTTTAACAAAGCTTTTACGCAACGTTTCCCACAATTATTCTGTCATAAAATAGAAACACAATCCACTATGTATCGTTAATCCTGTATCACAACAAATGACCCTCTTATGAAAAAAATAATAACGCTATGCTGTGTTCTACTTGGTAATGTAATTTTCGCACAAAATAAAGCTTTATACTCGGCCAATGAGCAACAGGCAATCCAAGTAATGTCAAAAGAAATTGCGAAAAAACAAAGCGATAATTATGACAAAGCCTTGGCTGTAGCTCAGAAGAAAAATTGGCAGATTTCTGGCGAATATAAAGACGGACGACGATTTCAATTAAAGGGTATTGACGATACAGGGCAACCACTCTATTTGATTACCCATAGCAATGCCAAGTCGAGTGCTGCCTCAAGAACCAACACCCTTTACAGTGGCGGTAGCCTTGGACTCAACCTCAATGGTGGTAGTTCTTTTATGACAGGTAAATTGGGTATATGGGACGGCGGACGTGTCTATGCTAGCCATGTCGAGCTAGTCAACCGTGTTAGCCAACAAGATAACCCTACATCTACCGACCAGCACGCCACACACGTTTCGGGAACGATGATTGCCTCTGGGATTTCGGCTCAAGCCAAGGGTATGGCCTTTGGGGCTAGCCTCAAAGCATGGGACTATAACAACGATAATACCGAAATGGCTAATGCTGCCACGGGTCTTCTGGTTTCAAACCACTCTTACGGTTATTTGGCAGGCTGGAATTATGATTCTTCTATTAGCAAATGGCGTTGGATGGGCAATACCAGTATCAATACTTTTGAAGATTATAAGTTTGGCTTTTACGATACAGAAACCCAAACTTGGGATAGAATTTCGTATAATGCTCCTTATTACCTTATCGTAAAGTCGGCGGGCAATAACCGTGGCGAAACAGGGCCTACCAGTACAAGCGAAGTATATTATATTGGAAATGGAAGCGATACCAGTACCGTAGCTCGTAGCAAAAACAACAGCTATGATATTATATCAACAACAGGTAATGCCAAAAATATATTGACTGTTGGGGCTGTTAATACACTTGATAGCCCTCCTACACAGGCTTCTGATATAAAAATTTCGAGCTTTAGTAGTTGGGGGCCTACCGACGACGGTCGTATCAAACCAGACATTGTTGGGGTTGGGGTTAATATTTTTTCTACCTCCAACACTTCTACCACAAGTTATACTACCCTTAGTGGTACGTCGATGTCTAGTCCACATGTAGCGGGTAGCTTATTTTTACTTCAAGAGCTTTATGCCCAACAAAATGATGGGCTATTTATGCGGTCGGCAACCCTAAAAGGGCTTGCTATTCATACAGCCGAAGATGCGGGCAATGCGGGGCCTGATTATATTTATGGCTGGGGATTACTCAATATGGAAAAGGCGGCTATCGCTATTCTGAATAAAGATTTTACCCATTCTATCACAGAACGAACTTTAGCTCAAGGAGGTAGTTTTGCACAAAAGGTGGTGGCCTCTGGCAAGGGTGCTCTTCGTGCTACTATTAGCTGGACAGACCCCGCTGCTACAGCTTCGTCGGTTACGGTGGCTAACTTTAATAATAGAACCCCAAAACTGGTAAATGACCTAGATATACGCATCTCAGACGATGAAACCAATACCTTCTTGCCATTTGTGTTGAACCCCGACAAACCAAGTGATGTAGCTACCAATGGTGATAATATCAGAGACAACATTGAACAAATTTTAATACCCAACCCTATTCCAGGAAAAACTTATACCATAACTATTTCACACAAAGGAACTCTTACCAATAGCTCACAAAACTACTCGTTGATTATTAGTGGCCTTGGCGGAAAATCTTACTGTGCAATTACGCCAAGCACTGCCGCAGATTATTTAGATACGCTGAACTTAGGTACAAATAGTGTTTCGACAGGACAAATTGTACAGCTCGACATCAAATTTAAAGATACGTCTAGCAAAAATATCAGAGCATTTGTTGACTGGAATCTTGATGGTGATTTTGACGATACCAACGAAAGTATTTTAAGCCTTCAAGGATATACTTCAAGCACATACTCGGGTAAGGTGACAATTCCACAAGGAATAGAAATCGGAAATACTACTATTCTGAGGGTAATTTGTAGCGATGCTAACAGTACAATAGCCTCAAGCTGTGGAACTATTGCCAAAGGTGAAGTAATGGAAATACCACTAAAGATTGTTCGTCCTATGTACGATTTAGCAGTTTCAGAACTTATATCGCCCGAATCAACCTTATTTTGTAGTAATACAGCCTACAATCAAGTAAGTGTGAGTATCAGAAACATTGGTTCAGAAAACATTAGTAATATTCCTATTACCGTAAAAGTAGCAAATAGTAGTGGTACTGTTGTGGCTACCTTAAATGGTACATATTCAGGAACATTAAGTTCGCTACAATCAGGTACGGCAGTACTCAGTGGTACATTTAATACTATAGCTGGCGAAACTTATACCTTTGCCACAGAAGCAACCCTAAGCACCGACCAAGATAATAGTAATAATGTAGCAACCTTTAGTAGAAAAGTAGCCAGTCCTGTAGCACCCTCTGCTCAGGCAGTGCTGTGCGAAGGAGCTAGCAGCTTAGTTATTAAGTCGTCTAGTTCGTCGTCGTTGTTATGGTACGATCAGCTTTTGGGAGGGAATCTGTTATTTACAGGTGGTAGTGGCAGTTTTACGACACCCACCAACACCCAAAAGGTATATGTAACCTCTGGCGATTTATCGGGTAGTATAGGAGCCAAAAGTAAATATACTTTTGGAGGAGGCACGTACTATGATTCATTTGGCCCAGAAATTATCATGACTACCCAGCTTCCTATTGTACTAAAAAGTGCCAGAGTTTACGTAGGAACTGCTGGTACTATCAAATTTAGTGTAACTCGTATGTCGGACGGTACACCTATTTCGTCGGTGACGGTCAATGTAAATGCTACTCGTACTACAGCCAATAGTACCCGTAGCAATAACCAATTGATCGATGATAAAACCGACCAAGGTATCGT
This sequence comes from Flectobacillus major DSM 103, assembly GCF_000427405.1. NCBI lineage: Bacteria > Pseudomonadati > Bacteroidota > Cytophagia > Cytophagales > Flectobacillaceae > Flectobacillus > Flectobacillus major. The sequence goes on from NZ_KE386491.1 coordinate 3,613,211, forward strand.
AATACCATTAAATTTGAAGATTCCAGAAGCAGGGACATACCTTATTTCACAAGATTGTACCGATGGAGCATCTATTTTTAGAAGTAATAAAAATGCAGATACTACCAAAACAGGAGATTTAGTGGGCTATCCTTTTGTGATTAATAGTGCAGTAAGCATTACTGGTGCATTGTATGAAGGCAGTACTATCAAAACAGGCTATTATTATTTATACGACATTGATGTTAGCTCGTTAGAATGCCCAAGCCCACGTGCCGAAGTAGCTATACAAACCATTACAGCCCCTCAAGTAAGTATTACGCCAACCAATACTGTTAGCTTTTGCCCCGATGCCACCGCCACACTAACGGCTTCGAGCAATAGCAACTATGCTTATCAATGGCTAAGAAATGGCACAAAAATCACAGGGGCTACTCGAAATACCTATACCATTAGTACAGCAGGAAGTTATAGTGTTAATGTAGTCGACAATGGCTTGTGTAGTGTAACGTCTTCGGCAGTTGTTGCAACTGCCCTAAGCCCTATTGCACCTGTATTAAGCTGGAGTGGTAGCAACCTTACATTACAGTCTGGCAATAGCCCTACATGGTATGTCAATGGTAATGAACTGGCTATAGCCAAAGGTTTGGCTAATATTGTGCCTATTCAGTCAGGATATTATAATGCTAAGGTTCTCGATGCCAACGGCTGTACGGCTTATTCAAATGGTGTTACAATTACAATTACGGCTGTTGAAGAAGAACCACTTTCGGACGGTATCGCCAAGGTATTTCCTAACCCTACTAGTGGAAAAATTACGGTAAAATTTCCGAACAGTACAGGACTAAAATCGGTACAGGCTCAGTTAATTAACTTTTTTGGAATGGTACTCGAAACCAAAGATTTAGAGAAACAAAGTGATGCCTATACAACCTCATTCGATTTAGCGTCATTAGGTGCAGGCAGCTATTTTGTCCGCATTACGGCCGATAATCAGGTAAAAGTATTAAAGGTTTCATTGAACCAATAAATTTTTCAAAAAGCTTTTAAGGATTCGAGAATATACACTAGTATTTTCTGATTAGCTAGTCCAGCTTCTTTATACCAAAGGCGTTATACCATTGCATAACGCCTTTGATTTGATATATTACTTATCTCCTATTACTCCGCTCAAAGCCGAAACACCATTTTCGTTAAAGGCCTCAATCGCATAAAAGTATTTTTGTCCTAAATTTAAAGCCCTTATTTGTAAGGCATTGGGCTGGTCGGCATATACCTGATAAGTTTGATATAATTTATCTTTTTCAATACCCCATCGAATATTATATCCAACAGCATTAGAAACTTTGTTCCATTGAATATCTACATTACGCTCATCTTTCTGTCTTTTTGCCTGCAATCCAGTAGGCATTTCGGGTAATTTGCCTAAACCGTTACCAAAAACACGGATTTCGCCAATAGCCAGATTTACAGCTTTTACATACGTATGTTCATATTTTAGGTATCGTCCCTTATATGGTTTTGTAAGCTCTATATAGGCACAAGCCCTATCTCGTTTGGGTTCTTGGCTAAGGTCGTGCAGAAGCTCCCATTTCTTACCATCTTTTGACCCCCAAAGCTTGAATTGAGTATACACCGACGAGTCAGAATCAAAGACATTATTTTTATAATCAATATAATTTACCTGTACAGCCCTGATTTCGGACTCATGTTGTAAATCGATACTAACCCATTCGCCAGCCTTATTTTGTTTGGCCACCCAAAAAGTTTGACGACCTTCATCGGTCAAATTTTTAGCTATATGAATCGTATCTTGAACCGATGAAACCGTAACAGGTTTTTGGTAAGACAATAGCATCCAGCCCGTAAACAAAGCATCTCTATCTTGCCATTTTTGGGTTGGCAAATAATGTGGCCAATCGCCAAAACGAGTATTTGAAAACATCTGTCCATCGGAATCAAAGCCCGCAGGAAACATCGAGATACGGCGTTCCATTGGCCAGTTTACCGCCAGCCAAGGTGTGCCAGTATTCCAGTAATTGCCATAATTGTCTTGGAAAGTATTGCCATGCCCCGCCCCTGTCATATACCCACCTGGGCGATACGAAATAGGATTGTAAGGAGCATACGTAAATGGCCCAAGGGGGTCGTCGCCAATATATGTACCATTGCCATAAACATTGTATTCAGTGCCAGGCCCTGCATATTGCAAATAGTATTTCCCTTTGTGTTTGGTCATCCAAGCACCTTCAATAAAAGGCTTTACCCAATCGGCATGGTCGGGGCCAAACCGCTCCCAGCCATGTTGATATGGATCTAAAAAAACCAAAGGTTTATAATCTGTTTTATCCTTATAAGTCAGTTTTTTACTTTTGTCAAGCTCTGCTCCAAAAATCGGGTATACATTCGACGACCCCCAATACATATACCATTTATCGGTATCAGGGTCATGAAATAAAGCAGGATCCCAGGGGCCAATATCTTTGGGTAATTGTGGCAACCACCGATTCAAAAATTTCAATTTCCCTTTTTCTGGCTCGGTCGAATAAAAAATAGGACGTTGCTGAAAGGTTGATTGAAATAAATAAAGTGTATCTCGTACAGACACCGCCGCAGGAGCACACATATCCTCCATTGGCCATTTGTCGGGCACAATATAGTTCCAGCTAAACAAATCTTTTGAATGCCACCAACCTCCTGAAATGGTTACAAATAAAAAATACTCGCCTTTGTGGTTAATAATTACAGGGTCGGCACCTGAACGATACGAAATATGTTCGTTCATCTGCTCAAAATTGTACCTATAACCAATATCAATAGGGTTACAGTACGTACTTGGTACTTTCTGAGCAAAACTTGTCCACTGTAACAACAGCAAAACAGCACTTAGTTGAAAGAGTTTCTTCATGTTATTCATAGAATTGATATAGGTAAGTAAGAACACCGAATCATGAATTCTGCCTTATGAACATAAACAACTAGTTATTAAGCAATTGCTATATTTATACCATTACTTAATTTACCTCAGTAGCATATTTCTAATCAAGCATTTACATTACCTTGTGAGAATTGTTTTATTTTTCTGCATACTAAATTATCAGGTATTTTGGAGTAAACCATATTTAGTCCATATAAGTCCTCATAAAAATAGAGGTTTATTGAAAAAATACCTTTCAATAGTTCCTTTTCCGAATATTTGGGTCTTGACCTTTTATCGTTTAAATTGCCTTTAAATCTACTCTTTCTTGCTACAGCCAAACTCTACCTATCATTTAAACCCAAGTTTATTGTAATGAAACCATTTAGAATATTAGTATTGCCTATTTTTTTTATTGCCTGTCAAAAAAACACTACTACCCAAGAATCCAGCACCAAGGGCAATTTATCGCTGAGAGATACACTTTGTTATGAACAAAAATTAGAAAAAGATCTTACTACCTTACAAATGTTTATACAAGGCGATAGTATTCATGGGAAATATAGTATCCAGCCATTTGAAAAAGATGGAGCAATTGGTACTGTAAAAGGAATCAGGAAAGGCTCGACTATGACGCTACTGTATACGTATGTTATTGAGGGAGCAACCCAAATTGAAGAAACCCAATGGAAAATTGAAGGGGAGAACGTAATACGAAAATGGGGCGAAATAGAAGATAAAAACGGCATACTGGTACTGAAATATCCAGAAAAAGCAATTTTTAATGATACCCTTTCAAAAGTATCTTGTCAATAACAGCATAGGGCTTACCTTATTGGCAAGCCCTATGTTATCATTTCGATTATTTATCAACTTTCTTCTCAGAACGAGGTTTCTCTGGGCGAGGGCCACGGAGGTGTATTACCAAGCCATTAAGAAAGTTACGGAGAATTTGGTCACCGCAAGGCTTATAATTGGGGTGGTCTTCACTTCTAAAAAATGCCCCCAATTCAGCTTTCGAGATATTAAAATCTACTAATTTGAGTATGGCTACAATTTCGTCATCACGCAGCTGTAGGGCTACTCTCAACTTTTTAAAAATATCATTATTTGACATATCTGTTCCTTAATTTTTCGTTGTTACCAACTATTGCCTCCACGTTTGTCTTTCTTGGGGCCATTGCCTATTCCCTTAAAGTACCCTCCATTCTTTTTAGGTTTGGTATCCTTTACACTTGTTTTGTATTTAGGAACAGACTTATTCACAATAAGCTTACGGCCATCGAGTTCTGACTCGTTCAAAGCCTGAATAGCCGCCAAAGCCTCTTCGTCGTTAGGCATTTCAACAAAGCCAAAACCTTTATTTTGACGAGTGATTTTATCAATTACAATTTTGGCTGAGCTTACCTCTCCATAAGCTTCAAACAATTCTTTCAGGCCAGCGTCTTTTAGTTTGAAAGGAAGACTTCCTACATAAATATCCATTTGTTTTTCTATTTCGTGTTAGTTGTTCTTTAAAATAATCCTGTAAATTTTTTCGGAATCGGTGTTTCAAAATGCAGCGATTCTTTCGTTACAGGGTGTACAAATGTAAGTACCCAAGCGTGCAAGCCCAACCTCTTGATAGGGTTGACCTTTGAGCCATATTTGGCATCGCCAATTACAGGATGCCCAAGGTCTTGCATGTGTACTCTTACTTGGTTTTTGCGACCCGTTTCGAGGGTTACTTTCACCAATGAATAATTGTTGTTTGATTTCAGGGTTTGATAATGTGTAATAGCCTTTTGCCCGTTATTGGGGTTTTGCGACGAATACACAATAAAAGCCTTACTTTCTACCAAATATGATTCTACCGTACCGTCGGATTGAGGTAATTTGCCTTCAGTAACAGCCAAATAGATACGTTCTTTGGTAGCATGCCAAGACTCTTGAAGGAGTTTTTGGACTTTTTCACTTTTGGCATACATCATCAAGCCCGAGGTTTCACGGTCAAGCCGATGTACCACAAAAATACGATTGGAAGGGTTTGTTTTTTTGACATGATTGCTCAGAATAGAATAAGCTGTAAGCTCTTTTTCTTTATCTGTCGAAATCGACAACATCCCTTCGTCTTTGTTAATAACAATCAGGTGTTGGTCTTCAAAAATAATACTCAGCCCTTTATAAGGTTTTTCCTGATATGCTTTTAATGTTTTGATAGTTACTTCTTGTCCCGGAATTAAAGGATGATTAAACTGTGTGGTGGCTCGGCCATCTACCAGCACTTGTTTATCTCGCAAAATAGTCTTGATATTTACCCTACTTTTATGGGGCATCTTGGCAATCAAAAACACCATTAATTCGGTATTTTCGGTTACTTGAAATAACAAATCCGAAGATTTGGTTGATTTATTGGGGGCTTTGGCAGCCCAGTTATTTGGTTTCATGGATGTTACTTTTACGCTCGATATCGACAAGGGTCTTCAGATATAATTCTTCTACTTTTTGTCTTGCCCAAGGAGTTTTGCGTAAAAACGCCAAACTAGACTTGATACTTGGGTCAAAGTTAAAGCAACGAATATCAATAAGTTGCCCTAATTGATTCCATCCAAAATAGGCTACCAAATGATTTAGCATCATTTCGAGGGTTACGCCATGTAGTGGGTTATTTGCTTGCTGATTAGACATAATACAAAGGTAGAATAATCTACTGGAAAAACAGCATGATTGTTGATGTGTACTCTGCTAAAAAGACCAATAGATAAGAGCTACTGCCGAAAATGCCATGACCAAAAAGGTTATGACACCAAAGAAATTTGACCAAAAGGTATTCACAAATCGCCCCATAATAAGCTTATTATTGCTAATATGAATAATTATGGCTATCAATACTGGAGCTGTAACACCATATAATACGGCAGTATAAATAAGTGCTTTGATGGGGCTAATTCCCATAAAATGAACAAGCAAGCCTACCAGTAAAGATACTATCAAGGTTATATAAAAACCTCTGGCCTCATGAAATTTCTTGTCGAGCCCCTCTTCCCAGCCAAAGGTTTCGGCCATCATATAACTCAACGAACCTGCCAAAACTGGAACAGCCAACAAGCCCGTTCCTATAACGCCAATCGCAAATAACAAATACGCCATGTCGCCAGCCAGTGGCTGCAAGGCTCGGGCGGCTTCTTCTACGGTTTGAACTTGAAAGATACCTGCATGATAAAGTACTGTTCCTGTTGTTAGAATAATAAAATAAAAGACAACATTGGTCAACAACATTCCCCATTTTACATCGCTTTGCATTGAATGAATCACTCGCTTGTCGACTATCAAATGTTTTTGATTTACTTCTTCGACCTCCATAGATGCCTGCCAAAAAAACAAGTAAGGCGAAATAGTAGTCCCTAAAATACCTACTAAGGCCAAAAAATAGTCGGATGAATATTCAATTTTAGGAATTATGGTGTCTATTAGCACTTGTGTCCACTGAATATTTGACAAAAAGGGTATAATAATATACCCAAACAACACAATACAAAGCCATTTGAGAATAAGTGCAATACGGCGATACGATAAATAAACTATCCCAAAAATCAATAATGCTGTGAAGGCAATTGAAAAGACAAATGGTGAGATTTGTGGAACAATCAAATGCCCGACTGCTCCCATGCCTGCAATATCAGCACCTATATTGAGGATTATCGACGGAAAACTGACGATTAAAATGAGGTACAGGATTTTTTTAGAATAATACTTTTTAATTGTCCCCATCAACCCATAACCAGTAGCAAGGCCAATTCTAGCACACATTTCTTGAATAGATACCATTAGGGGGTAGGTAAAAATAGCTGTCCAAAGCAATTTTGAACCAAACTGAGCCCCTGCTTGCGAATAGGTAGCAATTCCCGAAGGGTCGTCGTCGCTTGCTCCTGTAATAAGGCCAGGACCAAGCACCTGCCAGAATTTTAGTAGTTTTTTTGAGATTTTATTCATTAATGAGATTTTTTTTGATTGAATGTACACTTGCAAGCTTAATGGGAATGACATTTGTTAGATAGTACATCAGTAAAGTTTACAAAAAAATAATGAACTAATCAGTAATCCTTTACGTAAATTTGTGTGATTTATTCAACATATTTGTTCAACCCATTATTTCCTAATTTTATTCATGACTACCCTAAGGCCTATTGCTTCCAAGTTTTGGTTTAATCTCAAAACTAATTTGTATCACTCTCTTTTTTACAGTGTTCCATTCGGCATGTTTCTAACGACATGTAACTTCCTTTTTGAATTTGTTAAAAAAAGTTTTTTTGATTGGTCATTTGTTTATTTACCCACACTTTTCTTAGTGATTTTGGGTTGTATTTTTGAGAAAAGGCGTAGCTAACAAACGCCTTTTATGACAAGAGGTCGCAAAATTTGCCCATTTTTTGGCGAAATTTTACGACCTCTTTTTTTATAACAATAAGGCTTATTATGGTAAGCTCAACAGAAATCCAATAGTAAAATTGGCATCCCAGTCAAACACAAACTTATCGCAACCCGTAGATTCAGCAATAGCTTTGTAAATATTTAAGCCTGCTTTTGATTTTGCATTTTCGAGCTTATAAGCTGAAGGTAAATCCAACACGGTATATCGCTCTTTATCTTTTCTAACAGCTTTTGCAAGTTCAAAAGGCACACCTCCTATAATAAAGCATGTTTTTCTGCTTTCGGCAGGAATCTGTTTGGCTTTAGCCTTAATTTCTTTGGCAACGGTTTCGTCGTCTACGCCATTTTGAAAGTACTTAGCACCATACGATTCCAACGAACGAATAGCCGAACCTTCATGCCAAGAGATTTTGGTATTGCCTGAGCCAATATCTACCACAAAAGATTTGTCGGCAAATTCTTTGGGCTGTACTACTTTTAGCCCTAATATACCTTCTTGTTCGGGTGTAACAGTGTTTACAAAGTAATTGAGGGTTTTTAGAGCCTTAATAATTTTTTGTGTTCCTTCAGCTTTTAATGCCCCTGAGCTTACAACAAAATGGATTTCTTTTCCACCAACACCATAATCAAGCATACCACCGATATATTTTTTCAAGCCTGCTCGTACATCTTCGTCGGTAGCCATATTTTCGGTAACAAGGCTATTTCCAAATTCTGCTTTTTCGAGTTTCCAGTTTTTATCTTTGTCGATTCTTACCACAAAAGAGTTGAATCCACTAGCTCCTAGTTCTACTACCCCCTTGAGCTTGCCCGCAATAGGCACTGGAGCAGTATAGTCGAATGAGCCCTTTGTGGTTGAGCTGGCCACATTGTCAGAGTTTTCGGCAGAAGCCGAGCTACTATTATCGGGAAGTGTTGACGAGGCGATTGGTGCTTCGGTCGAATCGGTAGTTTTGAGCTTTTCGAGGACTTCTTTTCCACCAAATTTTTTGAATCCAAAATAGAATGCTGCTAACACTAATCCTGTAATGAGCAATCTTCCTGCTACTGTTAAACGTTGCATGATGATAAGGTTTTGGTTTATAACAATAGAATTAAGAACTGAGCCACTGCTCAATATGTATCAATAATAGTCTATGACATTAAAGCTAACAAATACTTTGGGTTTCTCGGCTATAAATGCGTTTATTTGGTTAAATGAGTGGGTGAACATAAAAGCTAGTAATCTTGGCAGATACTGCATTCTTTTTCTTTTCTCGAACTAATTTACCATAATTTTAATAAGAAATGTACACAAGCACAAAGACTTAGCTAAAAATCCCTTGTTTTATTTTATTTTTTTTGTACAACAAATAAGCTATATTGTACAATAATTGAATACAAAATTAGGCCATAGACGGGGTGTCTACGACCTAATAGTATATAAATTGAGAAGCTTAATATATGGAGATTCTTTTTTATCAAATCGGTATTACCAACCTCGGTGGCCATGTCCTCGGCTTGGTGGTGGTACAATCACTACAGGAGGAGGTACAACAATAACTCTGCGACGGCGATAGCTATAATCACGGTCATCGTAGTGGTATCGTCCACGATTGCGAATATCGTAAGGGTTGCGTGGGTCTACTGGATAATACCTATCGGCCCAGCGTTGGCGATGCGAGCAATAGCTGTATGAATCACAATTACAACGATAGTCATAATCGTTATAGCGGCCATGTGAATGGTTATCATAAATTGGGCGTGGGTCATAGGGGTTACGAGCGTCATAAATTCTACTTCTTGAATCAAAAGGATTACGGTCGTCTAAAGGATAATACCCTGCATTATCGCCTCTTCGGTTATCGGCTCGGTCATCATAACGGCGGTTGTCATCTTGGCGGTTATAATCTGGTCGATTGTAATCATCTCTTCTGTCGGGGTATCCTTGAGCGGTAGCCTTTGGCACTGCCATCATAAGCATCAATCCTAATGCCGAGATAGCCAAAATAAAAAGGTTGCGTTTCATACTTGTTCGATTTGATAAGCTATTAAAGCACTTTTAATACTAAATAGATTGGTTGATTTGTATATAAAACGGCAAAGCCAAAAGGCTATTTTAGGGGTATGTGTTAATGATATGTTAAAGCTATCAAAGGTACAAATTAGCAGCGTTGCTATTTTTCTAAGGTAAATCTAATTTAGCAATAGCAACATTTGCACAATGATTGATGTTACAGCAAAGACCTCATTAATATAACAGACAAAAAATGACAACAGAAATTATTATTTCCCTGATTACGCTTATTGTTTTAGAAATTGTCTTGGGTATCGACAATATCATTTTTATTTCTATTCTTTCCGATAAACTCCCCGTCGATAAACGCAAAAAAGCCCGATTGGTTGGCTTAAGTTTGGCACTGGTAACTCGCCTGATTTTGTTGGCGGGTATTAGCTGGATTATGAAGCTCGACAAAACACTATTTGTAGTTTATGATATAGCTATTTCGGGAAAAGGGCTTATTCTTATTGCAGGAGGGCTATTTTTATTGTACAAAAGCAATAAAGAGATTTTTGAAAAAACTGAAGATAGTCACGACGAAAAGCCATTTGTGTACAAATCTTTTGGCAAAATTATAGGCCAAATATTGGTACTAGACCTAGTATTCTCGATTGATAGCATTATTACAGCCGTTGGGCTTGTCGACGAGCTTTGGGTAATGTATGTGGCTGTTATTGTATCTATTTCGATAATGCTTATGGTAGCAGGCACAATAAGTAGTTTTATTACTCGACATCCTTCGCTCAAAATTTTGGCTTTGTGTTTTTTGATGATGATAGGTATTACCCTTATTGCCGAAGGTTTGGCATTTCATATTCCTAAACAGTACATTTATTTCTCGATGGCGTTCTCCTTTTTTGTCAATATTATTCAAATTAGAAAAACAGAAAAATAAGCTATCAAAAAAAGTCGCCTATCGTAAAGGTTATCTACAATAGGCGACTTATGTTTTTAATAGGCTAAAGGTTTTCCCTATACTTAATTATAAAATTCTGAATGATTTTAAAGAGGCTAAACTTGTAAAAAGGCTTGCTTTCATTCATAACAACGAAATCAGCAAGCACCATCCTACACTTCTACTAATAATTAGTTGATTGAGATTTCACGAGATACTTCAACCGATTTTGGCGTTTCCAGATTGATATTCTTAATCACTTTTTCTGTACCGTCGGTAATCTCAAATATATATTTGCCGTCTTTCAGAGCATCAAGGTCAAATTTGCCATGATATGAATCAGTGCCTTTAGCTACAGTTTCTGTTGACAATATCTCCCCTTTTTCAGTTTTTACCAGAATCGTCACTTTTTTACCAACTACCTTTTCGATTAGCACGTTCATTTTATTGGTATTCTTGCTTTGATACATACCTACCTCAAAGCTCTTGGTTTTGGTGGGTGTATTGGTATCGTTATTGGCCAAGGTTGCAAAAGACACAACCGATAAAAGGGCAAAAGTTTTAACGAAAGTTTTCATGATATTATTAATTTTTTAAATACTTGATAACAGAAGATTAAATACGATTTTTTGATTACTATTTGTTCACGGTGATTTTACGTGTTACGTCGGTATTGGCAGGCGAATGTAAATTTACTTTTTTGATGATTTTTTCAGTACCATCTGTAATTTCAAAAGTATATACACCATCTTGCAATTCGCTCATATCAAATTTGCCGCAATATGAAGGCACTTTTTTGGCTACGGTTTCTTGGTGTAATACTCTACCGTCTTCGTCTTTCAATACAATTGAAATTCGTTTGTCAGTTACTTTCTCAAGCATCAAGTTCATCTTGAGCGAGTTTTTACTTTGGAACATTCCTATTTCAAAAGTTTTCGTTTTGTTAGGAGCGTTGGTGTCGTTGTTGGCAAAAGTTACAAAAGACACAACTGATAAAAAGGCAATAGCGAAAGTTTTAGCGAAAGTTTTCATGATATTATTAATTTTTTAAATGCTTGATAACAGAAGATTAAATACGATTTTTTGATTATTATTTGTTCACGGTGATTTTACGAGTTACGTCGATATTGGCAGGTGAATGTAAGTTTACTTGTTTGATGATTTTTTCAGTGCCATCTGTAATTTCAAAAGTATATACACCGTCTTGCAATTCGCTCATATCAAATTTGCCACAATATGAAGGCACTTTTTTAGCTACGGTTTCTTGGTGTAATACTTTGCCGTTTTCATCTTTTAGTACAATTGAAATTCGTTTGTCAGTTACTTTCTCAAGCATCAAGTTCATCTTGAGCGAGTTTTTGCTTTGGAACATTCCTATTTCAAAAGTTTTCGTTTTGTTAGGGCTGTTGGTATCGTTGTTGAATGCATTAGCTACTAATGACATTACTGTTAAAGTTGAAATTGCGAATAATCTTACGAGCGTTTTCATGATATGTATTTGTTGTTTAGAAAGTTCTTTTAAAATGCTTGATTACTTTTTGTATTTGTTTAATGTATTGAAATTTCTGTGCCAATAGGTTATATCATTGATTTTCAGCTGTTTAATATTTTTAGGTATAATAATTATTGTTCGGTAATGATACATACAATGTTCGGTTTAGTATCAATTGACTTCTTTTCTGCTTGATTTCTGTATCAAAGTTATATGTTTTGGATAGTACCTTGCAATACAAAATACCGTAATCGGTCGCTTACTTCTTTAAATGGTAATTATCCAGTATAACTTGTGAATTGTTTGGTTTAAGCGACTGCTAATTAAGATGAGTGGTTATTGGTAAGTACTGATTCTTTCGAGGTACAACCATAAGATGCAAGCTTGATAGCGAATGTTGCACGAAGGTTATGCTTTTTTTTATTAATTTTTCATGTAATTATATAAAGAAGCAATTATTTGGGTTGAAAGGCAGCACATAATAGACTTATAAAGACAAAAAAACTCAGGTGCGTATAGCACCTGAGTAAAATAATGGCCGTGAAATAATTTAAACGTATTGTAGATTTGGCACATAAATCTCCCTCAAAATCAGGATTAAATGATTTTAAAGATTATTATTGAATTGCCAAACAATTTCAGCCTAATAACCTAACCCCTCACCAAACCTAAAAAGGGCATATCCCTTGGATTTGAGATAACCCGGCACATCCGATTGGTTTTCTAAAACTGCCTTTGTCGATATAGGCGTTGTAAAAGGCATTTTGCCAGTAGGGTTAAATCGTCCTGTAATTACATCAAGTAATGCTTCAGGGCTTGTGCCGAATGTAGCCAAAACCGTTTTTAATTGTGCATTGCCATCAATTTCATCAATTACCCAAGGACTCGAATAATTAATGGCTACAATCGTTGGCTTTGATTGTATCAGATCATTGATATGTGCTATGTCTATTTTATTTTTGGACAGGGTCAGTTCTATTGGGCCACCTGTTGAGCTAAATAGACTCCCAGCATTGGGCTTTAGCCAAACTACAATAACATCTGATTCTTCTTTGGTAGCAACAAACTCTACAGGCCAAGTACCCTTAGGAGGATTAATAACAGCAATAGGATTTGAGCCATTATTATAATAGCTTTCAAAATACACCTTTGTTTTTGGGGCAAGCGGAAGCAATTTATTTTGATTACGAAGCAACACAATTGACTTCCGAAGAGCTAAATCTGCCTTTTTCTGAAATTTAGCATTTCCGACTGTTTCTACCGCTTTGGCTACATCTACATAAGGGTTTTCAAAAAGGCCTAATGCAAACTTTTCACGCAATAAGCGAGTCACAGATTCATTGATACGGGCTTCGCTCACCAATCCTTTTTTGACCGTTTCGAGTAATAAGGTGGGGTCGGCACTTCCCGAAAATATGTCGACACCACATTGAATAGCCTTTTGGTAGCGTTCGAGTATCGTGAGATTTTCTACCCCCCAAGGCATCATGTCGATAGGGCCAGTATCAGAGTTAATAATACCATTGAATCCCATTTTTTTGCGTAACAAATCATCAATAATACCTTTGTTATAAGCAAAAGCAACCTCTTGGTACTGTGTTCCGATAGGTTTTGCATAATAGGGCATTATAGCCGATGTTCCTGCGTCGATAGCCGCTTTGAAGGGTTTTAAGTGATATTCAAACATTTTTCCAGGATAATGTTGGTCTTTGCCCCAATCAAAATGAGGGTCTTGTCCTTCTACTTGTGGGCCTCCTCCTGGAAAATGCTTGATAGTAAGAGCAACAGATTTGTTACTCAAGTGCTTACCCTGAAAACCCAGCACAATCTCGCGTGTCATATTGGCTACCCAATCGGCATTTTCGCCAAAAGTACCTTCTATACGTTGCCAGCGGGGTTCTGTAGCCAAATCGGCCATATACATATAGCCCTTTCGTAAACCTACGGCAGTCCATTCTTGGGCGGCTATTTCAGCAAACTCACGGGTTAGTTTCAAGTCGTTCATAGCCGATAACCCCAGTTCGCCAGGCCATTTTGAAAATGCCGTTGTGCCAACACTCAGCCCAATCGAGGCATCGACAGTAATATGGTTACGTGGATTGGAAGTAATAATCGATGGTATTCCCAGACGGGTACTTTCAGACAAAGCCTGTAGGTTGTTGGACCACTCTGCCAGTATTTTGGCACTGGTATTGGCTCGTAAAATAAAATGCCTCAAATGAAAATCTCGAATAGCCTTTGTTGTACCTGCCGCTGTTACCATCGGATTGGGCAGGGGTTTTCGGGTAAACATATTCATGGTTTGAACGAGGTCTTCTTCATTGAAGCCACTGGTAATTTCGGTCTTGGGTACATTGGCCTGAAAAGATGCGTCACCCGCCAAACGAGTTGTACTAATAATCATAAAACCTATTTTCTCTTCAAGGGTCATCTGAGCAATAAGGTTTTTGATACGTACCTCGGCAGGCAGTCGCCAGTCTTCGTAGGGGTCTAATTTCTTGTTTTTATTGAGGTCCTTAAATACCAATCCTTTCACCTTGAGTAGCTCTACACTGCGGTGTCCGAGTTGGGGCTGGGCAATTTTCTGAGCCAATAAATGCCCTGATGTTACCAAAGAAACCCATAACATGAGTAAAATACTTTTGGGGTTGTACAACCGTTTTGGAAAATAATTCATAGTTAAGAAGGTATAAGTTGAAAAAGATTGTTTTTCCATAAAACCTATTTATGGAGATACTCGTTGACCATTATAAATTGAAGGAAGTGAGGTTTGAGAGGGAAACTTTCATCGAAATAAGCTAGGTGTACTTACAACTCTATAAAGCATCAAGCATAGGTTTTCTACTCTAACCTACTGAAGTACAAGTATATTTATAGTTTCGGGGAAAATATGGCTTCAATTATCCTATTTTATTGGCCATCCTAGCCTGATACCATTCTTACGGGTAGAGTTCCATTCTTCCAATCTTTATTGGTGTAATCTCCCAATCACCCTAATATTGTATCAGTTATCACGGTATTATTGCCAAAAAATGAGTAAATTTCAATCAATCCTAAAACACTTGTAAAGCCATGTCAACAGAAGAAAAAAGTCTAGGACGAAAAATACTGAGTTTTTTTATTCAGGAAGAAAGCTCTGGCGCTCCTACCAAGCCTGTCGAAAATGTACCTGTGAGTAGGGTTGAAAATACCCCTATTGCTGAACGAAAAGCCGATACTACAGTAGGAACAGACAAAAAGTTTGTCGACCACTTTGTTCAACTCATCGAAAAATCAAACCTCAAAGGCCCCGACTACTTTGAGTTTATGCAAACCATGAAAAGCTTGGCAGGTTTGGGCTTGTCTGAAGAAAAGCAATTTCAGGCTGCTTGGGCAAGTTTCCGTACTATGGGTGGTGTTTCGGACATCACAATTCTGACATCGACAGCCAACGAATATATTGGTATATTGGAGCAAGACAAAACAGCATTTTTGAAAAATGCCGATGCTGCCATTGCCGAAAGGGTGGGCAGCTTGCAGGCTAATCTCAAGCAAATGCAAGACGACAATAAAGCCATGACAGAGCAAATATTGGCTCTTCAAAAGAAAATAGAAGTCAACAACGAGGCTATCAAAAAAGTATCGGTAGAAATAGAAGAGCAAAGCGAGAAAATCACCAACAACAAAGCTAGTTATTTAGTAACCTTTGATTTTTTTGTAGAGCAAATCAAGGGTGATATTTACAAAATACAACAACATTTGCTTGGAAAGGCTTAAGGTCGAGTAGTAACGTATTATCACAAAGTCGTTTTTAGAACAGCATATGATATGTTTTTGCAATACCCTTTTATCATTATTCAAGAATTTAACCAAAACCCACATAAAATGGCAGATTTATCACAAATTGGCGGTGGTGAGCAATCACAAAAATCGTTCTGGAGCAAGCCAGAAGGTATCACGTCTCTCCTTTTTCTAGGAGCAGTAGGTGCATTAGGTTTGTACTACTTCAATCAAATTGTTGTATTTCTTATTAAAGTAACTGAAAACACCTTGTATTTGGCGGGGCTATTGGCGGTGTTAGGGCTATTTGTATTTTTGATTACTAGCAAAGATGTACGTACAGCCGCTTTCTTTTTGTTCAAAACATTTATGCGAAAAATCGCAGGTTTGGTTATTCAGCTCGACCCTATCGCTATCATGAAAATCTATGTTCAAGATTTGAAGGAAAAACGTCAAAAAATGTCGGGACAAATAGATATTCTTGCTGGACAATTAACCAAGCTCAACAAGAAAATAACTGAAAATAATGAACTTATCAAACAAAAATTTGCCGAAGCCAACAAGGCAAATACCATGATTGATAAACCCGGCATGAAAGAAGCCGCTTCTTTGGCAACAATCGAAGGGGCAGGCTTACAAGAAATGAATGAAAAGCTTTTGCCTTTACAAAAAAATATGAAAACGGTATTGGGCTTTATGGAAAAGGTACAATCTTCGGCCGATTATATTATCAAAGAAACCGAGATAAAAGTGAAGCTCAAAGAAGCCGAATACGAAATCGTAAAAAGTAGCTCGAATGCCCTCAAAACAGCCGTGAGTATCTTTAAGGGTAACCCCGACAAGAAGTTTTATTTTGACGAATCAATGGAATATATCCAAGATGATATGAGCAAAAAACTAGGCGAAATGAAACGAGCTATGGATTTGTCGATGGACTTTATCAATGGTGTCGATATTCAAAACGGTATCTTGACCGACAAAGGTCAAGCCATGTTGGAAGCCTACAACAAAGGAGAGTTTAGATTGATAAGCTTAGATTCGCCTTCTGGCGGCTCAAATAGCCCCAAAGAAATCAACCCTCCTAAAGATTCGGGCTATCGTAGTTTATTAGAATAATATCATAAACGCCTTATCTGATTGTCGGATAAGGCGTTTGTTTTTTTGTAGTATTTGTTTTATTATCAGGCTTTTATTGGCAGGTCATTTATCTTGAAAAGACTATAGGTAACACCTACCATTCACGTAATAATTCAAGAACATAGTTTGAGTTTATGATTATATAGCCTAATTTTGTTATCCTTAATGCCCTTAGGGGCTTGAGATATGCTAAATTAACAATTTTCATGACGAATAATCACTTATCCAAATCACTCTCTACACTGTCAGATACTAGCCCAAGTGTGCCTAAAAAACAACTTTATTTCCCAAATTTGAATGGTGTCCGTTTTATTGCGGCCTTTAGCGTACTGTTTCATCATATTGAGCAGGCCAAAAATGTATTTGGTATC
Organism: Flectobacillus major DSM 103; assembly: GCF_000427405.1. Lineage (NCBI taxonomy): Bacteria > Pseudomonadati > Bacteroidota > Cytophagia > Cytophagales > Flectobacillaceae > Flectobacillus > Flectobacillus major. Next base: position 3,630,212 of record NZ_KE386491.1, read on the forward strand.
GATAATATTTATACCAATCACATTATCAAGCAAATGGGAAAACAAGGAGTAGGCTTGTTTTTTGTATTGAGTGGTTTTTTGATAACATATTTACTTTTGCATGAAAAAGGCAAAAACCAAGGTATCAATATCAAGAACTTCTATATCAGACGAGTTCTTCGTATTTGGCCTATTTATTTTATTATTGTTATTGCTGCCACGCTGATATTTCCGAATATCCCTATCATGTACGAGTTTAGTGGAAATACCAAGTACAATGATCCTTATTTTTACCCTCGTTTATCGTTATTACTGATTGTATTACCCAACCTCAGTTTTGTGTTTTACGAATTGCCTTATATGTGTTCGCAAACTTGGTCGATTGGTGTCGAAGAACAGTTTTATTACCTTTGGCCGTGGCTAATTCGTGCCAATACATGGAAAAAACGGTTGGGCATTATTGCTATTTTTATTGCCGGAACAGCTGCGATATTTGCTTTTTATTTTCATTTTTTCACAGATTACACTACTGCTGATTTGCCTAAATTGCTCAACTTTTTTATGAGTCAATTTCGTATATTAATGATGGTAATGGGTGGGCTAGGTGCGTACTTAGTATTTACCAAACATGCTATCCTAAAGGTATTATTCCTAAAAAAAGTACAATATATTGTTTATGCCATCTTGCTAACTATTATCATATTAGGGATTCAATTTAAGGGACTAAACCTAGAGGTTTATAGTATTTTCTTTTGTTATTTCATTGTAAACGTAGCGGCTAATCCCGACACTATTATCAACCTAGAGTATTCGGTGATTTCGTATCTTGGCAAAATATCGTATGGGATTTATATTTATCATATTGCTGTCAATATATTTGTCATTAATTTATTAAAGCCTTATCAAAATATTTGGACAAATTTACACTATAATATCGTCATGTATACGTTTACAGTAGGTCTAACTATCTTGATTGCTAGCCTATCTTATCATTTCCTTGAACAAAAATTATTAGCCTTCAAAGAACGATTTAGTCATTGATTCTGAGCTAACCAGAAGTGATAAAAAAGTACTACTCAGTTTTTAACTTTGATATATTCATTATGCCAGTACTGTATGTTTTTTTAGTGAAGTTATTCTTAACAGTCATGGCCTGTATTGCTGAGTATGTTCTTTGGAAAAGATATGATATTTGGCAAAAGGTTTTTGAAACACATAAACCATTAATAATTAGCACCATAGTGTTTATAACAAGAATTATTCCCTTCATTGTGGTGTTTGTGCTTGTTAAAGAATTACCTCGGGGCGATATTCCTTTCTTTTATTATAAAGCCAGTCACGCACTTCAGTTAGATATGGTTTATAAAGACTTCTGGTCTTTTCATGCCCCATTATTCTCTTACTTTTTGGCATTACCTTTATTGATAGTGCATCATCCTAGCTCTATTGTAGCGTTGATGTTGGTTGGCGAAGTATTTTGTGCTATTTATACTTATCAATATTATCAAAAAATAGATCCTTCGGCTTTTCGCAAGCTAGTACATTATTTGATAATGCCCGCCCCCATGATTATCTGTTTGTTTGGGGGTCAAGAAGATATTTGGCTTTGGGGTTTTGCCCTTTGGGGACTAAATGTGTTGATTAAAACCCAAAACGAGTGGAAATTTGGTTTGGTAATTGCTTTGGCATTGCTTTCACTCAAAGTAACTTTTGCATTCTTCCTTTTCCCGCTTTTCTTTTTACTCAAAAACAAAACGAAATTTATTGGAGCTTTGTGTGCTGTTGGTATTCCTAGCCTCATGATCTTATATAACTTGGTAGGCTGGGATTTTTTGATGCTCATCAAGCATACCGAAGACCCCTACTCGCCCAATTTATTCTCGGTTTTACGCCCATTGTTTGGTCATAGCGTAGACATCACCAAAATGAACTGGATTGGGTTAGCTTTGTTTTTGTCTTTGGCTACGTGGATTGGCTACCAAGCCCGTAACAAAGACCTTCAACAAGCATTTCCTCTTTTGTTTGTTATTACCTTTGGCCTTATGCAGCTTTTTTTGCCTAGTGCTATGGCCTATTATATGTTTATTTACTTTATTGTACTGGTATTTGACCAATGGCAAACCCAAGACATTCGTTATTTGGTATTGCTATTGGGGTTCAATTTACTGTTGGTAGTGCAGCCATTTGTTTATGTGTATTTAAAAAACCCTGTATTTGCCAGCTTTACCGCATTAAGTTCGCCCATGTTGCTATTAGAATACTTACTAGAACTGGCCTTTGTTGTATTATTAACCTATACAATTTGGAAAACCTATCACAAATTGCAGAAAATATAGGTGTATTCGGCAGCTTTTCCAGAAAACAGCCATGAGATAAATACCTCAAAATCATATCTCTAACATTAATACTGGGCATTGGCTTTTCTTTTCTGTAACTTTGCAGAAAAGAAATAAAGGTTTTGTCTTCCAAAACCAACTGGTTTTTTGACAAAGCATGATGCAGAGAATATGACATTTGAGGATTTTCAATTAAATCGACAACTACTCAACGCCATCACCGATTTAGGTTATGACGTTCCTTCGCCCATACAAGAACAAGCCATTCCATTAGTAATGGGTGGCCACGATGTGCTAGGTATTGCCCAAACAGGTACAGGAAAAACAGCAGCATATTTATTGCCTATTTTGATGAAAGTCAAATATGCCCAAGGAAAAGATATGCGTGTGCTGATTTTGGCACCTACTCGTGAGCTTGTTATGCAAATAGACACCGCTATTACCGAACTGGCCAAATATACCGATATTCGTCACGTTGCCATTTATGGTGGTTTGGGGCCTAAAACCCAAATCGAAACAATCAAAGCTGGCATAGATATTTTGGTAGCTACGCCAGGGCGTTTTATGGATATTTATCTCAAAGGCGAAATTGGTGTAAAAGAACTGAAAACGCTAGTTTTGGACGAAGCCGATAAAATGATGGATATGGGTTTTATGCCCCAAATTCGTAAAATTTTAGAGGTTATTCCTTCCAAAAAACGCCAAAACCTACTATTCTCGGCAACATTTCCTCCACGTGTAGAAGAGCTTTCTCATGAATTCTTAGAATTTCCTAAAAAAGTAGAGGTAAGCCCTCAGGCTACTACAGCCGAAATGGTCAACCAGATATTGTATGAAATGCCAAACTTCAAAACAAAAATCAACCTAATCGGAATGTTGATGAAGGATATTGAGCGTTTCAAACGAGTAATTATTTTTTGTAGAAGTAAAGAAGTAGCCGATAACATTTTTAAATTTTTAGCTCGCAAAATCGTTCCCGAAAACAAGATAAAGGTAATTCATGCCAACAAGGGGCAAAATACCCGTATCAATTCTATGGAGGCTTTTCGAGAAGGCAATGTACAAGTACTTGTAGCTACCGATGTGGCCGCTCGTGGTATCGACATTCAAATGGTGAGCCATGTAGTAAATTTTGATGTACCTATCATTTATGAAGATTATGTACACCGAATCGGCCGCACAGGACGTGCCAACCACACGGGCGAAGCCATTACTTTTATGACCGAAGCCGAAGAATATCATATCAAAAAAATCGAAAAGATTATCAAGATGGAAATTCCTCGCCAGCCACTACCCGATGAATTGGTGATTGAAGAAACACCTTTTATCGAAAAACAGGAAATGCTGCGTGAAATAGATGCTCAGAAGAAAAAAGAAGACCCTAATTTTAAAGGAGCATTTCATGAGAAAAAAGACCGCCGTGTGAAATCGAAGGAAAAGCAAGAAAAACAGAAAAAACAAATGATTTCGAGCGGTAGAGCCCCCAAAAATACCTCATACCGTGGCAAGAGCAATGGCGGTTCTAGCAGAAGAAATACCAACAAAAAGTAATAATAATATTGAACTAGCGTTAAAATAAGGAAAAGCAACTAGCGGTTTTTCCTTATTTTTTGTAAATTGGGGTAAAATCTCTTAAAAAAACTAACCCTTGTTTTTTATAAGGCATAAAAATAAAAGCGTTAAAAAAAACATTTTCAAGTTATTGGAGTGTGTTTACCACCACTTATGAGACAGTTATTATATTTCTTCATTATTACTTCGGGTTTTAGCACGATAGCCCAGACCGACGCTGTTCCACTAGCGAGTAATAGGCCACTTTCTAAAAAGGAAACGGCCCATCTCGATAGTCAGGATGTTCGATATCTCCCGTTATTTGGTAGTAAAAAAATATTACAGGAGCAACTCGTTAAAAACGCAGATTTTATCTCGCAGTGCGAAACAAACTTTACGACAAAAGCAGATGCTAGTAAATTTTTTGCTGAACGGGGTTGGGAATACCTTGGTGAGGGTCTTTTAGACACAGCTACTTATCGTTTTAATTTAGCGTATTTATTAGATACCGAAAATATGGATGTTTTTTGGGGTCTAGGTTCTATTAGTTACCAAAAAAATAACTTTGAACAATCAGCGGCTTTGCTCAGAAAAGGTTTACAATTGTCGCCCGACAATGTGGCTTTGATGGTAGATGTGGCTACGGTACAGATTGCTTGCTTTAAAGAAAAAAGAGATTGTAACGATATAGACGACGCATTGAGTTTGTTGGAAAAGTCTGTAAAAATGGATTCAACCAATGCCAATGCTTGGCTGAAATATTCTATTGCAGAGTTTCAGTTAGAGCATTTCGACAAAGCCTGGGAATACCTCCACAGATGCCGAGCCTTAGATCTGAGCTTTGTAGACTTAAATTTTGTACAAGAGCTAATCGCCAAAAAAGAAGACCCTATGGGAATGTTTAAGTAGGCTCACGGCCAAAACTCCCTAAAAAATATTCAGAAGTCTGTTCATTCAATTGGGCAGACTTTTTTGTTGGCTATTAATTCACCAAAGTATCATTGTGAGTATAGTTTAATATGATTATTTTGCGATATAATTTGAATATATCAATCAACTAAACCCAACTATGCAATACATCGGCTCGATTGACCAAGGTACAACAAGTACACGTTTTATTATTTTTGACAAACAGGGTAACATGGTTTCGGTAGGGCAAAAAGAACACGCCCAGATTTATCCACAAGCTGGCTGGGTAGAACACGATGCCGACGAAATCTGGCAAAATACCCAAGAGGTAATAGGCTTGGCACTTGGCAAAGCCAATCTTTCTTCGATTGATTTGGCGGCCGTTGGCATTACCAATCAACGAGAAACCACTGTTATCTGGAACAGGCATACAGGTGTACCTTATTATAATGCCTTGGTTTGGCAAGATACTCGTGTGGGAAATATGGTACTCGACCTTCAGAAAGAAGGGGGTGCCGACCGCTTCCGTGAAAAAACGGGTTTGCCATTGGCTACCTATTTTAGTGGCTTAAAAATAAAATGGCTTCTCGAAAATGTAGAGGGGGTTCGTGAGGATGCCGAAAAGGGAGATGCTATTTTTGGCAATATGGATACTTTTGTGATTTGGCATTTGACGGGTGGAGCAGACGGCGGTATTCATGTAACCGACGTAACCAACGCTAGCCGAACCCAACTGATGAACTTACACACCTTGACTTGGGACACCGAAATACTGGAGGTGCTTGATATTCCGATACAGATGTTACCGCAAATTCGCTCTAGTAGCGAAGTGTATGGCGAAGCCAGAGGTGTACTTACGGGTGTTCCTGTAGCTGGCGACCTAGGCGACCAGCAGGCAGCCTTAGTTGGTCAAACGTGTTTTGCCGCAGGCGAGGCCAAAAATACGTATGGTACAGGCTGTTTTATGTTATTGAATACAGGTACAAAACCTACACCTTCTTCGCATGGCTTGCTCACAACGGTTGCTTATCAGTTTGGCAACGAGCCTGTGCATTATGCCTTAGAGGGCTCTGTAGCTATTACGGGGGCGTTGGTTCAGTGGCTTCGTGATAACCTAGGATTGATTGAAAAAAGCTCGGATATAGAAACACTAGCCAATTCGGTAGAAGACAATGGTGGCTGTTATTTTGTACCTGCATTTTCGGGCCTATATGCTCCTTACTGGAAATCCGATGCCCGTGGTGTAATTGTTGGGCTAACCCGTTATGTCAACAAAGGACACATAGCCCGTTCGGCTTTAGAAGCAACGGCCTTCCAGACACTGGAGGTATTGGAGGCGATGGAAAAAGATGCCAATATAGAAATATCATCGCTACGGGTAGATGGTGGAATGGTCGTAAACGAAACCTTGATGCAGTTTCAGTCAGATATGGTAGATGTGCCAGTGGTTTGTCCTGCTATGATAGAAACTACAGCTCTTGGGGCTGCTTATGCAGCAGGTTTGGCTGTAGGCTATTGGAAAGACTTGGACGACCTCAAACAAAATTGGGGTATTGCCAATACTTGGCAACCAAATATTGCTCCAGAACAACGAGAAAAATTATACCATTTTTGGAAAAAAGCAGTTCAACGAAGCTTCGATTGGGAAGAATAAACCTACCATAACAGCAACACGACAGGCAATTCTATTACCTGTCGTGTTGAATGAATTATAGCTACCAGATACTTTCTACAAAATATCCTATTTATTCAGGTTTGAGCAGTTGTGTACCCGTTTTTACTTGTTCAACATCTGCTTTTCTATTCAATTCTCTTCTAAATGTACCTTTGACAAACATTTTTGCTTGGTCTTGATAATGCTTACTCATAAAATAACCCGATTGTCCAGTGGGGTTGACACTAATAGCTTCGTAAGGTTTTGAAAAATCCAATATCCGACGAAGAGCCGGCCCATAGCTAACTTTATATAACCCCGTAGAGTCCAATGGAAAATCAAGATTATTGATTACCTCTTTACCAGCATTGACAGGAAAAGGCCCTACATTAAAGATTTTGTTCATAGGTTTTTGCCGACCTACAGGATGCAAATGCTCAATAGTGTGTACTTTTTTCCATTGCCAATCGCTGATATTATTGCCAAATTGCTTCGACAGGTCTTGATAAGCCAACAATAAAGCACTTTTTAGAATACTCCTTCGGGTTTCGATGGCTTTGGTGTTTGTATTATCCCACCATTTTGATTGGTCATTTACGATAAAGTTGGGCAATGATCGCTTCAATGTTTGTGAATTCAGAAAAGCCTTAAAGCCCTCCTCTCCTAGCTCATCTTTGAAAGTGGCTTCATAAAAGCGATATAAAAACCGATAATAAATAGTAGGTTCGATAGCCTCCAAAGTATGTGAGCCATCCCAAGAAAGCAATTCTTTATGGCCGCTTTCATTAACAATATCGGCAATACTTTTCAGAACCCTAGGAGCAATTACATTTTTAGTATCAGTTATCATTTTTTGTACGTCGTGGGTTGTCCAATCATTTTTAGGTGTATCCAACAATTCTCGAATACGAGTAGCCCGGTCGGGGGCAACATAGTAGCCAGCCACCAAACCCGTACCCATATCTTCGGGCTGATTATTGGCCGAATATACAAATCCACTCGACGGATTTACGGCATGAGGGTTTTGTGAAAAATCTAGCCATCCTTCTATTTCATCTTTGCCACTAGCTCCGTCCAAAATGGTAAAAGGTCTTACATGAGCAGGTCGTTTGGGCAATTTGGCTGAAGCCCACCAAGCAATATTTCCTTTAATATCGCCATACATAATATTGAGGCCCGGGAAATGAATCATTGAAGCGGCCGCCGATGCGTCGGTAACATCTTTGGCATGAGCCAAATCATAAAACACTTTAAGTGATTGGTCGGGAAATTGTGTTAAAACCCACCATAAAGCAATTGGCGATTTTTCTTGGGCAAATTTTTTATCAAACTCATTAATCAAAACCCCATGACGAGAAGAGCGATACGTTACTGCTACGTCGGGTTTTCCTTTTACTTTGATGGTTTCTTTTCGCAAACTCAAATCCTCCCAGTGGTCTTTAAACCACACCTGATTAGTATTTTGAGGATTCACTTTTTCTCGATAAAAATCTACGTCATCATTCTCAAACATCGTAAGCCCCCAACCAGCATATTGGTTATGCCCCAAAACAGCCATAGGAATCCCTGCGATAAAGTTGCCATAAAAATTTTGATTAGGATATACCAAATTGGCTTCAAAAAATACTGATGGCTGCGAATAGGCAATATGGGTATCGTTGCTAAAAATCACCCCTTTACTTTTAGTTTTTTTACCTGAAATCACCCACGAATTTGACCCATGAAAAGTCGGAAATGGGGCATTCTTCTGTATTTCAAGCACTTTATTGCCCAATGCCATCAATACTTGTTCGGTAGACTGAACGGCCTTTTTTTCATAAGAAATAGTAGGGTTAGTCGTAACAATAGCTTTATTAACAGGAATTTTCTCGGCATTTTTGGCCCAGCCTGTCACTAAATCTTTGAGATACTCTTCGCCAAGGCTTTGCTGAACAAAAGTCAACAGAGGATCGGCACGAAAGGCATCGGCAAATGAAAAACCCATATACCCCTGAATAATATGGCAGTCGATATTGGTAAACGGGGTTTTGGGAATACCCAATAATTGGAACTCAACGGGGGTATCACCTTTTTCAATAAAGGCGTTAAGCCCCTTTATGTAGGCATTGGCAGCATTGATATAAGGAGCATTTTGGGGATATTCGCTCACGGTTTTTTCAGCATATTTTCTCAGAGCCAAGCTTCTAAAAAACTTATCACTTTCTAAAGTCATATCGCCAAAGACCTCAGACAAACGCCCGTCAGCAAGCCGACGGAGGGCTTCCATCTGAAACAAACGCTCCTGAGCGTGTACATAACCAAGAGCAAAATAGGCATCCTCTTCAGAATCGGCATAAATATGAGGAATACCATAATTGTCCCAAACCACCTCTACTTGACCTTTTAGGCCTGCAAGCACCTGTTCGGCATTATGATTGGCAACCTTTGATTTTAGCCAAATAAATACCCCAAGACCCAGTAATGTTATGATAATTAATAAGCCTAATAAAATTCTTTTTACAATTCGCATAGTTAAGAGTTGGTTGATAAGGTACGGATTAGATTATCATCAAATTTAATCTTTTCCCTGTAATATCAGATAGCATATTTTCGACAAAAATTTATCTTTATCCTATTAATTGTATTTATATTTACCCTTTATTAAAGAACAGTATAGAACAGTTTTCTTTTAGAGCAAATTATTATTCAAACTATTTCACTATCTAATTATCTCCCGTTTATATGAAAAAAACATTTGGGACATTTATGGCAGTATTTTGTCTGGCTATGACAAGTATTTTTGCACAGATGTCAAACCCTTTACAAGGGAAAAAAGTATTGGTTTTTTCTAAAACCGCTGGCTTTCGTCATAGCTCTATTCCTTTTGGCTTGAAGGCTATTCAGGATTTAGGGCAGAAATATCATTTTCAGGTAGACTCAACCGAAAATTCGACCAAATTCACTGAAGCAAACCTTAAACAGTATGCTGTTGTTGTTTTTATGAGTACAACAGGCGATGTCCTAAACCCTACACAACAAATTGCTTTTGAACGCTATATCCAAGCAGGTGGTGGCTATATGGGTGTACACGCTGCTTCCGATACTGAGTACGACTGGCCTTGGTATGGCAAATTGGTAGGTGGGTATTTTAATGGACACCCAGGCAAGAATGTATCGAACGTACAAATGGGTAAATTTATCACCAAAGATAAAAACCATATTTCTACCAACTTTATGCCTGATACTTTTGAGCGTAAAGACGAGTTTTATAGCTTTAAGGATTTCAACAACGATGTAAAAGTATTGTTGACCGTTGACGAAAACTCTTATAAGGAAGGTACTATGGGCGATTTTCACCCAATGTCATGGTATCATGAATACGACGGTGGACGTGCTTTTTATACCAACTGGGGGCACACTCACGAAACCTTTTCCGATGAGCTTCCACTGAATCATATTTGGGGCGGTTTGCAGTGGGCAGGCTCAGGGCCAGCACTCGACTATTCAAAAGCAAAAAGTGAATACGCCCCTGAAGACAACCGTTTTACAAAAGTAGTTTTGGACAAAAATCTGGACGAACCTACCGAATTGGCCGTATTAGACAACGGTAAAGTACTATTTACAGAAAGGAAAGGCTTATTGAAAGTATACAACCCTACTACTAACAAAACTAAAGTGGTAGGTGATTTGCAAGTTTATAAGAAGTTTGAGTATGGTTTGATGGGTATCAATATCGACCCAAAATTCAATACCAACAAATGGATTTATTTGTTTTATAGCCCTTCTTACGAAGTGGCAGGTGCCGATACCGCCAACCGCCTTTCTCGCTTTGTATACGACGACGTAAAGGATACTTTGGTGTATAGCTCAGAAAAAGTATTGATTCGTGTACCTGTAAAACGTACGGATTGCTGTCATACGGGTGGTTCTATCGAATGGGATAGCAAAGGTAATTTATTCCTTTCTACTGGCGACGACACCAACCCTTTTGCTTCTGATGGATTTGCTCCTATCGACAACCGCAAAGGTCGTCAAGGATGGGACGCTCGTGCTACTTCATCAAATACCAACGACCTAAGAGGAAAAATCCTTAGAATTAAACCTACCGACGACGGAAGTTATACGATTCCAGAAGGCAACTTGTTTCCTGTAGGAACAGAAAAAGCTCGTCCCGAAATTTATGTAATGGGTAACCGTAACCCTTATCGTATTTCGGTTGACAAACGCACAGGTTATTTGTATTGGGGAGAAGTAGGCCCAGATGCAGGTGAAAATTCGGAAAAATATGGCCCACGTGGACACGACGAGGTTAACCAAGCCCGTCAAGCAGGTTATTTTGGATGGCCTTTGTTTGTCGCTAACAACCGTCCTTACAGACAACGTAATTTTGAAGATAATTCGGTACAAGACCTATTTGACCCAGCACATCCTGTCAACAACTCGCCTCACAATACAGGTTTGACCAATTTGCCTCCTGCACAAAAAGCATTTATTTATTATCCTTATGCCGAATCGCCCGAATTTGGGCCAATTGTAGGTAAAGGTGGCCGTAATGCTATGGGTGGCCCTGTTTTCTATTATGATGATTACAAAAATTCTAACGTAAAATTTCCGAAATATTTTGACGGAAAATTCTTTGCGTACGATTGGGCTCGTGATTACATCAATATTGTAACTATGAAACCAAATGGCGATTTTGTATCGATGGAAAGATTCCTGCCAAATACTACTTTTAGCCACCCTATGGATATGCAGTTTGCCAAAGATGGCTCTTTGTATCTACTAGAATATGGCCAAAACTGGTTTGCTCAAAACCAAGATGCTCGCCTTTCTCGTATCGAATTCAATGCTGGCAACCGCAAACCATTTGTGGCTGTAAAAGCCGACAAAATAGCAGGTGCTGTACCATTGAAAGTAAACTTCTCGTCGGCGGGAACAAAAGATTATGATGGCGATTCATTCAAATACGAATGGACATTTGCCAAAGGTGCCGCCAAAAGCACTTTGGCTAACCCTAGCTTTACTTTTACAAAAGCTGGTATTTATAACGTTACGCTGAAGGTAAAAGATATTGCGGGTAATGTATCGGAAGCTTCTGTAGAAATTAAAGTAGGAAACGATATTCCGAAAGTAGCTTTAAATATCAAAGGCAATAAGTCTTTCTTCTGGAACGACGAGAAAATTGCTTATGAAGTAAAAGTAAACGACAAAGAAGATGGCTCGTTGGACAACAAAAAAATCAAAGAAGAAGACGTACATGTCAATATCGACTATTTGGAGGGCTTTGACAAAACTGTAATAGCACAAGGTCATCAACAAAACATGAGTGTTTTGGCGGGCAAGCGTTTAATCGAATTATCAGACTGTAAGGCTTGCCACTCTGTCGATAAAAAATCTATTGGCCCTGCATACAAAGAAGTAGCAAAAAAATACAAAGGCGTAGGCCGTATCGAAAGCAAACTTTCTGACAAAATCATCAAAGGTGGTGGCGGTGTTTGGGGCGAGCAAGCGATGGCTGCTCACCCACAAGTAAGTAAAGCCGATGCTACCGAAATGGTAAAATATATTTTGTCGCTGGCCGATGAAAGCAAAGCCAGCAAACCTGTAAAAGGCGAATACCTTACCAAAGATACAGGCAAAGCAGGTACATATATTTTCTCGGCAAGCTACACCGACCGTGGTGCTGGCAATATTGGCTCTCAGAATGGTACAAAAACACTATCATTGAGAAGTGCCAAGTTTAAGGCTCATACCTACGATTCGCAAAAAGAAACCATGAAAGTAAAAATAGATGGTATCGGCGAAATCGTAGCAGCCCTAGCCGACAAAGGTTATATTGCTTTTGAAAATATTGATTTTACAGGTATTTCAGGATTTGACTTAGCAGCATTTGCCTCAGACGAGCGTACTGTTGGAGGAAAAGTTGAATTACACTTAGACTCTCCTACTGGCCCAGCAATCAGTTCGGCCGATGTTGTAAAAGGCAGTACCAATCCCATAACACTATCAACACAAGGCATTACAGGTACACATCAGTTATACTTTGTATTTGTAAATCCAGAAGCAAAAGGCAAAGCTTTATTTGCCGTTTCAGATATTACAGCTATTAAAAGCAAATAGCGATTAATGTTTTGAAAAGTAAAAAAACCTCTCCAGATTGTTTAAATTTGGAGAGGTTTTCTTTTTAATCCATATTTTCAGACCTTTTTCGGTATGTTCAATATTCTTTCTCAGCCTTACCCTCATGCACAATCAGCCCGCAAAAATATTACCTTGGCCATTGGTACTGGTCTATTTGTAGCCCTTTTTCTCACCTACTTTCAGCCATTTGGTTCTAACAACTGGCAAGACCCCAATAAGCTTTGGTTGCTGAGTGGCTTTGGGTTAGTTACTACCACACTCATGTTACTCAACTCATTCCTTGTTCCCAAAGCTCTGCCCAATGCTTTTGTTGAGCAATCATGGACAATGCTCAAGGAAATCACATTTGTTGCTTATCATATTCTCAGCATAGCCATTGGTAATGTACTTTATGCTCAGCTAACGGGCCTGATGGATCCCCAAATCAGAGGGGCATTTTCAATGATTATTTATACATTTACACTAGGTATTATTCCTACCATTGTAATAATCTTAATCAACTACATTTATCATCTCAAGCTATATGCTATAGAAAAGCACAATATTCCTAGCAATACCATAAAGCTATCAGACCACAATTTATTAATCACACTTACCTCCGAAAACGAAAAAGACCATATTTCTTTTTTAGAACAAGACCTATGCTATATCGAATCAAGCGATAATTATTGTACCGTTTATTTTTTGAAAGAAAATAAGCTTTATAAAGAAATTTTAAGAAGTAGCTTGAGTAGACTAGAGAGTATTTTACCACAAAATACCAACTATGTACGTTGTCATCGTTCGTTTGTTGTGAATTTAGGAAAAATAGAAGCAGTATCGGGCAATGCCCAAGGCTATAAGTTTCATCTCTATAACCAAAGCCTTACCGTACCAGTATCCCGCAAATATGCTTCCATTGTAGAGCCGTTTAAGTAATAGAGACAAGGCACAAAGAACCGAATTTGGTAGTACTTTGTGCCCATAACAACCAGCCTAAACAACAGGCTTGGTATAAGTATAATCTAAAGGATTGGCATATTTAAACTGATAGCCAGTTTTGTCAATCAGTTTTTGGACATCTACAATTTTGAAAGGAACTGGTGCCATTGGCTCGGTGAATGTCGGCTTGTCGTATCCCAAATCTTCACAATTCTTCAAATAAATATCTTTTCGAATAGGGTGAATCGGTGAAACAGCATTGAAGGTTTCGTTCCAGAAGCCATGTTCTATGATCCAAGCAACAACTCCTACGGCATCATCTTGATGAATATAATTGACAGGTACATCGGCTGTACTAATGGTTCTGCCAGCAAAGTATTTGGCAGGTATACGCTCGCTACCCATCAGCCCACCGTATCGCAAAATAGTTAAACCTTGGGCTGTTAATTCTTTTTTCAGAATAAGCTCAGTTTTTACCATCGTATTTTGCTCGATAGTCGAGCTTTCTTCGGTTACAGTGTCGTTGTCGTCGAGGTAAACCGACGTTGACGATATATATATAACAGCTTTTAAGGGCGATTGCTTAATGACTGGGATAATATGCTCTATCTGTTCAACATGGTGGTTGACACCCAACTTTCCTGCTTTTGGCGGAATAGCGATTACCAATACGTCGGCATCACAAAAGTTGGCTAAAAGCTGAGCATCGGCACTTGGACTAAGCTGAATAACAGCAGGTATAATACCTGCCTCTAGCAAACGTTGCGTTTTGGCTTCGGAAGTTACCGACCCTTTTACCTCAAAACCTTTTGTTAGTAAAAATTGCCCCAAAGGGAATCCCAACCAGCCACAGCCTAAAATACTTACTTTCATATTTTTGTTTATTATAGTCTACAATACAATATCGTTATTCAGGAGCAGTGTATTTACTTTTCATAAACGACTACTGATAAAACTTTTTCCTAATAATATATTCCTCTACAGCCTCGGGTACCATGTATTTAATAGAATGTTCATTTTTCAGACATTCCCGAATAAAGGTAGCCGAAATATCTAACGAAGGGGCATTCACTAATTTTACATTGGGATGATTCACTAAATCAGTTGGGGCAGAATGAGGTCTTGGATATACATAAAGGCCAAAATATTCAAGGATTTTATCTGCATTTTTCCAATTAGGAAACTGAGCCAGATTATCGCCTCCGATAATCAATTTAAAGGAATGTTGTGGGTATTTTTCTTGCAAACGAATCAGCGTATCGATTGTATAAGAAGGTTTTGGCATCGAAAATTCAATATCTGAAGCCCTAAAAAGGTTATTATCGAGAATAGCCTTTTCTACCATATCGAGCCTATCAAATTCATGCAGAAGCGATTTATTCTTTTTAAAGGGATTTTGAGGCGAAACCACAAACCAGATTTGTTCTAAATCGGTGGTGGTAGCCATTACATTTGCCACTATCAAATGCCCTGTATGGATAGGATTAAACGAGCCAAAGAATAAGCCAATATTCATGCGAAGAAATGCGGGATTAGGAGTAAAAGTATTTGAGCGACTCTTATCACCCAAATACTTTTCAGAGAAGAAACTATTTGGTAAAATCGTCAAACAACTTTTGAGCTTTGGCAACGGCCTCGTCCAAATTGTCGTTTAATAGTACTATATCAAATTGGTCTTGAAAAGACATTTCAAAATTCATTTTAAAAACTCTTTTCGAGATAGAATCCTCCGAATCGGTACCTCGCTCACGAAGTCTTTTTTCCAACTCCTCTACACTTGGTACTTTTACAAAAATCGAAAGGGCTCTATCCTGATAATATTCTTTGAGTTTTACACCGCCTCTTACATCTACATCAAAAATCACGTGTTTGCCTTCAGCCCATAGCCTTTCTATTTCGGCTTTCAAAGTACCATAATAAGCCCCAGGGTACACCTCTTCCCACTCTACAAATTCGTGATTAACAATTTTTTTCTTGAATTCATCGGGTGTCATAAAATAGTAATCCTTACCATTTTCTTCGTTGCGACCACGTTTGTCACGTGTACACGCCGATATAGAAAAGCCAAGATTGGTATTATT
Organism: Flectobacillus major DSM 103; assembly: GCF_000427405.1. NCBI lineage: Bacteria > Pseudomonadati > Bacteroidota > Cytophagia > Cytophagales > Flectobacillaceae > Flectobacillus > Flectobacillus major. Next base: position 3,645,763 of record NZ_KE386491.1, read on the forward strand.
GGCTAAGAGATGTTTTACAATAGTAGTTTTTCCCGACCCAGAAGGGGCTGAGAAAATAATAAGTTTTCCGTTTTCCAATTTCGAGAACAATTCAATGAGTGAAAGAAAGCCAACAAGCCTAAATAACCTAGGCCTGCGATACAAAATTAGTAGTGTACGAATGATTGAAATTTTCGGAGGTAGGATATTCGATTTATGAAACTTACACCTTCTTTATTCAATTCAATATTAATCATATCCCGAAACTTCATATCCGATATAACATCTAAACTTTTGTACACTTCTTATACAAAATAGCCGATAGCCATTTGTAAAAGCCTTCTGTAAGGCTACAAAATTAAAAGGTTATTAAGTTATATCCGTAAAAGTACGATAAAACTTAATAACCTAATGGGGTAATGTATTGTTAAAGAGACCTATACAATGCCACTTATTTTCTTTTTGATACAATCAATTAATGCAGTAGGTACACATTTTTTCTCTAGCCTCAGCTTCATAGCATCCTTAATACACGTCTCCAATTCATAACCTTTCTCACATGGCAAGCACTTATCCATGTTTTGTTTGAATTGGGCAATTTGTTCGTCTGTAGCTTGGCCGTCAACAATAAGTTGAACTAGCTTCATACATTCACTTTGATGCTCGCAATGAGTCTTTTTTTGTTGGGGAACACCCTGCACCTTCTCAGCCTCGGAAATCATGTCTTTATAGAATTAAGCAGTTAACTTGGTTATTTTCTCTTGAATTTGAATCTATTTTGTCAAAAAATTACCTAACAAATCACATAGCGTGATATAAATCAAGTAGTTAATGAACAGAGTGATTTTGAAAAAAATTCCTGAATTGTAAAAAAGTTTTAATTGTTGACAAATGTCATACTTTTTAGGGCTAATTTTCTGCCAAACTGTCAGCATTAACATCGTACCCTAAGGTTTTTGCATAGCTTTTCAACTTTTCTTTCAAAAGCATTCTAGCCCTGTGTAACCTTGAACGAACCGTACCAATCGGAATATCTAAAATCTTAGCCATTTCCTCGTAGGTAAATCCTTCAATATCACAAAGAATAATAACCGTTCTAAAATCAACGGGAAGGGCGTTTAAGGCATTGGCAATTTCGTCGCCAATTAAGTCTTGAACGGTTTCGGCACGTAAATCTACGGTTTGGGTAGTTTCGGCATCTTCTTCCGAGTTGTAGGTAGTTTCTACATCTTGATAGTCGACTTTTGAGGGTTCTTTTGATTTTTTTCTAAAATCATTAATAAAACTATTCTTCAGGATTCTGAACAACCATGCTTTGGCATTAGTTCCTTCCTCGAAAGAATTAATAAAACGGAATGCTTTGAGATAGGTATCTTGCACAAGGTCATTTGCATCGTCTTCATCGTTGGTCAGACGGAAAGCGAAGTTGTACATAGAATCTATATGAGGCATAAACTCCTTCTCGAAAACTCTGTGTTTTTCGGCATCCGTGTAGGTTTGGAGTGTTTGGATTTCTTCTGGCTCTGACATAGCTGATGATGATGAGTCTCTTTTAAAAATAAAACATTATCAATCTGATTTGCAAAGAATCTGTTTGTTTACAACACTATCCTTTTCGTAAAATCCTTTGAATCCAAATTCAATAACGCTGGAAAACTAATGTGTACAAACAATTTGCCAAGAATGATTTTTGTCAGTATCCTGACAAAAAGGCATGATACTAGGAACTTTCTATTGAAGATAGGTGTCAACACTTATTTACTACCAATAAAACAAACTATGCTTTGGGCTAGAATAACCAAAATAACAAGTATGGTGAAGTACAATATACTGAATTTCAGGCTAAAAGTAACTATTCCTTTCGGAAAAACTGCACAATGACAATCACAAAGTTAGTAAAAATCATACTAGCGGCCACTTTCAACAAAACATGAAAAAACAGTCCCCAATCCGACGCTTCTAGCATAAATAATACTAAATGATGAATGAATGTTAGTACCCCCAAATAAGACAAAAACCAAGTAAATCCCATAGAACGTAGGGTTAAGACTTGTCTTTCATCGTAGCCCCGCTGAGGGGTCAGTAATGTAATAACAGATGGCCTTAAATAGGCTACCAAAGTAGCAGCAGCGGCATTTGCCCCAATCGTATTATAAAAAATATCGACAAATACACCTGCCAAAAAACCTAATACGACCAATTGTAAACGGCTGGTTTCAAAGGGAAGTAAAAGTATGGCTGCAATATATACAAAACAAAAGGCATAGTCAAATAGCACAAGCTGACGAACAAAAAACACTTGTAAAAGTAGATAAAATACAAATGTTAAAATCTGTGGAATAATATTTCGAGGAGTCATTGATTTGAGTCGTGATTTTCAGTTAAGATACAGCCTATGAATACCTTCAAAAGTGGGTATTACACCGAGTATCAGACTTATTTTTTCTTGGTTGTAGGGGCCATAGGAACGTCCTCTAATTGTTTCAACTCCTTTTCAAGCTTATTCTTAATCACGTATACATACGACAACGAGTTGAAATTGGTTGCAACCTTCACCTGAATATCATGAAAAGTCATATCTTTTTTTACACCAACATTGGCCACATATCCAATCGTAATATCGGGTGGAAATACATAGTTATAATCAGACGTAACAATTGTGTCTTTTACCTGAACCGACTTGTAACGCGACACATCGGTCATTTCTACAAAATCAGGGTTCTTGCCGTCCCATTTTACCGAGCCTATTTCATTATTTCTTCGTACTTTGGCCGACATCGTGTACTCCGAGTGCAAAACCGATATTACCCTAGAAAGGTGTTCGCTACACGATTTGATTTTGCCAACAACCCCTGTCGATGAAATCACCCCCATACCCGGAGCCAGGCCATCGGCTGTACCTTTATCAATAGTAATATAGTTATTGAACTGGTTGGTACTCAAATCCAATACTTTGGCCACAATAGGATGAAAACGAGATGCCACAGCCGAATCAGCTTTGTAGTTGATCTTGGGCTGCACCAACTGTTGTGCTTGCATTCTTAAAACCGCTTCTCTCAATCGGGTATTTTCATTGGCCAAATCTCTATTGACATCCTGTAGGTTGGAATATGCCTTTATGGCATTTGAAGTTTTGAGAGCCTGTGCTGCATAATAATTAGTTGTATTAAAAAATACAGCATTAGGATAGTTATTATAAGAATAAAAAAACCACAAACTCAGTACTTCCAATAATACGAACACAATGAAAGCTCGTTGCTTTGAAATGAACTGGAATAGTCTATACATTTTGTACGAGTTGGATGTAAGTTCAAAACTTTGTGAAAACGAGAATGACAATGTTTTCTCAAAAAAAAAGTGAATGAAAGAATGACTTAATGCAAGCTCTCATTCACTTTAATCCGATTCAGTATTTCTATGAAATAAGAATTGGTTTATAATGATCAAGATGCTTCAAGACCTCGCCTGTGCCTCTTACTACAGCTCTTAACGGGTCGTCGGCAATATGGATAGGAAGTTTTGTCTTATTGGCAATACGTTTATCCAAGCCATGTAACAACGCTCCTCCACCTGTCAAGTGAATACCATTATGATAAATATCGGCCGAAAGTTCTGGTGGCGACACTTCCAAGGCTTTCATTACAGCTTCTTCTATTTTAGAAATAGATTTATCCAATGAATAAGCGATTTCAGAATATGTCACTTTTATTTCTTTCGGTATACCCGTCATCAAGTCACGGCCACGAATTTCGTAATCTGCTGGTGGGTTGTCTAATTCTGGCAAAGCCGACCCAACCTCAATTTTGATTAATTCGGCCGAACGCTCACCAATCAACAAATTATGTTCACGACGCATATAATCTACAATATCACGCGTGAATACATCGCCCGCAATACGTACCGAAGCCTCACAAACAATACCCGACAAAGCAATTACTGCAATTTCGGTAGTACCACCACCAATATCTACAATCATTGAGCCATTGGGCTGTTCAATGTCGATACCAATACCAATAGCCGCAGCAATTGGCTCGTGTACCATGTATACCTCTTTGGCACCTGCGTGTTCGCATGAATCTTTTACGGCACGTTTCTCAACCTCTGTAATACCCGATGGAATACATACCACCATACGATGCGAAGGTGTGAAAAAACGACTGCCAGTATCAATCATTTTAATCATACCACGAATCATCAATTCGGCAGCCGTAAAGTCGGCAATAACACCATCTTTTAAAGGACGAATTGTTTTTATATTTTCATTGGTTTTTTCGTGCATCTGCATCGCTTTATTGCCAATCGCCAATACTTTATTGGTAACTTTATCTAAAGCAATAATAGATGGTTCATCTACCACAATTTTATCTTTATGAATGATAAGGGTATTTGCTGTACCCAAATCAATAGCAATGTCGGAAGTCAGGAAACTAAATAATCCCATTTGATTAGTTCTTATTGGCTTGTTTTTTTTAAATCTAAATTTTGTACTAAACAACAAATGTTATTAGCTGGTCACATTCTATGTACTCCCAAACTGAGTACATTTCTTTAATCAAACTAGTGGTTTAAATCGGTATATTACCATAAATTAAAAGGTCAGTAATTGTACAAAATAAAAACAAATGAGCTATCCATTCAACTGATTATCAAACGCTTAATTACTCACTTAATCACTAATTTATTCAATTACTTAATAGGCTCATTGTCAGAACAAAATCTATCTATAAGTGTATCAAGGGCTTAGTGGGTGTGCTCTATTGTGTGTGTCAATGAATACATAAAACGAAAAATCTTCAGAAATATCGTATATGCACCTCTAAATACTATTGATAAACTATCTCTAACATAAGCATTTTCTGCAAGTTATCGAAAACTTTACACTATCCCAAACGCTAGTCTATTACGATATTCTTGTAAAAGTGCAAAATTAGATAGAAAGTTGGAGATTTTACCCTTATCGCTCGAAAATTTATGACTTAAATATTTTTCCCAAAAAAATAGTATGCAAGCATACTATTTTATATATTTGAAATGTTATAATTAAGCTTTTGTAATTTATATACGACATAGCTTTGGTAACGGCTATTGTTCAGATAATCAAGTAACAACAAGATTCACAGCAACAAAAGTTAGTAAGTATCAACGTCGATTAAATTAGTAATTATTACATATCATCAATTAGACTTATAATAGACTATGACTACGACATTTGAAGGATTAAGCTTTCAGCTTTCAGAAGAGCATTTGGCTGTTCAACAAGCCACCCGTGATTTTGCCCAGACAGAATTGTGGGCAGGAGTTATAGAGCGTGATGAAAAAGAGTTTTTCCCCGACGAACTTGTACAAAAAATGGCCAATATGGGACTCATGGGTATGATGGTTTCGCCCCAATATGGTGGGGGTGGTATGGACACCGTTTCGTATGTTCTTGCCATGGAAGAACTCTCAAAAGTAGATGCTTCGGCTTCGGTGATGGTTTCGGTCAACAACTCATTGGTTTGTTATGGGCTAGAAGCTTTTGGCACAGAGGAGCAAAAACAAAAATACCTTACTCGCTTAGCTACTGGCCAAACCATCGGGGCATTTGCCCTTTCTGAACCAGAAGCAGGTTCGGATGCCACCTCGCAGCATACTACAGCCATAGATATGGGCGATTATTATTTATTAAATGGTACAAAAAACTGGATTACTAATGGCGGCCGAGCAGGCATATATTTGGTAATTGCCCAAACGCATCCCGAAAAAGGCCATAAAGGTATCAATTGCCTCATTGTAGAAAAAGGCATGGAGGGTTTTCAGGTTGGTAAAAAAGAAAATAAATTAGGAATCAGAGGCTCAGACACGCACTCGCTGATGTTTACCGATGTAAAAGTACCTAAAGAAAATCGTATTGGACCCGACGGCTTTGGTTTTAAGTTTGCCATGTCGACACTTAACGGTGGGCGTATTGGTATTGCCTCGCAGGCTCTTGGTATTGCCTCTGGTGCTTACGAATTATCGTTGAAGTATGCCAAAGAACGCAAAACTTTTGGAAAGCCGATTGCCGAGCATCAAGCCATACAATTCAAACTAGCCGATATGGCTACCCAAATAGAAGCCGCACGGCTCTTGTGTTTTAAGGCAGCACTCGACAAAGACAATCACCACGACTATGTCAAATCGGCGGCTATGGCCAAGTTATTTGCTTCGCAAGTAGCCATGGACACCGCCATCGAAGCCGTACAAATACACGGAGGATACGGCTACGTCAAAGAGTTTCATGTAGAACGAATGATGCGAGATGCCAAAATCACCCAGATTTATGAAGGAACATCCGAAATTCAGAAAATTGTTATTGCTCGTGAAATTTTACGATAGTCCTTTGGGGCCAATCCCCCCCAAAAGGACTATTTATTGCTTACTATATTGCTGGATATTACTACAAAAAATTGTAGCGAAAAGGTGAGCGATTCATAACTTATATTGGTTGTGAATCGCTCACCTTTTTATTTTTTCGTTAATACTACAAAACCAAATTTTGTGCTATATCCTTGGAAAAACACAAAAACTATGAAATATTCAAATAATATTTTCCGTTATAACCCCTACAACAAAAGGCAATTCTTAGGATATTACAATAATATATTCGTCTAAATCGAATGATTAGATAAAAAAATACTAATACTTTTTTTATTTATATTTTGGAATTTTAATGCGATTTATTAGTTTTGTCCTAAATTTATCTATCATTGTTTTCAATTTATCGAAAATAAGCCGCAGAAATGGAAGATTATAACAAAATAATAGAGTCACTTGGTGTTAAGTTCATCAAATCTCGTAACATTAGAATATTACAACCAATCAGAATCAAGAATTTCTATGATGTAGAAAACACACTCTTGATTTTGTACAACGGTGAGGTATCATTTGGCGAAGAAGCCACCCATGCAGAAGTTGGAGATATGCTATTTATCCCAGGAGGAAAGATGCTTTCTCTTACTTATGGTAATGCCGATAAGCCCAAAATTGTTACCAACGAAGAGTTCATGACACATCGTGAATTGTACTTTGAGCCAAATATGGATTCATCTCGTATTGGTCAAGTAGAAAACTCTTTTGGTTTGGTAGCTTTTGAAGCAAAGGTATTTGATTCGGTAAACTTCTTTACTTCGTTAGATATTCCTCCTTTTTTGATTAAAAGAGACGATAAACTAGCTCACATGCTCAACGAAATCCTTCGTGAAGATATGAGCGATGTACTTGGAAAAGGGCGTGTTATCAAAATCAAAACGGAAGAAATTGTTATCGAAATTATTCGTTACATTATCAAAAACCGTTTGTTTGTTGAACAACTTGCCACCAACAGTACTTATTTCAAAGACCCACGCTTAATCGACATCTTTGCGTATATCAAAGACAATATCGGTGGTGATTTATCCAATAAGGTATTGGCAAACGTTGCTAACGTATCAGAAGACTATGTTGGACAATATTTCAAAATGTTGACTGGTATCAACCCACAAGACTATATCGAGTATCAACGTATGGAAGCTGCTGTAGGTTTGTTACGTACTTCCAAAAAGTCTATCCGTGCTATCGGTGCTGAGGTTGGTTACAAAGATACCGCTTATTTCTGTCGTCGTTTCAAAATGATGTTTGGTATTCCTGCTGGAAAAATGCGTCGTCGTGAATCATTGATGAACCTATAACATAAGTTTTGTCGGCTTATAAGGATATACGATTTCACTTTCAAAATTGATATAGAAGCCTCTGGATTTATTCAGAGGCTTTTTTGCTAGATAGCTCATTCAAGGATTAATTTTATCATTAAGCTTACTTAATTGCTTAATATCTACCAAACGAATCACATCTTTCTTTGAAAATTTCAAAAGCCATAAGCCCAATAAATCTCCTTTTTGGCGATACACAATGCTATCAAGTTTAGTTTTGGCTGTCAATTCCTGTAATTGTGCTTGCGAAAGCCCCTTCAGTTGGTTTTCTAATACAATCGGAGCGGTATAATAATAATATTCTTGGTCGTCGCTTTTTTGGATATTATCAATTTGTGGCAGATGGTTCTCGGCATTATATTGATAGGCATCCAATATTTCATTAACCTTTGGACCCAAACTAGAACTTTGTAACTTTATGGGGCTTCCTACCCAAATACTAATCCGATACGTTTTCTGCAACGAGTCTAAAAGTGCTTGATTTTGCACATTTTTCACCAAATTTGTATTTAGCGTTTGGGTGATTTTTTTACCCCAGTCATCTACCTGAGCCGTAATTTGGGCACTATTGATGCGTTTTACCTGTCTTTCTTTCAGCTCCTTTACAGCAGCCGTTGTGTCTATTCTTTTACTAAAATCACAACTTAACAAAAGGCTGTTGCTCAATAGCACACAGACCCATATTTTTGAGATATTCTTCATAACAAAACTTTTTTGGCAAAGATACAAGCTTAACAACTGAATTGACACAAAAAAACCGAATCGTGTTGATTCGGTTCTATGAATATTCTACCATCGGCCTCGGCCACGATGTTTGTACGAATAACGTGGCTGGTGGCCATACCTTGGTGGTATAACTACTACGGTACGGGGTGGTGGTACTACGTATCGATAACTCGGACGGCCATAGTAAGGTCGGCGATAACCATAATCATAACCTCTTACATGCGTTACACACGACGAAAGCATCATTGATATTCCCATCAACAATACCATTATAAAACCTAGTTTTTTGATTTGAAGCTTTTCCATAGCAATAATATTTATTGTTTAAAACAATTACTGTGGTTTTATGAAGTATCGAGGCTTCATATTTTTTGTTTTTAGAATACCTTATTATCACAATAGTTTAATCTATTCCTAAAATAAACTATTGAAAATAAAAGAGATAGCTTTTACAAAACGGATAATATTGGATTATAGTCTGTAAAAGTAATAAATACCGTAGCCGCCCAAAGGTAGATTCTGAAAAGTAAGTGTAGAACCAAGAAAAAGTATTTTTACGATACTTGAGCTTTGATTGAAGCCCCAAGCTTGATAAACACACTCCTTCTTTGTGCAGGTATCTAACTATTAGACAATAACATATCAACTTACCCCTATTTTATGGCAAAGAATTTTGTATCTTTGCACCCTGAAATTGGAAAATATGGATTTAGTAATACCGAATTTGAAAACATTTCAAACCTAGGGCATGCTAGTTACCAACCAACATCTAACATCCACGACAAATGATAGAACAATTAGAAGCCATCCGTGAGCGTTTCGAAGAAGTTGCCCAACAAATTACGCAACCCGAAATCGTTTCGGATATGAAGAAATTCAAGACGATTAGTAAAGAATATAAAGACCTCGAAAAAATCGTAAATCAGTACAAAGAATACCAAAACGTATTATCTAATATTGATTCGGCTAAAGAGGTTATTGCCACCGAAAAAGATGAAGATTTTCGTGACATGGCCAAGGCTGAGTTAGACGAGCTTTTGCCTAAAAAAGAAGAAATCGAACAGCTTTTGAAAGAAATGCTTATTCCTAAAGACCCTAACGATTCAAAGAACATTATCCTTGAAATCAGGGCTGGTACAGGTGGCGACGAAGCTGGTATTTTTGCAGGCGACTTGTTTAGAATGTATCAGCGTTTTTGTACGCTACAAGGTTGGCAGTTTCAGGTAATGGACTTTACAGAAGCGTCGTCGGGAGGCTACAAAGAAATCGTGGCAAGTGTACAAGGTGAGGATGTTTATGGTAAAATGAAATTTGAATCGGGTGTACACCGTGTACAGCGTGTACCTGCTACCGAATCGCAAGGACGTATTCATACTTCTGCGGCAACTGTAGCGGTATTGCCCGAAGCTGATGAGGTAGATGTTGTCATCAATATGAACGATATTCGTAAAGATACGTTCTGTTCGTCGGGTGCGGGTGGCCAGTCAGTAAACACTACTTATTCGGCAGTAAGGGTAACGCACCTTCCTACGGGCTTGGTAGTACAATGCCAAGATGAACGTTCTCAAATCAAAAACTTTGAGAAAGCCATGACCGTATTACGTTCGAGAATCTACGAAATGGAATTAGAGAAACAACAGTCGGCTATTGCTGGTAACCGCCGTTCGATGATTGGCTCGGGCGATCGTTCTGACAAAATCCGTACTTACAACTATCCACAAGGCCGAGTAACCGACCACCGTATTGGTTATACAGTTTATAACCTTCCTGTAGTAATGGATGGCGAAATTGGTGATTTTATCGAAAACCTTCGTATTGCTGAAAATGCTGAAAGATTGAAAGAAGGTAATGTATAAATAGAAGTGCTAAATGCAGCCTCACTTCTTATATTACTATCAATACCCATGATGTACAAAAGAGAATTCTTTTGTACATCATGGGTTGTATTGGCCAAATAGCTATATTTTCCTTTCAAAAAAATGTGTATCCACTGCCATAATAGGAAAAGATGCTGGTAGGTCTTGTTTGGCAATCAAGCTAAAACCATTGCGTTCATAAAACCGAATAGCAGCTTGAAGGCGTTCTAGTGTGCCAAGATATATAGCATTGATACCACCCTCTTGAGCCGACGATAGCAACAAATCAAACAGTTTTTGAGCTATTCCAAATTCCTTGCCTCGGTACTCTTTTTTAACAAACATTTTACGGATTGCACCTATTTCGCCATCGCAATCTATCAGTGCAATAGTACCAACTACCTTATCTTCATGTTTGGCTACCCAAAAATTCCCTCTTCCTTGCTGATAAAAAGTAGGAATATTCAATAAATCCTGTTGCTCGTTGATAGTAATTGGCACTTGAAATTCTTTTTGCTGAATTGTCAAAATTAAATCTACAATCTGCTCAGTATCTTGATTTTCAAAAGATTGAATTTGTATCATATCTCCATTATTTTAGTTAACAGTCACCATAGGTAAACACTTACGTAAGTGATTACGCAAATATTTATTTTATTTATGAATTATCAAATAGCATAACCTTATTTTTTAATAAAACCCTTGAAATTTATTATTCTGCCTAAAAAACATGATAAAAAAAGGTGTAAACATGGTTGTGTTTACACCTTTAATATTATTTGAGTTTATTCTTTCGAGAGTTTAAAAGAGAAGGTAGTACCTCTGTCGGGCTTAGAAGCTACTGCAATTTTGGTTTTATGAGCATTTAAAATATGTTTAACAATAGCCAATCCCAAGCCTGATGAGCCATCCGAACGGCTACGAGCTTTATCTACTCGGTAAAATCTTTCAAAAATTCTACTCAAATGCTCTGGTGCAATACCTGGCCCATTATCTTTTACCGAAATTTTCCAATCTTTTCTGTCTTCTTCAAATACCACTACCACTTTACCTTTTTCATGCCCATATTTAATGGCATTTTCGACAAGGTTAGTAATTACCTGCCCTATTCGTTGGGAATCGGCACGTACCCACACCCGCTCTTCGGGCGATTTGATTTGTAGGGTAACCTCTTTGGTCAAAGCCTTGCTTTCGAGTTGCTCAAATACCTCTCGGGTAATCTGTTTAATATCAATTTTTTCACGGTTCATTCTAATATCACCCGTTTCCATTTGCGAAAGTGTCAGCAAATCTTTCACCAAAATATCGAGGCCATCCAAGCTTTTAGCAGCCTTTGTCAAAAACTTTTCCCGCACTCGTTCATCGTCCATAGCACCATCCAACAACGTATGGACAAACCCTTGAGCGGCAAAAATAGGCGTTTTGAGTTCGTGCGAAACATTGGCCAAAAACTCTCTGCGGTATTTCTCAAGTCGTTTTAGTTCATTAACTTCCTGCTCTTTTTTAGAAACATAAACAAATAGCTCGTCGTTGAGCTTTTTGAGCGGATTGGCATTTTTATAGAGTTTTTTGCGAGAAACGCCAAAATCCTTCATTTTGAGGCGATTAATCGTATCATACATCTTGTTGATTTCTTGAAAAACCAGATAATCGAGGGTAAAGTAAATCAATAACCCACCAATAATAAAAGACGCTACAAAACAGATAAAAAGGATATTGAGGTTGGCTTCGGGTAAAAAAGACAAAAAAGCCGTGGTCAGAATGGCAATAACAACGGCCAATAAAGAGGCTAATAACTTTGGATTTAATAACATATTCTCAATTTTAAGGATTGAATCTTCAAAGTTTGAGTTTTTTTTCCAAACTCTTTGTGTTTGTTGTGTTAAATCTAAAGAAGTGCAAGCAAAAACTTTGTACCTTTGCACTTTGAAAGCATAATTATGGAACTAAATCAATTAACTGCCATTTCTCCCGTTGATGGGCGATATCGTAAGCAAGTCGAAAGCCTTGCTCCTTATTTTTCAGAGTTTGGACTTATCAAGTACCGTGTCCGCATTGAAATTGAATATTTTATTGCACTTTGCCAAATTCCATTGCCACAACTTGAAGGTGTAAACGCCAATCTTTTCTCATCATTGAGAGACATCTATCTGAACTTTACAGAAGAAGATGCTCTTTGGATTAAAGAAACTGAAAAAGTTACGAATCACGATGTTAAGGCAGTTGAATACTTTATTAAGCACAAACTTGCTAATTTTGGTATTGAGCAATATTTGGAGTTTATCCACTTTGGCTTAACCTCCCAAGACGTTAACAATACCGCTATTCCACTTTCGTTGAAAGAAGCAATGGAAGATGTATTAGTACCCAAATTGCAGGAAGCCATAGCCAAAATTAAATCTTTGGCCAAAGAATGGAAAGACGTTGCTTTATTGGCACATACACACGGCCAACCAGCCTCTCCTACTCGTTTAGGCAAAGAGCTTTTGGTTTTTGCCGAACGCCTCGACCGCCAGATGGACTTGTTAGCTACGATTCCTTATTCAGCAAAATTTGGTGGAGCTACAGGTAACTTTAATGCACATCATGTTGCTTATCCCGAAACTAGCTGGGTAGATTTTGGCAACAACTTTGTACAATCGCTTGGCCTTTCAAGAAGTAAATACACTACCCAAATTGAACATTACGATAATTTGGCGGCATTGATGGATAACCTAAAACGTTTGAATAATATCATTTTAGATTTAGACCGTGATATTTGGACTTACGTTTCTATGGGATATTTCAAACAAAAAATCAAAGCTGGCGAAGTAGGTTCTTCGGCTATGCCTCATAAAGTAAATCCTATCGACTTTGAAAACTCGGAAGGAAACGTTGGTATCGCCAATGCCCTTTATGAATTTTTGGCAGCCAAACTTCCTGTTTCTCGTTTACAAAGAGACTTGACCGACTCTACTGTGCTTCGCAACCTTGGTGTACCAATTGGGCATCAGTTAATTGCATTAACGGCATTGTTGAGAGGCTTAAATAAACTAGAACTCAACCAAGATGCTATCAATACCCATTTAGAAGACAACTGGGCAGTAGTAGCAGAGGCCATTCAAACTATTTTACGCCGTGAAGGTTATCCACAACCTTACGAAGCCCTAAAAGCTTTGACTCGTAAAAATGAAAAAATCACCGACAAAACTATCGCCAATTTTATCGATGCCCTCGAAATTAGCGATAAGGTAAAATATGAATTAAAAAGAATTACCCCATTTAATTATTTAGGAATATTGGAGTAAGCTACAGCCTATATATTACTGGCTTGGGGCAATATTCAAATATTTTATGCAAACTTTTTTTGAAAACCGAATTTTCCGTTTATGTTTGCAGTCAAATAAAAAATACCCAATTCAAATAACAATGACTCATACATTCAAAAATACAGCATGGTGGTGGCAACTGACGAATCTCGGTTGAGCAGTACTATTTTGTATTTTCGATAAGACTATATATGTTCGAAAAGGCTTACTGTTCAACCAGTAAGCCTTTTTTGTTATCTATTGGTTTAAAAAAGTACAAAAAACCTTAACCCAATCGCTATTACACATACCCAATAACTATTAACCGAGTCCTAAAAGGTAGTGAGGGCTACCAGTCAAGCAACATGAAATTTACAGTAAAAACCACTCAAAAAAAGAAATTAGCGGATACTATCACTCCTGTAGGGGTTTTTCTTAAACTCCGCAATAAGTTTAAGAATACCGTAATTTTGGAAAGTGCCGACTACCACGGAAAAGAACACGGCTATAGCCATATTGCTTGCGACCCAATCGCAAGTTTTATTCTTGACAATGATATTGTTACCCAAACTTTCCCTGATGGCAGTACCGAAACTTTTCCCTTGGCCAAACGCAAAGATGCTGTACAGGCTCTTATGAATTTTGCTCAGCGTTTTGAATGGGAACGTAAACCCGATTTTGCTCCAATGGCCAATGGTATGTTTGGGCATATTTGTTACGATGCCGTCGAGTACTTTGAAGATATTGAGATTCAAGAGAAAAATGAGAATACCGAAATCCCTCAGATTATTTACTATGTGTACCGCTACGTAATTGCAATTAATCATTTCAAAGATGAACTTTCTTTGTATGCTCATCAGTATACCGACAACCAAACGGCTTCGCTAGACGAGCTAGAAATGTTGTTAGATATGCCTCATTATGCCACCAAATCGTTTAGAGTAGTAGGCAACGAAATTACCAATGTAACCGACGACCAAATGCGTGAAGTTGTCAAAACTTGTATTCAACACTGTTTACGGGGTGATGTATTCCAGATTGTACCTTCTCGCCGTTTTAGCCGCACATTTGAAGGCGACGATTTTCAGGTGTATCGAGCCTTGCGTTCTATCAATCCTTCGCCTTATATGTTCTATTTCGACTACGAGAACTATCGTATCTTTGGGGCATCGCCCGAAAAACAAATACAAATTAAAAATGGGCAAGCCGAAATTCACCCGATTGCGGGTACGTTCAGACGTACAGGCGACGATGAAAAAGATGCCGAATTAGCCAAACTCCTACACGCCGACCCCAAAGAATCAGCAGAACACGTAATGTTGGTTGACCTAGCAAGAAACGACCTTTCGAGAAGCTCAGACACCGTAAAAGTAGAGACCTTCAAAGAAGTTCAATTTTTCTCGCATGTTATTCACTTGGTGTCTAAAGTAACGGGCCAGATGACCGCAGGCACAAACCCACTACAATTAGTTGCCGATACTTTTCCAGCAGGTACGCTGTCGGGGGCCCCAAAGCACAATGCCATGAGTATTATCAATCGCCTCGAAACCACCAATCGCCATATTTATGGCGGAGCTATTGGCTATATGGATTTTGATGGCAATTTTAATCATGCTATTGCTATCAGAACATTCTTGAGCAAAAACAACACGCTCTATTATCAGGCGGGTATGGGTGTTGTGGCCAAATCGGTTATTGAAAGCGAGATGCAAGAAGTACACAACAAGCTGGCGGCTCTCAGAAAAGCCCTCGAAGTAGCCGAAACGGTATAATATTCTATTTTTCAAAAAACTTTACTTGACTGCTGAAAGCGATTTGCCCAAAGCCCAATCAATACAATCATGAAAATATTAGTGCTCGATAATTACGACTCTTTTGTATATAACCTTGTGTACATTCTAAAAGACATGGGGCAAGACGTAGATGTTTTCCGAAATGACAAAATTGCGTTGGAAGACGTAAAAAAATACGACAAAATTTTACTTTCGCCAGGGCCTGGTATTCCAGAAGAAGCAGGTATTTTATTAGATGTTATCAAAGAATATGCTTCTAGCAAAAGTATTTTTGGGGTATGCCTTGGCCACCAAGCTATTGGCGAAGCCTTCGGTGCAAAGCTCCTCAATATGGGCGACGTACTTCATGGTGTAACCACCAAATGTATTGTTACACAACCCAACGAGCTACTATTTCAGGGCGTACCTAACGAAGTGGAGGTTTGTAGATACCACTCGTGGACAGTAGTACCCGAAACCATGCCAGAAGATTTGATCGTTACGGCAGTTGATGAAAAAGGATTTGTGATGGCCGAAGCTCATACCAAATATGATATTCGGGGAGTACAGTTTCATCCTGAAGCCTATTTAACACAATATGGGGTAAAAATGGTAGCTAACTGGGTAAATTCCTAAGCGTTACAGCCTTTTTGACCATTGCCAACCGATAACATTATCTAAATCATGAAATTTTACCTCAATAAAAGAATAGCTGGAAATACCCTTAGCAAAAGTGAAGCCCAAGAGGCCTTATCTATTATAGGAAAAGGTGAAGCCAATCCGTCTCAGATTGCCTCTTTTCTTACTACCTACATGGTGTTTCCTATTACTCCCGAAGAACTCGAAGGCTTTAGGGATGCCATGTTGGACTTGGCGGTAACGGTAGACCTTTCGGCGTATACTCCCATGGATTTGTGTGGCACTGGTGGCGATGGAAAGGACACCTTCAATATCTCTACAACAGCTTCTTTTGTGGTAGCAGGAGCAGGACAAAATATTGCCAAACATGGTAATCATGGTGTTTCGTCGCTAGTGGGGTCATCTACGGTATTAGAATACTTAGGGGTGAAGTTTTCAAATGACGAAGCCTACCTTCGTCAAAAAATAGAACAAGCGGGTATTTGCTTTTTGCATGCACCGTTATTTCATCCGGCTATGCGATTCGTAGGGCCTATCCGAAAAGAATTAGGACTAAAAACCTTCTTTAATATGCTTGGGCCTATCTTGAACCCTGCCAAAGTTGAAAAGCAAATTACTGGTGTCTATAATGAAGAAGTACTAAAGCTGTACGGCTCTATTTTTCAAAAGTCTAACAAAAATTTTGGGGTATTATATGGCCTCGATGGCTACGACGAAATTTCGTTGACGGGCGATTTTCTATTGATTACTCAACGAGGTATAGAAACCATTTCGCCAAAACATTTAGGTTTCACAAAATGTAGTCCAGAAGAGTTATATGGTGGCTACACCGTTGAAGAGTCGGCCAAAATATTAACCTCTATCTTAGAAAACAGAGGAACTAAAGCACAGACAGACGTAGTCCTAGCCAATGCTGCTACAGCCTTGTATTGTGCCAATAATAATTTGAGCCTCGACGACGCTGTTTTACAGGCAAAAGAATCCTTAGCAAGTGGTAAGGCTTTAAATGCCCTGAAAAAGTTTATTGATTAGTAAATACTCAAAACCATTTTGCCCTTTATCCATGACAATTTTAGATAAAATTATAGCCAACAAAGCACTCGAAGTACAAGCCCGCCAAGCTCAGGTATCTATTGATACCCTAACGAAGAAAGGGTATTTTGCCAAAAGTACTAATTCGCTAAAAACGAGTTTGCTTAATCCTGCCTCGTCGGGTATTATAGCCGAATTCAAACGAAAATCTCCCTCTAAGGGTATTATCAATGCCAATGTTACCGTAGAAGACGTAACCAAAGGTTATGTAGAAGCTGGAGCTGCGTGCTTGTCGGTACTTACCGATATTGACTTCTTTGGAGGCTCTGACGAAGATATTCTCAAGGCCCGAAAAACCAACCCTACGATTCCTATTTTACGCAAAGATTTTATCATAGACGAATACCAAATCTATGAGGCAAAAGCTCTTGGAGCAGATGTTATTTTGCTGATTGCCGCCAACCTTACACCTACTCAAATATTGAAACTAGGCAAAGTTGTAAAAAGCTTGGGTATGGAAACTCTTTTGGAGGTACACGATAAAGGAGAACTTGATAGAAGTATCTGCGAATATATTGATGTTGTTGGGGTAAACAACCGTAATCTCAAAAACTTTGCAGAACAAAATGTCAATGCGTCGTTGGAACTAGCCGACAAAATACCAAGCAGTTTTATCAAAATATCAGAAAGTTGTATTTCGCAGCCCGAAACTATCAAGCAGCTTCAGGCAGTAGGTTATAAAGGTTTTTTGATTGGCGAAACATTTATGAAAACAGAAGTACCTTCTCAAACCTTAAAATCGCTAATTGCTCAAATTCAGTAAATTAATCGTTGGTTTGAGAACTTAAATCACTGAAAATTCTAATTTTTTTTCAGTATTTTTGTTTTTTATAAACATTTACAACCTAACACTAACCGTTCCATACCATGAGATTAAAAATCTGCGGAATGCGAGATGCCGAGAACATTCGCCAACTGTTAGCCTTACAGCCAGACTACATGGGGTTTATTTTTTACGAAAAATCAAGCCGATTTGTTGCCGACCAACTAGACGAAGACCTATTGAGGTCTTTCCCTAAATCAACTCGAAAGGTGGGTGTGTTTGTCAACGCAACACAATCATATATCCTTGATATGGTAAAAAAGTACAGCTTAGACTATGTACAGCTTCATGGCGAAGAACTTCCAGATTTTTGTAAAAATCTCAAATTTAAGGGTGTAAATATTATCAAGGCATTTGCATTAGATAATTCATTTAATTTTGGGAAACTCCACAATTATAAACCTCATTGCGATTTCTTTTTGTTTGATACTAAAGGCGAACAAGCAGGTGGCAATGGCATCACATTCGACTGGTCGTTGCTGAGAAGATACGACAACGAAAAGCCATTTTTTCTAGCTGGTGGTATTAGCTTAGAGAATGCTGCTCAGGTATTGGAAATGAGAACCCTCAAAATTCATGCGATTGATGTGAATAGTAAATTTGAAATAGCTCCTGCTTTAAAAGATATTGACAAAATAGCCGAGCTAATAAAAATATTAAAACCTGAAGAGGTTGAACTTTAGCTACTAAAGCTAGTACTAGCTTCCAAAAACATGACGACAACACAACAATATAATGTTAATGAAAAAGGGTATTATGGGCAATTTGGCGGAGCGTTTATTCCTGAAATGCTTTACCCGAACGTCGAAGAACTCAAAGAACGTTATTTAAGTATTATTGAAGAAGCATCTTTCAAAGCCGAATACAATGCTTTACTAAAAGACTATGTAGGCCGCCCAACACCTCTATTTCTTGCTGAAAGGCTTTCTGAAAAATACCAAACAACGATATACCTCAAAAGAGAAGACCTCTGTCATACAGGTGCTCATAAGGTAAATAATACGATTGGGCAGGCCTTATTGGCCAAACGCTTGGGCAAACGCAAAATCGTAGCCGAAACAGGGGCTGGTCAGCATGGTGTAGCTACTGCTACGGTGTGTGCCTTGATGGGGCTTGAGTGTATTGTATATATGGGCGAAATTGACATAGAGCGTCAAGCACCAAATGTTGCTCGTATGAAAATGCTTGGAGCGGAGGTTCGGGCGGCTAAAAGTGGCTCAAAAACACTCAAAGATGCAACCAACGATGCCATGCGTCACTGGATTAATAACCCTGTAGACACACATTATATTATTGGCTCGGTAGTTGGCCCACACCCATATCCCGACATGGTGGCTCGCTTTCAGTCGGTTATTTCGGAAGAAATTAAATGGCAATTAACCGAAAAAATCGGTAAGCCTAATCCCGACTATGTTATTGCCTGTGTAGGTGGTGGCTCAAATGCCGCTGGTGCGTTTTATCATTTCTTGGATAACACCGAAACCCTCTTAGTTGCCGCAGAAGCTGGTGGACATGGTATTGCTTCGGGCTTATCGGCGGCGACAACGTTTCTGGGAAAACCTGGAGTTTTGCATGGAAGTAGAAGTATTTTGATGCAAACTGAAGATGGGCAAGTTGTAGAACCTCACTCTATTTCGGCTGGTCTTGATTACCCAGGTATTGGCCCAATGCACGCCCACTTATTTGATACCAAACGAGCTAAGTTTTTTGCTATTACCGACGAGGCTGCATTAAAGTCAGGCTTTGAGTTATCTAAACTAGAAGGCATTATTCCAGCCCTAGAGTCGGCACATGCTTTGGCCGTATTAGAGGAACTAGGTGCTACCAAAAATGAAACAGTGGTAATTAACCTTTCTGGTCGTGGCGACAAAGATTTGGCTACTTATATGAAATACTTGTAAGAATGATAGCATACCAACAAAAATCCCCTTGACTTTCGCCAAGGGGATTTTTGTTGGTATAACTTATATTTTATTAAGCCATATTCCTTGAATTACTGACCTAACAAAACTTCTAATTCTTTTTTGAATTCCACCAAAAGGGTTTCTTTCATCGAGATTTTGCGTTTTTGGGTATTAATCTTATTAATAACTAACTTATCACCCATCTGACCTGAGTATTGCGACTCAGAGATAAAAGAATCCAATTCGTTTTTCTCTTTTTTGGTCATATAATCCATCTGATTAATCATAATCTTCAATTGCTCGATACGAGGTTTTTCGTTCAAAGCAGGATGACGATAAGAAATCACACGCAATAAGTAATTCATCTCGAAAATCTTATCGCAAATATTACGGAAACGCTCGGCAAGGTTTCTATCAACACTTTTGGTAAGGGTTGACAACTCTTTCCATTTCACCAAATACGCTTTTGCTTTCTCGGCAGTTTGAGGAATATTTACTTGGTCAGGGAAGTTTCTTTCCAACTCGGTAGTCATATCCATCATTTGTTGCACACGAGGGTCTATTCTTGGTTTCGAAACAATACCTTTTACATTATTGTAACGTTCAAAGAAGAAATCGCTCGAACGCTTAAACTGCTTCCAAAGCATACTTTGCTTTTTGGGTGGCACCTGACTGATAGTTTTCCACTCACGTTGCAAATCTTTGATTTTTTGGAAACCAGCATCAACATCCTGTTCATAACGCAAAGACCTTGCAGTATCAACGATTTTTTGAAGTTGAGCCAATTTTTCATCGATAATACGGTTTTTCTCAGCGTAATATTCTCTACGACGCACAAAGAAATCATCTACAATATCGTTGAATTCACTTTCGATACTATCTTGAAGAGCTTTATCAACAGGGCCCGTTTTCAGCCATTTGGTTTTAATTTCCATAATGGAGTCGGTGGCCTTTGCCCAGTCATCAATAGCACCAGCTTGTTTGGTTTCTTCAATCAAAGCTCTCTTGATTTCAAGATTCTTGATTTGATTATTTAGAATTAGCTCACGCAACTGCAATTCTAACTCGTCTAACTTGTGAAGTAGAGGGAGAAAATTACCCAAACCGTCAAACTCTACGAGGTTTTTTCGCAGTTGGAGTAATTTAGTTAGGTAAGAGCCTTTGTTTTGAGCTTCATCTACTTGTGAAAAAAGTAAATTCACTTTGTTTTCTGCAATAGAAAAGCGATTTACAAAGTATTGAAGAGCTTCCTCTTCGGTGTTGCGAACAACACCAATCAGGCGGTCTGGGTATTCCAAATATCCTTTTAAGTAGACCTTACCATCTTTACAATAGCCATACTCGGCTGCATTTTTTACTGTATTTTCCATTGGTTTACGTTGCGTGGTTAGAGTTTTTGGCAATGCTCATAGCTCTAACGGGATTCATGGTTTAGGTTAATTTGACAATTGTTTTAAATTATTTATTTTCATTAACATCTATTCTCTTTGAATATACTCTACATTAACGAATAAGTCTTGATTATAACCTATAAAAGTTAGACAAATTTATTGAAACAGTTCTATGTGTATTAATAATTCTCTAATTATTTTTCCCGCAATATACTGAATTTCAGTAAAAAATCTAACAATTTACATACATTATCCATTTTACGGATAAATTTTATGATTAGTCTTTATAAAAATATTGAAATATAGCTTAAAAACAAAAACTAAGCCATATCCACTGAATCCCCAGTACCCTTTTACTATCTTTGATACTAAAATAGGTAGTCAATCATTACCAAGTAAAAAAAAACTTAATAAGTGAGCAAATAAGTCCTCATAAAACTATAACATTGAGGTAACTTTTTGTTCAAACACAAAATCAGTGACAAACCAAGGTAAATGTTGTTGGGATTGACAACGCTGAAGTACTTTTCTCCATCGAGATAGCATTTTATGGCTTTTAATCTCATACCTTACTAAGGCTTATTTTGAAATTTTACTTTCCATGATTGATTCTACTAATATAAACCGACATTCAGAATAAAACAACAAACAATGAGTCAAGAAACCATTATTTTTTCGATGGAGCGGGTTTCCAAAACTGTTCCTCCTCAAAAAACAATCCTCAAAAACATCTATCTATCTTTTTTCTACGGTGCTAAAATTGGGGTACTTGGTCTAAACGGTTCGGGTAAGTCTTCCTTGCTCCGTGTTATTGCAGGTATCGACAAAAGCTACACGGGCGATGTAGTATTTTCGCCTGGGTATTCAGTAGGTTTGTTAGAACAAGAACCTAAACTAGACCCCGACAAAACGGTTAAAGAGATTGTCGAAGAAGGTGTTGCCGAAATTGTAGCTTTGTTAAAAGAGTTTGACGAAATCAATGAAGCTTTTGGCGACCCCGACGCTGATTTTGACAAATTGCTGGCTCGTCAGGGCGAGGTACAAGAAAAACTCGACCATTTCAATGCCTGGGAATTAGATACCCGCCTAGAAAAAGCCATGGATGCTCTTCGTTGCCCTCCTTCCGACGCTTTGGTAGGAAATCTATCGGGTGGTGAAAAACGCCGTGTGGCTTTATGCCGCTTATTGCTTCAAGAACCCGACGTATTACTTCTGGATGAACCTACCAACCACCTCGATGCCGAATCGGTATTGTGGCTTGAAGAACACCTCAGACAATACAAAGGAACGGTTATTGCTGTTACACACGACCGTTATTTCTTAGACAATGTAGCAGGTTGGATTTTGGAACTTGACCGTGGCGAGGGTATTCCTTGGAAAGGTAATTATTCGTCTTGGTTAGAGCAAAAACAAAATCGTTTGGCTTTAGAAGAGAAAACCGAATCAAAACGCCAAAAAACCCTACAGCGTGAGTTGGAATGGGTACGTATGGCACCAAAAGCTCGTCAGGCAAAATCTAAGGCTCGTTTGGGGGCTTACGAAAATTTGCTTTCGGAAGAAAACAAACAGAAAGAAGATAAATTAGAGTTATTTATTCCTCCAGGGCCAAGATTGGGTAACAAGGTTATTGAGGTAAATAATGTGTCAAAAGCTTATGGCGACAAACTTCTCTTTGAAAACCTTACATTCTCGTTGCCACCTGCAGGTATTGTAGGTATTATCGGGCCAAACGGGGCTGGTAAAACTACATTATTCAAACTTATTACAGGAAAAGAACAACCCGACGCTGGAACATTTGAAGTGGGCGAAACTGTAAAAATGGCTTATGTAGACCAAGAACACAACCAATTACAAGGAGACAAGACAGTTTTTGAAACTATTTCGGGTGGTACAGAACATATCCTGCTAGGCAATCGACAAGTAAATGCTCGTGCTTATGTGAGTAAGTTTAACTTTGCTGGTGCCGACCAAGAAAAGAAAATAGCAAATCTTTCGGGTGGAGAACGTAACCGTGTCCACTTGGCAATGATGCTAAAAGAGGGTTCAAACTTGTTGCTTCTGGATGAGCCAACCAACGACTTGGACGTAAATACACTTCGTGCCCTTGAAGAAGCTTTAGAAAACTTTGGTGGGTGTGCTGTAGTTATTTCTCACGACCGTTGGTTTTTGGACCGTGTGGCTACCCATATTTTGGCTTTTGAAGGCGATTCTCAAGTATATTGGTTTGAGGGCAACTTCTCTGACTACGAAGAAAACCGCCGTAAGCGTTTGGGGTCGGATGCTACGCCAAAACGAATTCGTTATAAAAAATTACAATAGCATAATCATTAAAAGGTCGGAAGAAATATTTCTTCCGACCTTTTAATGATTAGAATTTAGGACATCGAAGTTCAGCTTTTCTTGGCCTATATTTAGGCTTTGGCTCAAACAAATCGCTGAATATATAAGATAAGGATATTTCGTGAGCTCCTCCTGTTGATGCCCCAAGGCTCGAAATTGTAGCATCATAGCTATAACCAATCGAAAAGTTGTCTTGTCGATAACCAATAAGAATAATAGCGGCATCGTTGCTCATAAAACTCTGTCCATTTTTTTGATACGATTTCAAAGGAATACCCCTATACCAAGCACCCAATACCAATGGCGAATAAGTTAAATACAAGCCTAAATCAAGCTGGTCAGAAACACCCTGCCGTTTATAGTGAATTACAGGCGTAAGACTTTTTTCTTTCTCGATAGCATCACCTAAATTATTCCCAATTTCATAATCAGCAATCGGAATACGATACCCCGCCTGAATACCTATTTTGATAGGCAATCGAGCATCGGCATTATTGAATGACTGATTGGGCTGATTGATATGATGCACCGATACCCCTGCCCAAAAGCGGTCGGAATAGACAATCCCACCCGACGAAAAGTCCCAGTATTTTAATTGTGGAGCCAAATTGCCATTATTGGTAATAGGGTCGGATGTTACTGGCGGATAGCCATTTCCATCTAAATACGATTGAATTTGGTCGGCAAAAATATAGTCCCCAAAATTGATTCCGCGCATCACATAAGACCCCTGAACACCTAAATTGGCAGAAAGCCCATCCGATATTTTGAGGTGATAAGAGTAAATAGCACCAATATCGGTTGTTTTTAGATTAGAAAACTGGCGGTCGTTGGTTAACAAAATGCCCACACCACTGTTTATTCTATCAAAATACATATCGCCCGATAGCGAAGATGTTACAAAATTGGCACTTAGCGAAGGCCATTGGTTGCGATGATTAAAATTAACCCGAGGAGCCATTGCCGAACCAGCAAAGGCAGGATTCAAATATAGTGGTGCTGCATAAAATTGCGAATATTGCGGGTCTTGGGCTTTCGCACAAAACACACTTATTACTAATATAGACAGCAAGAGAAGGATATTTTTAAACATAAAATCAAAACAATTTATTTTCCATAACTATTTATGAAAATTTGTTATTATTGACTACAACTTACTTAGCTAAGCGGTATGATTTTTTCGTATATACTAACAATACTTATGTTTTGTCGAAATGGCAAGTAGTTTTGTCTTTAACTAAAATTTTTAAGCTTATATTTCGTTTAATTTAGGCATGAATGTACTCATTTTCTAGCAGTAATACATATTTGCCATGATTGGAATAGCCCTCAAATGTAGAAAATAGTATCAAATCTAGTGCCATATCAAAACCTTAATACAACCCTTTTCAGTTTCTAATGGTCTATTAAAGTAATTTAGTAAAAGTATCACGAACTAGATAACGAAGAAATGTCGAATTTTGGTAAAACATATCAGTTTTTTTTGAGCCTACTACTAGGTTTATTAATATGGGCTGGAACCAATACGACAACTGTCGCCCAAATAAGTGCCACAAAACTATGCTTGTCAGAATGTCAGGACTCTACAGCCGCAACACAGTTTAAAGATACCTTTAGTACGCCAGCCACTGCATGGCTCTGGGATTTTGGTGACCCTACCAGTGGCAACAAAAATACCTCTACTTTAAAAAGTCCTGCACACTTATATACAACACCAGGCAAAAAAACAATTACTCTTACCCGTACAGAGGTAGGTGTACCAAAGGTGTATACCACCGAAATTACTATTAATCAGCCTCCAACGCCTTTTTATTTGGGTAATGACCCTTCTCAACAAGACACTACCATTTGTAAAGGTGATAAACTCAAACTAGACCCTTATCGCACTGGCGGAGCATTACCACAATACAAATATAGTTGGTTTCCTAAAGGCGATACCACCCAAACTATTTTTGCAGATTCGACAACGTGTTATTCTGTACAGGTAACCGATACACTTACAGGGTGTTCGTCAGAAAATAAGCTCAATGTAAAACTTTGCGTACCACCACCCCCTGAGCCTCCAAAAGAATATTGGTATTTTGGTAAAGGTGCAGGTATGTTGTTTTCAAATGGTTCGCCAACAGCCGACGACCAAGGAAAAACCGATGCCATAGAAGGGGTGTCGTCTATTACAGATGCCAAAGGAAATACTATTTTTTATACCGATGGCCGCAAAGTATACCGTAAAGACGGAACACTCATGCCTTCGGTCAGCCCTGCCGATACCCTACTCGGCAGTTCGTTTGCCACTCAAGGAACTGTTATTATACCTGTACCTTCCTGCAAAGGCTGTCAGTCGCTGTATTATGTGTTTACTACAACAGATATTAATGGCCAAAAACAACTTACTTATTCGGTAGTTGATATGCGAAAAGATGGTGGCAAGGGAAAAATTGTTGAAAAAAATATCCCTGTAAATGATGCTCAAACAACCGAAAGTGTTGCATCGGTATATGTTCCCAAAGATTCTACTTATTGGGTAGTTACCCACGACTACGGTAATAATACCTTTAGGCTCAATAGGGTTACTAAAAATGGGCTTTCTATTTCCAAAACCATAGATATCGGTTCAGCTGTCGATTCGGTAAGCAAGGCACAAGGGTATCTTAAATTTTCGGCCGATAATACAAAAATGGCTTATGTTATTCCTGGCCCTTACAAAAACCTTATTGAAATATATGATTTTGCAGATTCTACAGGAACAATCTCTGGCAAAAGGGTTATCGATCTTGGGCTAGCACCACCTACCCTTTACGGAGCAGAGTTTTCGCCCGATGGTAATAGCCTGTACGCAACCCTTACTGCAGGTGTAACAACACTTCCTCCTGCTGATACTACTATTAAATCGCAATTATTAAAATTTGATATTACTACAACCGACACCGCTACTATCCGAAAATCAAAGGTATTAATCGATAGTACAAGTACCCAAAATTTTGGAACACTCAAGGTAGGGCCCGATGGCAAAATATACATGGCTATTCAGGGAAGTTCTTTTTTGGGTGTAATAGGCAAACCCAATGTACAATTACAAAGTACCGACAAGCTAGATACACTCGAATACAAAAGAAATGGTTTTGACCTCAATGGAAAACTAAGCCAGTTGGGGTTACCCAATACTACCTCTGTTACACCAACACAGGACGAACAATCGGGTATTTCGGTGTCAGATACGTGTTTGGGGTCTCCTACCAATTTTCAAGCGAACCACTTATGTGGCGATAAGCTCAAAAATACCAAAACCCTGTGGTTGGTTTATCGAGGTAAAGCCCCACAAAATAACCAACCTGAGGGTTCTCCTATAGCTACGCTTGGCGGTGGTGCTGGTGACAAAGATTTACAGGCTAGTATTACCCTTACCGAGCCAGGTGTTTATCATGTTAGGGTGGTTATGGCCAACCGCTGTAAATCCGATACGACTTTGCCTGCACAGGAGTTTACGATAAAGCCCATGCCAAGCCCCAACCTTGGTAATGATATTGAGCTTTGTGCGGCCTCTACTATTTTAAATTCTAACAATACCCTCGATAGTAGTAATTATTTCTGGGTAAAAGATGGCTCTTTTCTCCCTAATGATTCCCTCAGAACTCTCACGGTTACTCAGTCGGGCAAATATAGAGTATTGGTAGAACGCAATGGTTGTATCAAAGACGATGAAATAAATGTTGTATTGGCTCAGGCTCAGCCTTTTAATCTAGCCGATACCACTATCTGTAATTCTTCAAGTATTATTTTGGACGCTTCAGTTGCAGGAGGCTCTAATAGCCAATATCGATGGAGTTCAGGACAGACAACGCCTTCTATCGTTGTTACCACAGCAGGTAAATATACCGTGACCGTAACCACACCAATAGGTAATACAACGTGTACTGTAAGCGATGATATTAATGTAGCCCTAAGGCCACCAACTAATTTTAGCCGACTTATTACAGCCCCAACAGCTTGTAATAAACAAGATGGCTCTATTGTATTAAGTAATTTTAACCCAGCCGATACCTATACTTTTGTCTGGTACAAAGATGGTATACTACAACCAAATTTGACTGGTGCGAATATCAGCGGGCTTAGTACAGGTACTTATCAAGTAACAATCAATAGTCCAAGCTCTTGTGGAAAAACTGAAACATTCAGCCTGATTCCTGCGGCAACTCCATTAGCCAATATTACTACAAGGGTCGACAATGTGACTTGTTTAAGCGATGGGGCTATCAATATCAATGTTCTTAGCACAAGCAGATTTATCCCTTTCAATTATATTTTAATAAAACAAGGTACTCCCGACATACAAGCAGGTAGTGGTGGTATGGCTTCTATTTTTGTTTCGTCGGGTATTTATAAAATCAAAAACCTTACTACAGGTACATATATTATCAGCTTTGAAGATGCGGCTGGCTGTAAATATACTACAGGCCCTATTACCATCAACAGTGTAACTAGAACTGCCGTAACTATTACCCCTCCTGCTAGCAAATGTGAAGGCGAAACCATAGAACTGGAAGCATCTAACTATTCGTCTGGAAACATTGTGTGGAATACTGGAGCTACTACCCCAAAAATAGCAGTTACTAATTCGGGAACTTACACCGTAACAGTAACCTCTTTGGACGGTATTTGTAGAAATGTAGCCAACACAACAGTTACCTTCAGGCCTAGCCCTAAAGTAACTATTATTGGGCCAAATACTGTTTGTTTAGGTACATCTCCTATACAGCTTACTGCAACTCCTGCTGGTGGTGTGTGGTCAGGAACAAACATTAGTACAAGCGGCTTATACACGCCTCCAGCTCTTATCAAAACCGACGCTATTAAATACCAATTCACTCAAAATAACTGTGTAGGAAGCGAAACCAAAAATATCTCTACGGTTAGCAAACCACAAGTAAATTTGGGTAATGATATCAATTTCTGTAGAAATGAAATCAAAATGATTGGTATCAATACTGAGCCCAACTTGACGTACCGCTGGAATACGGGCGAAAATACAGCTAAAATATTCCCGTCACGAACAGGAACTTATACCCTAACGGTATCGAATGGAACGTGTAATACCATTGATGACATCAAGGTGAATATCTTGGCAATACCTTATATAAGCCTAAAATCTGAAACACCAATATGTGTACCCGATGGCTTACCTGTACAGTTAGACGCAGGTAATGGCGGGGGCTTTATGACCTACAATTGGATACCAACAGGCGAAAACACCCAGAAAATAGCAGTTTATACGCCTGGTTTTTATACGGTAAAAGTAACTAACCCCGCAGGATGTATCAATACTGCTACCACAACAGTGTATGATTTGTGTATTCCTGATGTTATTGTTCCTAATATTTTTACGCCTAATAACGACAGTAAAAACAATACATTTCAGATTTTTGTCAAGCATATTTCACGAAATGATTTTACCCTAAAAATCTATAACCGCTGGGGCGAAATGGTTTTCTTGTCTAACGATTGGGACGACCGCTGGGATGGTAAATACAAAGGCGTATTATCGCCACCCAATAGCTACGTTTGGGAGATTACGTATCGGCCCGAATATCCCGATGCTGGTAGCGAAATCAAAGTAAAACGAGGGGCTGTTACAGTAGCGTGGTAATCAAACGTGAGTCATCTCAAATTTTAAGTAATATTAAAAGAGCCCCTATTGGTGTTTGTTGGGATTTATAACGTCGTCAAGTAAATTTTGAAGAGATTTATCAATTGCTCAAATGATAGGAATTTAGAGGGTATTCATACAAAAGGCGGTCGAAAAACAATTTTCGACCGCCTTTTTTTATGTTAAATATCAGCATAACACATCTTTAGCCGCAAAGCATTACATCTCTACTGGTGAAAAGCATATTCAAAAATATTCACTAAATATGAAATAACTCATGTTTATGATAATATTCCATATTTTTATGCTCCTTTAATCGCTTGTACAAAAGCCTTAATATCAGTTTGGAGATTCTTTGAAGTCGAAACAACCTTGATAAATGCACTACCAATAATAGCCCCAGCAGCATGAGAAGAAGCTTTGACAAATGTTTCATTATCTGAAATACCAAAGCCAATCAAGCGAGGGTTAGTAAGATTCATGGCATTGATTCTAGCAAAATACTCTTCCTGAACATCCGATATTCCAGATTTTGCCCCAGTAATACTTGCCGACGAAACCATATAAATAAAGCCAGCAGAAATAGCATCGATATGTCTGATTCGGCTTTCTGAAGTTTGAGGTGTAATCAAGAAGATATTCAAGATACCATATTTATCGAATATTGCTTTATATTCCTCTTCATAAACATCTACTGGCAAATCGGGTAAAATCAAACCATCTACGCCTACTTCTTGACATTTTTGGCAAAAGTTTTCGATCCCAAATTGCAACACAGGATTGATATAACCCATCAAAAGTATCGGTACTTTCACAGAAGGTCGTATGCCAGCTAATTGCTCAAACAAGAGTTTGACACTCATGCCATTGTCCAAGGCAATTTGGTTAGAAGCCTGAATGGTTTCACCATCAGCAACAGGGTCTGAGTAAGGCATACCTATTTCTACCAAATCGGCACCACTTTCGTCTAGTGCTTTTAAGACAGTGGTAGTATCGTTCAATTCAGGGTATCCTGCCGTAAAATAAACATTTAATATATTATTCTTCTTTTGTTCAAAAAGTTGTGTTATTCTGTTCATGATTTGAGTAAAGTTCTTTTGCAAGGTAATAGAACATCATTTTTGATGCGTATTTGCCATTACCTATCCCATTTATTGAAGTATTTGATTTGAAATTTCCGCAAAATCCAGACCATTGAAAGTCCCTGACGACATCATCAGTAAATTTGATCCACGCCATCGCTTGGTCAATAAGTAGACTTTTAAGGATTCGTTATCGGTAAATACTTCTAAATGTGGTGTACCAAAAGCAGCTTTAATTTCTTCTACCGAAATAGCAGGAAGTTTTTTGTGTTCAAGTGTTTTTGGACTAAAATAAACTATTGCGGTGTCGGCACTATCTAATTTATGGGCATATTCTTTCAAAAAGTTCTTATTCAAACTACTAAAAGTATGTAGTTCTAAACAAGCCACTAAGTGCCGTTCGGGAAATTGGGCTTTCAGAGCTTTTGTAGTAGCTTCAACTTTGGACGGAGCATGGGCAAAATCTCGATAAAAAATAGTATGCTCGTTTTTTGCAACCAGTTCCAAACGCTTGGCAGCTCCTTTAAAAGAAGCAATAGCCTCGTAAAACTCGTCCTCTTCGATACCGATTTGACTCAACACCAAACGAGCCCCATTAAGGTTTTTGAGGTTATGCTCACCAAAAACAGCAATTTCTAATTCTTTTTTATTAGGTAATATCAAAAAAGTCTTACCATTTTTTACTTTGGCAGGATGGGCTCTATAAGCATATTTTTGAATATCGGGATATTCGACAGCACCTATTTTAGCCACCAAGGGGTCGGTTTCATCATAAATCAAACTGCCTGACTTAGGTACATCCTGTGCCAATAGTTCAAACTGGTGTAGATAGTCTTGAAACTCGGGGAATACGTTGATATGATCCCAAGCAATACCCGAAATAAGGGCTACGTGTGGATGATAATGTAAAAACTTGGGCCTGCGGTCGATAGGCGAAGCTAAATATTCGTCACCTTCAATAACAATTACGGGAGCATCCGACAGCTTGGCCATGGTATCGAACCCTTCGATTCGAGCCCCAACCAAATAGTCAAACTTTTTATGATGGTATTGTAGCACATGAAGAATCATTGAAGTAATGGTAGTTTTTCCATGACTTCCAGCAATCACAACTCTTTGTTTATTTTGGCTTTGCAAATAGACAAACTCAGGATATGAGTAAATATTCAATCCTAATGCCTGAGCTTTTAGTAGCTCGGGGTTATCTACTCGGGCATGCATTCCTAAAATTACACAATCCAAATCACTTGAAATTTTTTCTGGAAACCAACCTATTTCGGCTGGCAAAAGGCCATTCTGAGCCAATAAACTGCGAGAAGGCTCATAAATCTCATCGTCAGAACCCGTAACCAGATAACCATTATTGTGTAGGTCGATAGCCAGATTGTGCATGGCTGCTCCTCCAATGGCAATAAAGTGAACTTTTTTCATAGAAATTTAACTCGAACTTTCCAGCCCGAAACAATGTTTCTTAAATTAATTGTGGTTTTGTGATTGCTATGACTTTTCCAAGAAACTAAGTGGCTGATAATGAGTTGTTTTAGTACCCCAAACAGCTTTGAAAAGAGTAATAGACCATAAGTACAACTATTTGATTATCAAACAAATACAAGTTCTTTTACAAAACAGATTATTAAATAATCATAAATCCAAATTATATTCTTGCAAAGGTCATACTTTTATTGCACTTTTGCACGTTTTTTATGAGTAAAACTCCGCAAGGTTATTTTCTTTGATGAAATTTCTTGCGGTTTTCGTTTCTTAGGACGAAGGCTCACAAACTTAAATAATTTCCAACATAAAAACTCGCTTTATGCTTTTCGCAGTAGGATGAAAAATTACATTGACCTCATTGACCAGACCATTGAGTTTCCAACTCTTGAGTTCAACATTGACGAAAACAATGAACTAATGTTCAACAATGTGCCGTTAATGGATATTATTAAGCAGTACGGTACGCCACTCAAAATCACGTATTTACCCAAAATTGGTGAGCATATTGAAAACGCCAAGCGTATGTTCAAGAATGCTATAAAAAAGTACAATTATAAGGGCAATTATACGTATTGTTACTGTACCAAATCTTCTCATTTTAGATTTGTGGTCGAAGAGGTTCTTAGTCACAATGTTCACCTCGAAACATCTTCGTCTTTCGACATTCCTATTATTCGAAAGTTATACGATGAAGGTAAGATTTCAAAATCTACCTACATTTTATGTAATGGATACAAGCTTCCTTTGTACACGCAATATATCAGCGAATTAATCAACGAAGGATTCAATTGTATTCCGATTTTGGATAATTTAAAAGAAATTGACTTCTACGATAAGTCTGTTACTGCCGAAACCGTTAATCTCGGTATGAGAATCGCTACAGACGAAGAGCCTGATTTTGCTTTCTATACTTCACGTTTGGGCTTACGCTACTCTGACGTGATGGATTTGTATAAAAATAAGATTCAAAACAGTGAGAAATATAAGCTCAAAATGCTTCATTTCTTTATCAATACGGGTATTAAAGACAGTGCCTATTATTGGTCTGAGTTGAGTCGCTTCATTTACAAATACTGTGAAATGAAGAAAATCTGTCCAGAGTTGGATTCTATTGACTTGGGTGGCGGTTTACCGATCCAAACGTCTCTACAATTTAATTATGACTACCAAGCCATGATTGACGAAATTGTAGAATCTATTTCTTGGATTTGTAACAAAAACAATGTGCCTGTACCAAATATCTTTACCGAGTTTGGGTCTTATACGGTTGGTGAAAGTGGTGCAGTATTGTACGAAATTATCGACCAAAAACTCCAAAATGATAAGGAACTTTGGTATATGATTGATGGTTCGTTTATTACGCAGTTGCCAGACTCGTGGGGCATGAACCAAAAGTATATTATGTTGCCTGTTAATAACTGGGGATTCCCTTATCAGAAGGTAAACTTGGGGGGCTTAACCTGCGATTCAATGGATTTTTACAATACTGAAGCCCATAGCTCAGATTTGTATTTACCTATTTTTGAAGAAGGGCAAGAACGTCAGTTTGTTGGGTTTTTCCATACAGGAGCTTACCAAGAATCGTTGGGTGGCTACGGTGGTATCCAGCACTGTTTGATTCCTGCTCCCAAACATGTATTGGTTGACAGGCTAGAAGATGGAACTATTACAACTCAACTTTTTGCACCAGAGCAAGGTAGCGATGGTATGTTGGGTATACTAGGCTATGGCAATGCTCCTAAGCAATCTGAACCCCAACAGCTTGTTTTGACACAAGAAGACATGAAACGTGCTGAAAATCTGTCACTTGTAGAACAATAAATTTAGGGTTTTAGAGTTGTGCATGAAGAGATATTTGTAAATTTGTTGTAAGATTCTCAATTGTATCAAACTTTAATCATTTATATATCCTCATGAAAAGAGCTTCCATTATTTTAGGTATGCTGGCTTTGGTAGCTTTGGCATCTTGTGGTAGAAAAAACAACTGCCCTGCTTACGGTACTACAAGCATCGATAAGCCTGCTTACAAGGGTAGAAACTAAGATTTCATAAATTTCTATAAAAGCTGTATTACGCAAATTTTGTGTGATACAGCTTTTTATTTGCTATTTCTTGACAATAGTAAAAAATACTTAGTTATGGGAACAAATTATATTGGTTTTAACGTTTGCAATATTGTTGCATTGTATTAATTTTGCAACAACATTACAAATATGAATCATTCGCACGCACATACGTTCAAAATGGAAAAGGTAGGTTTCTACCTTTCGGTACTTTGTGCAATACATTGTATTGCTACGCCTGTTGTTGTTACAATATTGCCTTATCTTGGTAGTAAATTATTCCATGACCACTCGTGGGAAATTTGGTTTATTGGCGGAAGCTTAGTTTTGGCTGGTGTAATTTTGTATAATGATTACAAAAAACACCATGCAAAGTTGCCTTTTGTACTATTACTGGGTAGTCTCTTTATCAAAGTACTTGAGTTTGTATGGATAGGCGAACAATACGAATTTATTACAGGAACATTAGGTGCTTTGTTTATCGCATTGGCCTACTATTTCAATTGGAAATATAAATCTGCTTGTAATTGCTAAAAGCAAGCCTTATAGATAGCCAAATATGAGTAATCCCGAATTTAATGAAGGTGTAATTATTTTTGAAGATGCTTTGTGGCTAAAGATGTGTCATTCTAATATTTAACATACAAAAGGCGGTCGAAAATTGTTTTTCGACCGCCTTTTGTATGAATACCTACTAAATTTCTATCATTTGAGTAAATGATAAGCCTCTTCAATGTTCTCTTGACGACCTGATGAATCCCAACAAACACAAATAGGGGGTCTCTTTTAATATTACTTAAAATTCGGAATGCCTCATGTTAGTGTTACTTATACGAATATTCCAAGCACACAATTAGTATTCATCCATTAGTTAATTATAATAGATACTGAGCCCAAATAACTATTTATCACTCTATTCCCAATGTTATATAAAATGCTTACAGTCCTTCATAATACGTCTATTTAGTTACTTAAATGTAATACCTAACCGCACAACCATTCTATTGAATTTCATATCATTTTCCATAATAGAAGGAAACTCTTCCGTACCTTGGTTTTGAAAACTTTTTACACGGTTATGCTTGTATCCAACACTCAGGGTAAACTTGGCATTTCCTCCTGTTGGAATCAATAATCCTATTTGTGGATTAAGATTGACACCTCCATCGATAGTTTGATTGGGGAGTTCGTCGCTGAGCCAAGTCAATCCATAGCCAGCATCGATACCCAAAAACGGTTGAATGGATTTTGACAGTGGATTATTACCAATAGGCTTGCGAATACCCAACGACACAGGTAATATTTGATAAGCACTATACCAATCTACCCCCACTGTAGCCCCAATAGCCCAATTTTTGTATATTTCTATACCGTTAAAGGTTTGCATAGTAAAATTGGTGCTAGCCTTTACAGGATAACTGTACATATAAGAATTAGAGATATTATATGCCTTGCCAAACAACGCCCCGACCTCGGTATAATTCACAAAGTGATGCTTCAAGAATTCTCTGCCAGCTTTGGGGTCTTTTTGCTGACCAATAGCCATATATGAGCCTATACAGCAAAAAAAGAATACTTTTTTGAAGAAATTTTCCATCTGTATAGCTAGGTTTATTGAGCAGATTTAACTTTTATAACACTTAGTAACTTTAAATTTGTTTTGTCGGTATAATCATATTGGTACAATCCTTCTTTGCCAATAACCATAAGGATATTATTGAGCGGAATTACGTCAAAAGCATTAATATCCTTGAAATGTTGTTGGAGTTTAATATCGAGAGGATTACTAGCATCAAACGATTTCAAGCCCTTATTTCCTTCACAAATAAATAAGCTTGCGTTATCTATACCCAATCCATAGGGGTTTTCCATAGCAAAGGTTTTCTTCAATACAGGCGATGTGGGTACTGTTACATCTATTACATCCAACTGATTGTTGATAGCTGGCCCAC
The DNA here is from genome assembly GCF_000427405.1 of Flectobacillus major DSM 103. Lineage (NCBI taxonomy): Bacteria > Pseudomonadati > Bacteroidota > Cytophagia > Cytophagales > Flectobacillaceae > Flectobacillus > Flectobacillus major. The sequence continues at coordinate 3,681,513 of NZ_KE386491.1, forward strand.
ATGCACCGAAAACATTTACCGAACGTAAAGTTACATAAGCCATATCGTTTTGTACTACGACGGGGTCGCAGGCTCTGGCGTGTTCGAGGCGAGACAGAAACTTGGGGTTATAGGGGTCTTTATTACTCCAAATTTGTAGTCCAGTAGTTGTACCTATAAACAGGTTGTCTTTATATGGAAAAATTGTTTCTATGCCAAAACCTAGTTTTACGGTAGTTTCCATAGTAGGTTGAGCAGGGTTTTTGAGCCCAAAGAGTTTCATATCTTCGCTCGACACAGCATATAATAAATTATTACTGATGGTAAAACGAGCCATCGACCCACCTTTTCCAGTTACGGAAGAACCATTCTGAGTAAAGCTTGTCGAAAACGATTTATCTAGGGCATAAGGATAATAAGACCAATAAGGGTAATAAATAGGTTGTAAATCACAAGAGATTTCTTGGGAAACAGTAGTTTTTTTCCATTCTCCATCTACGATTTTTTTCAAGTCTACATTATAATACCATGTTATGCCATCGATTGTCCCAGACTTGAAGACATCTGATACACGACCGAGCTCTTTGATATTGCGAGGGTCGTTAATATCTATGGCTACCATATCGGTATAGCTGTCGGCATACAGAATATTGTCTTGTACAGCTATATCTACATTTCCTAGGATCTCGATAAAGGCTATATTCAAGGGAGCTTTAGCATTGGTATTATCAATAATATGAATACCTTTTTTTAATTCATTAATAAACAAAAAATTCCCTTTGATATAAATTTTACCAGGTTTTTCGAGGTCACGAGCAGTTGCCGATTTGATAGAATTACGAATATTAGCGATGTCAATCTGGGTAGACTGTACACTCATATAGGTACTTGTTTGTACACACTTGTCCTTACAGGCCAACAGAAATCCACTCAGTATTGTTAGCAACAATACCTTACTTATTGTTTTTACCATGACTATAATGTGTTTTTAATGGACAGTTTTATTGAGCAGTACACAATCCGTTCACACAATTCACAACAGGAGGCGACAGTATCATACAATCAGACATTCTATTGTACTTCTTATTTAATTCTTTTTGAAAATCGGTATAGGCTTGTACTTTGGCTACCAGTAGTTTTTCATCTACCTTCGACACCGAGTATACTAAATACTGTGTAGGACCACCACAAGCTTTAGCCCCCATAGGTATTACACGACAATCATCGCCAGAACAAGCCTTATTTTTGGCAAAATCCTGAACATCAACGCCTAATTGTTCTAGTTTTTGGTTATCGGCTGTTTCTCCCGAAAGTTCATTCGATACACCCGAATCTTTTGAACAGGCCCATAAAAATAAGTTGGCAAAGGTTAGAATAATAAGCTTTTTCATAGGGTTTTATATTTTACTTGAATTTTAGATTCTTCTCAATATCCATTAAAATAGAGCTATACTGGCTTATCATATCATCTAAACGCCAGTTTTTGAGTGCTTTATTCTTCTCTTTTACTTGTACCAATAGCATTCCGCCATCGGTACAACCAGGGCAGCCTACCGTTTGTATACTATTACCATCATTTTGTTCTTTGGCAATGACGGTATTTATCTGACTAATGATTTTGGCTGCTTTTGTAGCTTCTGCATCGGGCAACAGATAGCCCTTAAACTGGTATTTTTCATGTTGTTGGCAATAACTACCGCTACTATCGGCATACAACTTATTATTAGCCAACATATATAGTACGGGTGTACGGCAGCCCCATCCTACGCCCACTCTACCAAAAACGATGTAATTGTCAGGGGCATTTTTTGTAACATCTATACTAGTCAGTGGCGTAATGTTTTCTGATGAGTTAGAGGTTGTACATTGCCAAAGTACCCCCCATATACACAATACCAATAATATCTTTTTCATAATAGTGTTTGTTATATTAAATACAAATCATAGCAATATTACCTTCTTAGAGCCGCTACTTATATAAAACCAAGCTTACGGCTGATAAACCCCGCCACCTACCGAAATCCTAACATTTTTAAGGATATTTTTCTTTTGAGGTTTAGGCTTTATCATAGGTTTTTCCTCAAAATAAGGTGTATTGGTTGAAGGCACATCGGTATAATGTAATACCGTAGTACGGGTTTGAATCGGAATGTAATTGGGGTTCATCGGCGTTAGTATATTTAATGAATCTACCACATTTTTTTCAACAACAACCTCCTCGACTGGGGCTAGTGGCTGTATGGTATTTTCTTCTACTTTAGGCTCGTGCTTTGGTACAACATACTGTTCTTCCTTTACTACTTCTGTTGGTGGTATTATAGGTTCACTTGCCAGAGGCAAAGCTTGCTCAATAATAGGGCTACTTGGCAAAGGTGTTACTTGGGGGTCATTAGTAAGGCTATTTTTCCAAAACCATAAACCAAGCAAACCAAGCCCAACAATCGCAACGATAGAATAGAGCATTGTGCCATTCATCGCAATTCCTCCGCCAGTAGAAGGCTCGGCAGATGGACTTGTTGGTGCGTCTAAGCTCGATTCAATCCTCTCCCAGACTGATTCGGAAGGAATCAGAGAGGCATCATCGAAGGCTTCACGCCATTGGTCCTCGAAAGAGTTATTTGATAATTTGCTCATTATAATGACTTTGTCTGTAAATTTTTCTTCATATAATCCATGCTATGCTACTGAGTACTGATACAATAGCGATCAATCATCTTTGAATTTTATCTAAAGACAATTGCGTTTGCAGCAATTGTTTAGCTCTTGAATATTGTGATTTAGAAGTACCCTCCGAAATACCCAACATTTCAGCAATTTCGTGATGCTGAAAGCCTTCGATAGCATATAAGTTAAAAACCGTTTGGCATCCTTTAGGTAATTTTTGAATCATAGCAATCAGTTCTTGAAATTGTATCCCCTCTATACTGGTGAGGCCATCGGTAAATTGATTTTCGTATTCGGACACATCCGAAACATCTTGCCAGTGTTGCTGCGAACGAATATGTTTAATAGCCGTATTTACTACAATTCGTTTTATCCATGCTCCAATAGTACTTTCTCCTCTAAAACTTCCTAAATTTTGGAATATCTTGATAAAGGCATCTTGTAAAATATCTTCAGCCTCAGCCTTGCTTTGGGCATAGCGAGTACAAATCACCAACATACGCCCCGCATAAGCCTGATAAAGCTTTCGTTGGGCAACTCGGTCATTTTGTAAACAAGCGTTTATGAGGTCTTTCTCAATTTCCAATGTCTATGAAGTATTTTTAAAGGGCTTATGGATTTTCAATTATACAAGTTTTCGTACTAAAATCCCATTGGGGGGATTTTTATACTACTCCTTTATACTAAAGACCACTTGGCCATAGATTAGGTTGGAATTTATTTAATTTTTTTTTGAAAACCATCAAATTTACAATCACTTAGCTCAATGAACCCATTCCATCACAAGCTTTTTACTATCTTTGTGCTTCAATATGCAACGAGGCTCTTGGCTTGTTATTATTTTAACATTACCATGAATCCTACAAACTGAAACTTTTATTCTGTGAATCAAGAAATTAGAGACAAATACGAAGTCGTTATTGGCTTAGAAGTACATGCTCAGCTACAAACAGAGAGCAAAATTTTTGCAGCAGATTCAGCCTCTTTTGGAGCTGCTCCAAATACCCATATTTCCCCAATTACACTGGGGCATCCAGGCACCCTGCCCAAACTCAACAAGAAAGCCGTAGAATATGCTATCAAAATGGGATTGGCTGTTGGTTCTAGAATCTCAGAATATCAATATTTTGATAGAAAAAACTATTTTTACCCCGACCTCCCAAAAGGCTATCAAATTACCCAAGACAAAACGCCTATTTGTATCGGTGGGGGGTTAAAGGTAAAACTTTCTACTGGCGAAAAAGTGGTGCGCTTTCATCATATTCACCTTGAAGAGGACGCAGGAAAATCATTGCATACCGATAATTCGTCTGACAGCTTGATTGACTATAACCGTGCTGGTACTCCGTTGGTTGAGATGGTAACCGAACCCGAAATTAAATCGTCGGAGGAAGCTGCACAGTTTATGACCGAAGTACGAAAATTGGTACGCTATTTGAACATCTGTGATGGCAACATGGAAGAAGGTTCGTTGCGTTGCGACGTAAATATTTCGGTAATGCCTGTAGGTAGCAAAGTGTTTGGTACAAAAGTAGAGATTAAAAATATGAACTCTATTCGTTTTATCCAAAAAGCTATTGATTATGAGGTAGGTCGCCAAATTGAAGCGGTTGAAGCTGGTGAAAAAATCATTCAGGAAACCCGCAATTTTGACCCTGCTACTGGCCGTACATCGGGTATGCGTGAAAAAGAGTCAATGAACGACTACCGCTATTTTCCTGAACCCGACTTAGTGCCTTTGGTTATTTCAGAAGAACTACTAACATCGGTCAAAAATCAGATGCCTGCACTGCCTTGGGAGCTTTTCGAGAAGTTTACCAAACAGTACGGCTTACCCGACTACGATGCAGGGGTACTTACCGACAGCCGTGATATTGCCGAATATTTTGAAAGTACATGTAGTTTTTCAAAAAATTATAAAGCTATCTCTAACTGGATTATGGGTACAGTAAAGTCGTACTTAAACGACCATAATCTAAGCATAGCCGAGTTTAGCATTAGTCCCGAAAAACTGGCTCAGTTAATCACAATTATCGATGAAGGCAAAGTAAGTACCTCTACGGCAGCCCAACAGATTTTTCCTGAAATGCTTACCGATACCCAAAAAACACCTCTACAAATTGCTGAATCGAAGAATTTGATTCAACAAAGCAATACCGATACACTTCAGTCGTTAATTGATGAGGTTTTGGCAGCAAACCCAGCAAAAGTAAAAGAATACAAAAATGGTAAAAAAGGCTTACTAGGAATGTTTATGGGCGACATCATGAAAAAGTCGAAAGGCTCGGCCGACCCAAAAGTAACTACCAGTCTTTTACAAAAAACACTTGATTCGATCTAATATATTCAATCCCATATCAAGAGGCATCCATTAGGCAATACATCATTTTTATTTTGAATTGTTTAATAGATGCCTTTTTTATTTAACCACATTTCGTCGCATGAAAAACATCTTTTTAGGTACAGCTTGCCTTTTGTTGGGCATCAATACCATAGCTCAAACACCCCTAAAAAAGGTCGAAATAACAGGCAAAGTTCAAAATGTAGCTCCCGACAAAAAAGTGTATCTTCAGTCTATCAATGGCCGAGGTACAGCTATCAATATCGATTCGTCTACTGTAGATGCCAACAAAAACTTCAAATTCAACACGCCTATTCCAGAAGGTGGAGGGTATTACTTGGTCAATTTCTTTAACCTCGAACTGAGCCAGAAATTGCTGTTAATCTTGGAAGGTGGCGAAAAAGTAGATATCCTTGCCGACGGTATGGATACTCCACAGCAACGTGGTAAGTTTCAAATCAATAGCACCTCAAAAAACATCCAGTATTTCAACCAAATCATCAAAATCAACCAAGATTTACAAGCCAAGGTTGACAACTGGAATAAGCAAGTAGCCACTGCTACAGCCAAGAAAGACGAAGCTACGCTAAAAAAAATTCAAGCAGAATTTCAGACAGCACAAGATATCACTATCACAAAAATTAAAGCTTTGATTCCTGAAATGGGTACAGATTTGGTAGCACTTTGGACAACAGGTAATTTCCTAAACCCTGAATCTGATATGGATTTGATTGTGTCGGTTGCAGAACGTTTCAAAAAAGAGAAGCCCAACTCGCCCAACCCACATATTAAGTCGTTTTTGGAACAAGTAAAACGCATGAAGGGTATCGACATCGGTTCGGAAGCCCCCGAGATAGCCTTAAAAAACCCTCAAGATAGCCTCGTAACGTTATCGTCGCTAAGAGGTAAATATGTTCTTATCGACTTCTGGGCAAGCTGGTGTGGCCCTTGTCGCCGTGAAAACCCCAATATTGTTAGGATTTACAACCGCTTTAAAGCAAAAGGATTTGATATATTAGGTGTGAGCCTCGACCAAGAAAAAAATGCGTGGGTACGTGCCATCGAAAAAGATGGTTTGGTTTGGAATCAAGTATCAGACCTCCAATTCTGGAATTCGATTGCAGCCGTTGCCTATGGTGTACAGGCCGTTCCTGCCCAGTTTTTGCTCGACAAAGAAGGCAAAATTATTGCCAAATATGTAGGTAGCTCGGCTGATTTAGAGAAAAAACTTGAAGAAATTTTCAAAGACTAATCTTTGATTTTTAGCATAATACCTTTTCTTTTTGGTAGAAACCCAACCTGACAATATTTTCTAATACTGTCAGGTTTTTTATTGTAATTTTGTTGGGTAATCAATTTTGACCAAAAAACTAATTAAAAAATGAAAGTTGCAATTGTCGGTGCTGGAAATATGGGAATGGCTTTTGCTAAGTCGTTTATTCAATATGACTTAGTAAAAAAAGAAGATTTATTTCTGATTGAAAAAAACGCAGCAAGAGCAGAAGCCCTTCAACAAGAAAAAGCAGGCGTAGTAGTTGATACAATTTCACCTAAAATTGGGGATTACGATTTAGTGATTTTATCAGTAAAGCCTCAGGATTTTGCCTCGCTCCAAGAAGAACTCAAGGCCGTAATACAGCCAAAACAGGTTGTTTTGAGTATTATGGCGGGGATTTCTATCGAAAAGATTCAGGAGTCGCTCAATCACCGTTTGGTAGTACGTGCTATGCCCAACACACCAGCCCTACTAGGTATGGGAATGACCGCCTTTTCGGCAGCAGGCGATATTACCCTAAGCCAATTAAAAAAGGTTGAAAACCTTATTAACTCGACAGGTAGAGCAGTTTTCCTAGAAGATGAATCACTTTTGGATGCCGTAACGGCATTGAGTGGTAGTGGCCCTGCTTATTTTTTCTACCTAGTAAAAGCGATGATAGAAGCAGGAAAAGAAATGGGCTTTGAAGATTCTATGGCAGCTCTTTTGGTAAAACAAACTATGTTAGGTTCATTTCATTTAATCAATAATGCCGAAAAAAGCCTCGACGAATTGATCAAAGCTGTAGCCTCGAAAGGTGGTACTACCGAAGCCGCTTTGAAGAAATTTGAGGAAGGTCTTTTAGCTCAAAACTTAAAAGATGGTATTTTTGCGGCTCAAAAACGAGCTACTGAACTTTCAAAATAAAACCACAATACCCAAGCCTCAATTGTAGTATTTATGAAGTTATTTCGCTATTTTTCTCGAAGTTATAGATATTCAATTAATACATTTGCTTATTTTTAACATTATAATTCCACTCAGTTTGACCTATTAGATAAGCTGAGTGGAGTTTTTTACAAGCCATTCATCAACTTCCTATAACAACCTAAACTAGGTATTTTCTAAAGAAATTTAGATAAATAATTGTAAATCAATAAATTCCTCATGAAAAATAAGGAATTTTACACCATGAATTATTGTTATCAAGATAATCGGCCTATCTGAACTAATAACTTCCGTGAAAGTTTTTAGCATTTCATAGCTTACAATAGCAGTAAGGAATAAGATTTGTAGTAAATAATAAAGAGGTAAAATAAACCCACAAATCCCCTGAATGCGATTATAGACACATATATTTTTAACAAAACATCTTTTTACATGCTAGTAAAAAGGTATTTACACATCAATGACTAAACCCAAGCAGAGCAAAGAACAAAAATTTCGTGAAGGAGTTAAAGCTGAAATTTTAGCATTTTTCGAATTAAATGACGACCGTAGTTGGTCGCTCAACCAAGTACATAAAGCTTTCGCCATAAGAGACCGCAGTACAAAAGAACTATTCTCGACGCTTATTGAAGATTTGACCAAAGCAAAAAAACTTATCCGTCAAAAAGACGGCAGTTATACTATTGACCATGTTACCGAGTTTGTTACAGGAAAAGTAGACCATGTAAATGCTCGCTTTGCCTTTGTAGTAGTAGAAGGACGCAAAGACGATGTTTGGATTGCCGTAAAAGACCTCAATGGAGCTGTAGATGGCGACATTGTAAAGGTGTTGGTGGCCGCAGGCCGCAAAAAAGACTCGGATCGTGCCGAAGGTGAGGTTGTAGAGATTATTCAGCGTGGTAGAGAAGAATTAGTAGGTACTATAGAAATATTGCCTAACTATGCCTTTGTAACCCCCGACTCCAAACGCATATACCAAGACATTTTTATTCCTCGCGAATACATCAAAGATGTATTTCAAGGCGATAAAGTGATTGTAAAAATCACTAAATGGGCTACTGGCGAACGCAAAATGGAAGGTATCATTAAAGAGGTACTCGGCAAAGCTGGTGAGAACAATACCGAAATGCACGCTATTTTAGCAGAATTTGGCTTGCCATATCATTTTCCTGAGGTAATCAATGCTGAAGCCGATGGTATTTCTGAACGTATTCCCAATGCCGAAATTGCCAAAAGAAGAGACATGCGGAAGGTTACGACCTTCACTATCGACCCTATCGATGCCAAAGATTTTGATGATGCCCTCAGCTTTGAAAGCTTAGAAAATGGTAACTACGAAATCGGTGTACACATTGCCGACGTAACTCACTACGTAAAAACAGACTCACTACTTGAACAAGAAGCTCTTAAACGTGCCACATCGGTATATTTAGTCGACCGAGTAGTGCCTATGCTTCCCGAAAAGCTATCGAATGGCTTGTGTTCCTTACGGCCTAACGAAGATAAACTAACATTTTCGGCGATTTTTGAAATAAGCCCAGAAGGAAAAATCAAAAAAGAGTGGTTTGGTAGAACTATCATTCACTCCGACAAAAGGTTCTCGTACGAAGAAGCTCAGGAGGTTCTTGACCTATCCAAACCTGTAGAACAGCCCTCTGTTGAAAATACCACAGAAGAAGTTGTTGCTGAAAAACCAAAACGTGGCCGTAAGAAAAAAGAAGAGACCTCTGAAAATACTGTCTTTTTAGCCCCATATCAAAGCGAGCTTACGATTTTGAATAATTTAGCTCATATTCTTAGAGATGAACGCTTTGCCAATGGAGCTGTAAATTTTGAAACAGTTGAGGTAAAATTCCAACTAGATGAAAATGGTAAGCCTTTGGGTATTTACCAAAAAGTGAGAAAGGATGCTCACAAGCTAATTGAAGAGTTTATGCTATTGGCCAATAAGCGTGTGGCCGAATATGTTTATAAATTACGTAAATCAGAGCCTAAAAATACCATGGTGTATCGTGTTCACGAAGCACCAGACCCCGAAAAGCTACGTTCGTTTTCTACCTTTGCCAAAAAATTTGGTTATACCGTAGATACCGACGTAACCAAAATCAGTGGCTCTTTTAATCAATTGATGGCTGGTGTAGAAGGAAAACCCGAACAAAATATCTTGGAAAGCTTGGCTGTTCGTACTATGTCGAAAGCTAAATATAGTACCGACCCAATCGGACACTTTGGCTTGGCATTCCCATTTTATTCGCACTTTACCTCGCCAATACGCCGATACCCCGATATGATGGCTCATAGAATGCTTCAACACTATTTGGATGGTGGCGAACCCCTAGAAAGAGCCCCTTGGGAGGCACGTTGTAAACACAGCTCTGAAATGGAAAAACTTGCTAGCGAGGCCGAACGTGCTTCTATCAAGTACAAGCAAGTAGAATATATGAGCTTGATGGAAGAGAAAAAAGTATGGGATGGTATTATTTCGGGTGTAACCGAATTTGGTTTGTTTGTCGAAATAACCGAAACAGCTTCTGAAGGACTCGTTAGAATGGTTGACCTAACCGACGATTTCTACGACTTTGACCGAGAAAACTTCCGAATCGTTGGCCAACGCAATGGCAAAGTATTTACTTTTGGCGATGCCGTTCAAGTGCGTGTCAAAGAATGCAACTTGGCTCGCCGAAGTATGGATCTAGAATTGGTAGGTATGACCGAAGAACGTGGCCGTAAAAAAGCTTTTGATAGAAACTCTTCTCGACATAGGTCGAAGGGTGAAGCCAAAGGCAGCAGAAGACCATCGGGTGAAAAAGATAAAAAACGCTCGAATAACAAAGATAGAAAACGCAAATAATTGCTAAAAAAAACTCCACGAGTGTATTATACACTTGTGGAGTTTTAAGTTTGTATAGCCTCTTGTTTTAGAATATCCCTCTCTCCATCCATTCCTAACCTTTGGTGATATACTTGAACATAATCGTAAAAGCTAAAGGGTGTAAATGTCACACCGTATCAAATATAAAGTATACCCCATATCACTCAGGCCTATAGCCTGATGATATTTTGCAAACTTGCTATTCATTTATCATACAGGAACAATCACTTCGCTTGCACCTAACAAAGAACCCGTTGTTATTTCAGAAAAAGACTCTTCAGGTTTTTCGGTAATATGAATAGTTTTTACGCCTACCCTTTGTCCAGCTTTAATGTCTCGATGAGCATCACCAATCATCCATGACTGATTAGGGTCTATTTTATATTTGGCCATAGCTTTTTCAATCATCAGCGAGCCAGGCTTGCGAGTCAACGATGCCGAATTAAAGTTTTCGTGATGAGGGCAAAAGTAAATATCGTCTAACAAATTACCACATTGTTCTTGAAAATAATTGTGACAATTCAGCACGTCTTCACGCGTATATATTCCTTTGGCAATACCCGACTGATTAGTAATAACAATCAAAAGGTATCCTGCGGCTTTCATTCTTTGTAAGGCTTCAATTGTTCCCTCAGGAATAATCAAATCTTCGATGCGATAGACATAGTCAACCCTATCTACATTTAACACACCGTCTCTATCTAAAAAAATGCACTTATTCATATCTTCACAAAGTTAATCAGTTTTATATAAAATGGTTGAATGGTGATAGTCCAAAAAATAGTATCAAATCCTAATATTTGTTAAAATATAACTTTATAAATATTTTTTTTAATAAAAAAAGCAAAAACTACGCATAAATCAAATTTTTCCTGAAGCCTTTTAAGATAAATTAGCAAATGGCAATAAAAAAAAGACCTACCGATAGATTTCGATAGGTCAATTCTTTACGATTTGGGGTATTTATTGAGCTAATCTTTCCCAAGGAATACCTGCCAAAATTAGCACTAATCCGATTCCAAAGAAAACAAGTGCATTTTTATGTCTTTTAGCATCTACGATTTCTCTCTTATTTTTAGAATGTCCAATAGTAATTAATACCAAAGCAATAAGCATTATTACTACGTGTTCTACGGCAATCTTGCGATAAACAGGATTTCCCATTACTTCTTTCATTCCTAATGAAAATGCTTGCACACCAAATGGGCTAGTCACAAAATACAAAACCAAGCCGATTAGTAATTGTGTATGGCAAGAAATCATAAAAAATAAGCCCAATTTACGGTCGCCTTCCGTAAAAGCAGCTTTAGAAGAAATACCAATAGCGGCTTTAACCAAAGCAACAACGCCCAATAATAATACTAACCAACGAAGGTATGAGTGTACACTAACAAGAATGTCGTTCATAATTTTAGTTTTTTTGTTTGACAAATAGCAACAAGTGGTGCTATGGTTTAAATTCTTTTTCAAAGATAAGCAACAATGAAATCGTACAATGTGTAATTTTATAAAAATGTGTGTTATTTATTTTGTTTTTAATAGCCATGAATATGTTGTTTAGCTAAAAACGAGCTATTCTACCACTAATAGATACCTTTTCTTATAAATTTAAGACAATCTATCTTTATGTATCATCCTACCAGAAGTCTTATGAAAAAGCGTTACGTTTTACCGTTGATGTGTTTAGGGAGTATGTTACTAGGTGGTTTTATAACCAAAATACTAGAGAACCCTCCCCTTTCTGTGGCTATCATTAAAAATGCTGAACAATTGATTGGTCTCGATTTCTCTCAAGCCGAAGCCGATTCTATGCTCAACGACCTAACCGATAATCGACAAGGCTTTCAAGAAATACGCAAAATAAAGCTCGACAATGATGTTGCTCCTGCTTTATTTTTTAATCCATTGCCTATTGGCTTTTCTTTTTCAAAAGAAATATCTCGGTTTGCAGCCTCTAAAGTTCTGATAACACTTCCCAAAAATAAAGCTGATTTGGCTTTTATGAGTGTTCGTGAACTGGCAGAACTTATCAAAACCAAACAAATCACTTCGGTAGAACTTACGAAGTTTTTTATAGAACGTCTCAAAAAATATAATACTCAATTAGCCTGTGTAATTACTATTACCGAAGACCTAGCACTACAACAAGCCCAAAAAGCCGACCAAGAAATGGCTAAGGGTATTTATAAAGGTTTGTTACACGGTATTCCGTACGGAGCAAAAGATTTATTAGCTAAAAAAGGTTATAAAACTACATGGGGCTCTGTACCTTACCAAAACCAAGTACTCGATTATGACGCTACTGTAATTACTAGGCTCGAACAGGCAGGAGCAGTACTATGTGCAAAACTTACCTTAGGAGAACTGGCCTGGGGCGACGTTTGGTTTGGCGGTACAACCAAAAATCCCTGGAATTTGAAACGAGGTTCATCTGGCTCATCGGCTGGTTCGGCATCATCTGTGGCGGCGGGTTTATTACCCTTTGCCATAGGCTCCGAAACACTTGGGTCGATTGTCTCGCCATCTTCTGAATGCGGAACTACAGGCCTTCGTCCAACCTTTGGGCGTGTGCCTCGTACAGGAGCAATGGCCTTGAGCTGGTCGATGGATAAACTTGGGCCAATTTGCCGAACAGTCGAAGACTGTGCCATTGTTTTTAATACCATCAAAGGAACAGACGGAAAGGATTTAAGTATTATTGATGCTCCGTTTAGTTTTGATGCCAATCGCAAAAGCCTCAAAGGCTTGAAAATTGCTTACCTAAAACAAGATTTTGAGCGAAATTATCCTACCAAAGCACAAGATTCGCTAACACTGCTAACTTTACGCAAATTAGGGGCAACTCTTATTCCGCTAAAATTACCCAAATATCCTGTTAGCGATATGACCATTATCCTGAATGCCGAAGCCGCCGCCGCTTTTGACGAGCTTACGCTTTCGGGCAAAGACGACCTTATGGTACGTCAAATCAAGAACGCTTGGCCTAACTCTTTTAGGGCATCAAGGTTTATTCCTGCCGTAGAATATTTACAAGCCAATAGGCTCAGAACACGCTTAATTCAAGAAATGGAGAATAAACTCAAAGGCATCGACGTTTATTTAGCTCCAGCCTTTGGTGGCAGCAACTTAACATTGACCAACTTGACAGGACATCCTTGTGTAGTATTACCCAATGGGTTCCGAGCCGAAGGTCGTCCAACAAGTATTACTTTTATGGGTAAGCTATTTGGAGAAGGGAAGCTATTGGAAGTAGCCAAAATCTATCAAGACGCTACTATTTTTCATAAGCAACACCCCGACTGGTTAAAACAATAATAACCCTCAATTGGCTTGGAAAAAGCGTATCGTATTTTATCAAGCTATATTCCTAATGAAAAAAAGCAATTTCACCATTCTAGCACTTTGCTCGCTTACTTTTCAAGAACCTCAGCAAAAAGAGGCTTTAAAAGGTATGATTTTAGCCGAAAAAGCATTTGCACAAACGTCTATTGATAAAAATACGCAAACGGCATTTTTAACTTTCCTCGCCCCCGAAGCGGTTGTATTTGAGAAAGGCATGCCTATCAATGGCCTTTCCAAATGGAAATCCATTGACTATAAAGGTGTATTAAAATGGCAACCTAATTGGGCAGGAATGGCCATTTCGGCAGATATGGGCTATTCGATCGGTAATTGGCAGGCTTACCCTTCCAAGGAAGCTACTCAGGCTAGTGCTAGTGGCAGTTTTATTTCGCTCTGGAAAAAACAACCTACAGGCGACTGGAGGGTATTGGCCGATATTGGGGTAGTGTACCCCAGCAAACCTTCCGATAAGTTGGAAGAACGGTATTCGACCTTTAAGCCTCTTGATATTAAAAACCTAACAACCCAAACCGAGCGTTTTGCCTTTATGAAAGACCATTTTTATTGGAAAAATACCAAAACAGCTCTTAATCCTTTCGAGCCTCATTTGTCGGAAAAAGTTATTATTTTTAGAAATAATACCCAGCCCCTCATAGGCAAAACGTTAAGTAATACTTTTTTACAAAAGAATTTTGACAAAAACCTTATTTATACGGGTCTCAAAACACTTGTATCTAATGCTGGTGACATGGCCTGTATTTACGGTACAATCTCAGGAAAAAACAAAGCTGGCAAAGTAGTAGTAGGTAGCTATTTGAGAATCTGGCAACAAGAAGCCAAAGATATTTGGAAAATTGTCGTTGATGTAGAAACAACAGAATAATCATGTATAACAAATTACTGTTTTAGTCCTTATTTTATGCTTTTCTTGCTAGAATCATTTCATACCGAGAAATACAATTTTCTCTTTGAGTTTGTTTCATGCTTCAAAAATCTATTTTGCTATGTACGCACTAAAAAATTGTCAAATCTTTACTTCTGAAAAAGTATTGACCAATCATTCTATTGTTATTAATGGAGACCAGATTGCAACTATTATTCCTAGCCACGAAGTTCCAGAACATATCAATACCGTAGACCTAAAAGGGTTAAGTATAGCACCTTCCTTTATTGATATTCAAATTTATGGTGGTGGTGGCAGCCTTTTCAACTCGCATACCACACCCGAAACTATCGAAAACACATATCAAGAGATTCGCCGAGGGGGTACTACACATTTCCAAATAACACTATCGTCAACACCACTCGAAAAAATCCTTGAAGCTATTGATATTTCAAAGCAATATTTGGATCGGGGTGGCAAAGGGTTGGTAGGCTTACACATTGAGGGGCCTTTTTTTAGTTTCCCCAAAAAAGGGGCTCATGTGGCCGAATTTATTAGAAAACCTAGTATCGACGAATTAAAAACGATTATTCAGGCTTGTAAAGGCTTACCTACTTATATGACGATTGCTCCTGAAGAGTTTACAGAAGAGCAATTAGACCTCCTTTTAAAAAGCCATATCATTTTATCGGCAGGCCATAGCTCGGCTACTTATCAGCAAGCTACACAAGCCTTTGGCAAAGGTGTCAAACGAGTTACGCATTTATTCAATGCCATGTCACAATTACAGAGTCGTGAACCAGGGCTTTTAGGGGCAACTTACGATTCGGATGTATGGGCTAGTATTATTCCCGATGGGGTGCATGTTGATTATGCTTCGGTTCGTATTTCTAAAAAAATCATGGGCAAACGCCTATTCATGATAACCGATGCTGTTACAGAAGATACATCGGGCGACTATAAGTTTGTCCATGCTGGCGACCGCTACACCGACCTCAACGGTACGCTGTCGGGTTCGGCACTTACGATGATTCAAGGAGTAAAAAACTGTTATTTGAAAGTGGGTATTTCGTTAGAGGAATCGCTACGTATGGCCTCAACCTACCCTGCCGAAGTACTCAATATCAATCATCTAACGGGTAAGCTAGAAGATGGCTATTTGGCTAATATGGTTATTTTCGATGAAAATTTGGCCGTACAAGGAATCATCGAATCAGGACATTTAGAATGGTTTTTGGATATTTAAGTAAAACAATGGGATTGTTGACTCTCCTTGTGTATTTTGCAACAATATTTTTGCGTCATCATTTCAATGCACATAGAATCTAAACAACCCCATATTGGCACAACCATTTTTACGGTTATGTCGAAGTTAGCTGCCGACCACGGAGCATTAAACCTATCACAAGGATTTCCTAATTTCGATGGTTCTCCTAAGCTAATCGAGCTAGTGTCGTACTATCTCCAAAAAGGAATGAATCAGTATGCTCCGCTGTCGGGCGTACAGGCTCTCCGAGAAATTATTGCTCAAAAAACAGCCGATATTTATGGAGTCAACTACCATCCAGATAGCGAAATAACAGTTGTATCGGGTGCTACCGAAGCCCTTTATGCTGCCATTACAGCAATCGTTCATCAAGGCGACGAAGTGATTTTGCTTGAGCCTAATTACGATTCCTACGAACCTGCCATACGCCTTAATGGCGGTGTGCCTGTGTATGTAACACTTGTTCCCGAAAATAATTATCAGATAGATTGGCAGATAGTAAAATCAAAAGTTACCGAAAAAACTAAATTGATTATGCTTAATACACCGCATAATCCAACGGGAACGGTTTTGAAACAACAAGATTTAACGGCACTGGCCGAGATCGTAAAAGACACCAATATTTTCATCATCAGCGACGAGGTTTATGAACATATCATTTTTGATGGAAAAGAACATTGGTCGCCAATTCGCAATACTATTTTACAAGAACGTACTTTTGTCTGTGGTTCATTCGGAAAAACTTTTCATGTAACAGGCTGGAAAGTAGGCTATTGCCTAGCCCCAAAGGCCCTAACAGAAGAGTTCAGAAAGGTACATCAGTGGCTTACTTTTTCAACAGTAACTCCTATTCAATACGCTTTGGCCGATTTCCTCAAAGAACCTGATAACTATTTATCGATTCCTGCGTTTTATCAGCAAAAGCGAGATAAATTTATATCATGTATTAGCAATGCTCGTTTTTCATTTACGCCAGCTCAGGGGAGTTTCTTTCAATGTGTCAATTACAGTGCTATTACCGACGAAAATGATTTGGCACTGGCTCAAAGACTTACCAAAGAAATTGGCGTAGCGAGCATTCCTGTTTCTGTTTTTTATCATCAAAAAAACGATTTTAAAATATTAAGATTTTGTTTTGCCAAAGATGACCAAACCTTGGAAAAAGCAGGGGAGCGACTTTCAAAATTATAATAACAAAACCATGATTAAGAAATTACTTGTGTTACTGATGGCCCTAACAGGGCTAGCGTCTTGTACCAAACAACCTAAACTTGATGGTATTGATTTGGAGAAATGGCGTGAAGATAGAGGTGGCTGCTCTGGACAAAGAGCCGCCATGAAAGATCAAATCAAAGCCTTGAAAGAGGAACTCAAAGGCGTTAGTGCCAACGATATGGATGATTATTTGGGCAAGCCAGATATTCAGCAGTTAGCCGATAGAAATCAGAAATATTATATTTATTTTCTTGAAAAAGGAGTTCACTGCGAAGACAAAACCAAGAAATCAGACGCTGAGTCGTTGGGAATTAGATTTAGTGCTATGGGTATGGCTACCGAAATTACCTTTCAGAAAGGTACGCCCTAATACCACAAAAGCATTTTTATCAAAAAGGGTTACAATCGATGATTCATTGTAACCCTTTTTGATTATTGCTTAAACTGCTTATTAAATTACATCAGCAATATTTCTATCGTTCGACAAGCGAGGTACTTTGTTTTGCCCCCCTAATTTACCCTGTGATTTCATATAGTCAATAAAAGCATTGGGAGGAAGCGACCTTATTTTGAGCTTCTGCAAGATATTACCAGTTATCAAATCATCATAATAGACATTCAGTTCAGTTAGTTTTTTGTCTAAGTCACTAATAAAGGCTTGCATATTGTTTGGTTCTTTAGCAAATTCAACAAGCCATTCATGATAAGGTAAACCACCTTCGGCAGGTGTAACTTGTGGTGCAACTGTAAACTCAACCACCTCTACTTCAGGATGTTGCTGCATAGCATATTGCATGGCTTTTTCTACTTCTTCGCCAATAACATGCTCGCCAAATGCAGAAATAAAGTGTTTGATACGACCCGACACCACTATTCTGAATGGATTTAGCGACACAAATTTTACGGTATCACCAATTGAATACCCCCAAAGCCCCGCATTGGTATTCATCACCAAAGCATAATTAACGCCCAACTCAACCTCTCCGATGTGCAACCTACGAGGATTAGGTTTGAAATAGTCTTCGGCAGGAATAAATTCATAAAAAACACCAGAGTTGAGCAACAACAACAACCCTTCTGCTTTTTGTGAATCCTGATAAGCAATGAATCCTTCAGAGGCAGGATAAGTTTCGATAGAATCTATTTTTTTACCAATAGATTCACTAAGTTTTGCCCTGTAGGGTTCAAAGTTTACACCTCCATAAACAAATACCGAAAAGTCGGGAAAAACATCCTTGATTTTTTTACCTGTCCGAGCCTGAATTCGGTCAAAATACATTTGTACCCAAGGTGGAATTCCCGAAATCAAGGACATATTTTCGGGCAAAGTTTCATCTATAATTTTATCGAGTTTACTTTCCCAATCGTCCATACAATTGGTTTCATAACTTGGCAATTGATTACTTCTAAGATAACCCGGTACGTGATGATTGACAATTCCTGAAAGGCGACCAATATGAATCCCGTGTTTTTGTGTCATTTCGGGCGACCCCGACAAGAAAATGAGCTTTTTGTCCAAAAAACCAGCATTTCCAGTTTCATACACATAGCTCAACAAAGCATCTCTAGCTCCATTGATATGATACCCAATAGATTCTTTTGAAATAGGAATATACTTAACCCCCGAGGTAGTCCCCGACGTTTTGGCAAAATACAGCGGCTTACCTTTCCACAAAATATCCTCCTCGCCAGCCACAACTTTCTCGACATAGCTTTTTAGCCCTTCATAATCTCGAATAGGAACGGCATTTTTAAAAGACACATAATCAGTAATATTACTAAAATGGTGGTCTTTACCAAAAAGCGTATTTGCAGCTGATTCAACCAAAGATTTCATCAGATTGAGTTGTGTTTCAACGGCATTGGTTTCCCACTTTTTGCGTTGGTTTATCACGTATGCGGCGAAAGGCTTTGCCAAAAAGGCTCTTATTCCCATAATATTTTTAATGATTTGAAATACATCCAGTTGAGTTTAACAAGCTCAGAAGGCTTTGGGAAAACCCCTTGTTGAATCCTTCTTGAAGCCAAAACTTTGTCAATTTACATTCTAAAACTCATTCGGTGCAAGGGCGTTGTACCAAATTCTTGAATAGCTTTTCGGTGTTTTGGGGTTGGATACCCCGCATTTTGTTCCCAACCGTACTGAGGGTATTCCAAGGCATACTGCTCCATAAGGTCGTCGCGGTGCGTTTTAGCCAAAATAGAAGCAGCTGCAATATTCAAAAACTTGGCATCGCCTTTGACAATACAAGTATGAGGAATAAGCGGATAATTAGGAAAACGATTGCCATCTATGAGCAAATGTTCGGGGCGAATAGCGAGCTGATCTACCGCCAAGTGCATAGCTTTCATACTGGCTTTCAGTATATTAATAACATCAATTTCCCAATTTGACACCTCGGCTACAGCCCAAGCAAGGGCATCTTTTTTGATGTCTTCTCGCAAAATAATTCTTTGTTTTTTACTCAATTGCTTAGAATCATTAAGAAGCTCGTGTGTATAATACTTTGGCAATATTACTGCCGATGCCACTACAGGCCCAGCCAAACATCCACGCCCAGCTTCGTCGAGTCCTGCTTCAATAAGCGTTTCATTATAAAAACTTTTTAACATAAATTTTATATTTGTATTCATGACAAAGTTAAGAGCAATAAATTGGTTTGATATTTGTAATGAATAAAGAATACCCTAATAAAAACCATATTCTTTTACAAAAACCAATTTTGGAAAGTACAAGGATGATTTCAGATGATATTTTCGTCATAGAAACTACCAGAGATTCCCTTAATCATATAAGAAAAATACAATTAACCCTTGGCATGATTTATGCTTTAAATTCACCTGAGAATTTAGTTGTTAGCTCATAAAATTGACAAAATAGTAGCATCAATTTGATGAAGATTTCTGGCTAAAATTTCAAATTTAAGAAATTTAGACAATGCCTAAGATAAAAAAAATTGGAATCACATTCATTCTGACCGCTATTTTATGTGTACCAATAGTAGCTCAGACCAACAACTCCTTACTCAAAGATGCTATCCGCCATTTTGAGCTATCGAGCTTTGTTACTGCCATACCCAAATTTGAACAAGTTCTTCAAAAGGATTCTGCTCAACTCTCTTCTTCCGAACGATTTGCTACATTATTACAACTAGCATATAGTTATAAACAGGTGCAAAATATGCCCAAAGCCGAATCAACGTATCGGCAAGCTTTGGATATTCCTGTATCGGTATCGGGCGA
The DNA here is from genome assembly GCF_000427405.1 of Flectobacillus major DSM 103. Classification (NCBI taxonomy): domain Bacteria; kingdom Pseudomonadati; phylum Bacteroidota; class Cytophagia; order Cytophagales; family Flectobacillaceae; genus Flectobacillus; species Flectobacillus major. The sequence goes on from NZ_KE386491.1 coordinate 3,701,522, forward strand.
CCAACTCAAATCATATCTTTATTTTGCCCAAGTATTGGTCAATAATAACAAATACAAAGAGGCTCAAGAATGGTTTGATAAGTACAATACACTCAGCTCTACTCTTAGCGAAAGCACCATAAGTTCTCGCACCAATCTAGCCAACGATGTTAGTGCTTTGTATAATACCAATGCCAAATACTTGGTCGAATATCTTAGCTTTAATACCAACAAGCCAGAGTTTAGCCCGATGTATTATAAAAATGGCCTCGTATTCTGTTCTGGAAAAGGCTCAGGTAGTGGCCTTACAGGCAACAAAGGGTATTTGGATTTATACTACCTCAGCGATTTGGCACAGTTATCGGGGATTTCAGAAGACGAATTGGATGTCAAGAAAACCCCAAAAACAACCTCCAATACTGGAGATAAAAGGTTAGGAAAAGACTTTTATACCCGTTTTACAGCCAATGATTCAAAAACATTGAATTTTTTCGATATTCCTTCTACTGAAACAGTTACTGTAACTCCCAAAGGTAAAATTGCAGAATCCGAAGTTTTTAGCAAAACTCTCAATACAAAATTTCATGAAGGGCCTGCTACTTTTAGTAGCGATTTTTCAAAAATTATCTTTACCCGAAACAATTATAACGACGGCGAACAAGGTAAAAGTGAAGATAACGTAACAAAGCTAAAACTCTATATAGCTAATTTTGAAAATGGGGGTTGGGGCGAAGCTCAAGAATTACCATTCAATAGCGACGACTTTTCGACAGCTCACCCTGCTTGGTCAAAAGATGGGAAATATTTATACTTTGCCTCTGACCGCAAAGGAGGATTTGGCGGTATGGACATCTGGGTGGTCGAATACAATAATGGCAAATGGGGAAACCCCGTTAACCTTGGCAAAGATATTAATACAAAAGGAACAGAAGTATTCCCTTTTGTTGATGATCGTGGCAATCTGTATTATTCATCCGACGGCCTCAAAGGACAAGGAGGCTTAGATATTTTTTGGGTAGAAACCCAAAATGGTTTGGCCACCAAAAAGCCTTTTAATATCGGCGAACCATTCAATTCTGTCAACGATGATTTTGGTATTATTACCGATACAGAAAGAAAAACAGGCTATTTCAGCAGCGATAGACGACGCGGCGAGGATGATGATATTTATCGCTTTAGCCGACAAACATCGTTGTACTCTTGCCGAGAGATGACCGTTAGTGTTTATGACAGCGAAACAAAAACTGCTATTGCCAATGCCAACATAGAACTAGAAATTAAAGGTGGAACTAATGAAAAATACCAATCTGATGATTTGGGAACGGTAAAGTTTTGTATTGGCCGAGATTTGGACTATGTTATTGGTATCAAAAAAGAAGGTTATACCTCCAACTATTTAGGGTATTCAAGTAAAGGCGAAGCCGACAATGCTCCTTCTCGCCTAGAAATACCTTTAATGCGACTTGTTATGACCGAACCTATTTCCGAAAAACCTATCAAGGCAGATACCATCACCCCTACTAAGCCTAGCATACCAACAGTCGGTAAATCCGATAAAAGCTCGCTATTGAAGGGGGTTATAAAAACCGAAATTGAGAAAATCCCGATAGAAGGTGTTTTGGTAACATTTAGAAATGAATGTAACAATACCACACAGCAAGTAGTAACAGGAGCCGACGGGGTCTATGCTTTTGAAATGGAAGACGGATGTGACTATACATTGGAGGTTTCAAAAGACGGATACGGCAAGAAAGTCAACAAAATTACCAAAGTAGCCAAGAAAGGAAAAAACAGTGAAATTTCTCAAGACTTAGGCTTGTTTAAAGAAGGAGATGTTATTACTATGGATAATATCTATTACGACAAAGGTAGTGCCAAAATCAGAAAAGATGCTGCTCGTGAGTTAGACAAATTAGCAGCTACCTTAATGAAAAACCCAACGATGGTTATCGAAATAGGCTCACATACCGATAGCCGAGGCGATGCTCAGGTAAACCTCAACTTATCTACTCGCCGAGCTCAAACAGCTGTAGATTATATTGCTAGCAAGGGAATTGAAAGAAATAGAATGTTGGCAAAAGGATATGGCGAAACAGCCTTGGTAAACGAATGTGCCGACGGCGTAAGTTGTACCGAGCTAGAACATCAAAAAAATAGAAGAACTACCGTAAAGTTTATTAAAGCAAAAGTAGAATAGAGAGCAAATTGCTCTCTATTCTACTTATATATAGGCAATAATTAGTCCGCCAATAATAGCCCCCACCACAGGCCCCACCACAGGAACCCAAGCATATCCCCAGTCGGAAGTTCCTTTCCCTTCGATAGGCAACAAAGCGTGTGCAATACGAGGCCCTAAGTCTCTGGCAGGGTTAATAGCATAACCCGTTGTACCTCCAAGCGACAACCCTATGGCCCATACCAATAAGCCCACAGCATACGGCCCTAGCTGGTTGGGTATACTTGGTAATGCCCCAAGTGCAATGATAAATAGAACTGTAGCAAGTAGTTCGCTCAGAATGTTTGCTACGAGGTTTCGGATAGCAGGTGCTGTCGAAAAACAAGCTAATTTTAGCCCTTTGTCTTCTGTATGTGTCCAATGTGGCAAATAATGTAGCCAAACCAATGTTGCACCAAGAATTGCTCCTGCAATTTGAGCAACAATAAAATAAAGGGCATTTGCCCAATCGCCTGTTTTGGTAGCCATAGCTACAGTTACGGCAGGATTCAAATGGGCAGCAGGACTACCAAAGGCTGTCGAAACAAAAATGCTAATAGTTACAGCCATAGCCCATCCTGTGGCAATAACCATCCAGCCAGCTCCCTCTCCTTTCGAGCCTTTCAATAATACATTGGCGACCACACCATTGCCTAAATATACTAATACTGCAGTACCGATTAATTCGCCTAAGATAGCCGATTGCATAGTTGTTTGGTTTTGATAAAGGTTTCTTATTCTTTCCAAATTAAAGTACCAATTAATGCCATACAGCTCCTTGTTTATTGTGTATCGAGGCTATACTTAATATTTTAATATTGTTTAGAATATTTTGCACAAATTAAAGAAAAAACTTTTACCATTCTTAGTTTTTTAAAGACAATTCGCTGGTATTTGGTAAGACATTACCAACAAAGTTGAAAAAGATGTATTTTTGAGTTAAAACCATTTGAAGACCATTTTTCACTAACCTAGTGAAATCAAGATATATCATGCGAGAAGATTATTTAAAAGGGAATAAAGAAAACCTATCTCCTGTCGAGAAAGAAATAGAACGTGCGTTACGCCCCTTATCGTTCGACGATTTTGCGGGGCAAGATAAAGTATTGGACAACCTCAAGGTATTTGTTAAGGCTGCTAAACAACGAGAAGAAGCCCTCGATCATGTGCTATTACACGGCCCTCCAGGTTTGGGAAAAACAACTTTATCTAATATTGTAGCCAATGAGCTTGAGGCTAATATCAAGATTACCTCTGGGCCAGTATTAGACAAACCTTCTGATTTGGCTGGATTGCTTACCAATCTTCAGCCTTTCGATGTACTATTTATTGATGAAATTCACCGTCTTAACCCTATTGTTGAAGAGTATCTATATTCTGCTATGGAGGACTATAAGATAGATATTTTGCTAGATTCGGGGCCCAATGCTCGAAGTGTACAAATTTCACTCAATCCCTTTACCTTAATCGGAGCTACCACACGAGCAGGATTACTAACTGCCCCTTTGCGTGCTCGTTTTGGTATCAATGCTCGCTTAGAATACTACGATGCCAAATTATTGACTTCTATTGTACAGCGTTCGTGTCAAATACTTGGTACGCCTATTGACAACGAAGGTGCATACGAAATAGCTCGAAGAAGTAGAGGCACACCTCGTATTGCTAATAACCTACTCAGACGAACCCGCGACTTTGCCCAAGTAAAAGGCAATGGCCGTATTACCGTAGCAATAGCTGAAATGGCTTTGCAGGCTCTGGATGTAGACCAAAATGGATTGGATGAAATGGATAATAGAATATTGAGTACTATTATCGAAAAATTCAAAGGTGGACCTGTTGGGTTATCAACTATTGCAACTGCTTGTGGAGAAGAAGCCGAAACAATCGAAGAGGTTTATGAGCCTTTTTTGATTCAAGAAGGCTTTTTGAAACGAACTTCACGTGGACGAGAAGCAACCGAAAAAGCCTATATCCATCTGGGAGTTGTTCCCAAATATCGTACAGGAGAACTATTTTAAACAATATTTTTTGTCTTCAAAACCTTGATATATACCAATCATATCAAGGTTTTTTGCTTTAAAAAGCTTTGTCAAACGTCCCTAAAGCCCCTTATCATTGTCAAATACCACAAAAACTTGTCTGATACCCCATTCATTTGTAGGTATCTAGGTCATGGTATACTTTTGTTTCAAGCTTTTATCAAACAAATAATAAAAACATGATTATGAAGACAATCCTAAGCGGTGCATTATTCATCCACATCTTATCGGGTTTTTTAGCCTTAATTGTTGGCTTAGTAGCTATGATAGCAAAAAAAGGAGGAAAAACACATGTCATTTGGGGCAAAGTATATTATTATGCTATGATGAGTGTAGCAATCACAGCTCTTATTCGGTTTCAGATGGAAGTACGCTTAATATTTTTGGGGTGTATTGCCATTTTTAGTTTTTATAACACCTTTACAGGCGTTAGGCTTATCCGTATGAAAAGGGGTATCCAGCCTACGGCACTAGACTGGACAGGAGCTATCATTGCTCTTTTAGGAGCATTAGTAATGTTAGGTTTTGGAATTTGGGCATTTAGCAAAGGAATTACCTTCTACTTTGTATTATTTTTTGTATTTGGTGCATTCTCAATGGCACTTGCAGTACAAGACTTATTGGTTTTTATAGGAAAAAAGAAGGTAGAAAATATCCATTGGCTACTCAATCACATTAGCAGAATGGGAGGCTCGTATATTGCTACGGTAACAGCTTTTTTGGTTGTTAACAACCATGAGGTTTTACCTCCGCTAGTAGCTTGGCTAGCTCCAGGTGCAATTGGAGGGGCTATAATTGCCAGAACAAGAGCCTATTACAAGCAAAAAATGACCTTAAAATTAAAAAATAATTAGTTTTATTTTTTGGTTTGGTAGTTATAAACGTTAGATTTTATCTTTACCGCATCTCTAACTTATATCATCTACCTATATGCGTTATTCATTTACCTTATTATTTCTACTCACGTCTATTTGTGGCTTTTCTCAATTCCAAAAAAGCAGGAATATCTTTAGAATGGGATTGCGAAATACTACAATACAAGGCACTAGCATGATTCAAGGCAATATGCAGGTAAAGCCTGTCTTTGATTGTGGTTATGGCCATAACTATCCTATTAGCAATAAGGTTAGTTTTCAGCCTGAGATTCATTATAGTGTACGAGGTTTTGCCAAAAAATTACCTCATAGCGATTCTACATATTATAAAACAACCACAGGAATCCACTACTTAGATTTTTCGCCTAACTTTTCATTGACGATAGGCCCATCAGGGGTGGGCCGCAATCCCTTACATATATGGGGTGGGCCATATATTGGGTATGGCCTCTGGGGAGGTTTTCATACCAAAGGTCAATATCTTAATCAAGAAACGGGCTTGGCCGATAGTACAGTTACTACATCTGAGAGTGCCTTCAATAAGGTTAAAAGACTAGACTTTGGAATAAATGCAGGGATAGGCATTCAGTTTGACAGGTTTACCCATTTTGGAATCACTTGTAGTCAAGGCTTAGTAGACATATCGAAAAATAGTTCATCTCAGCCTTGGAAAACCTTTACACTCGGTTTTTATTTGACCTTCATTTTTGACGATATGTTTTAATGGCAGAAACATGAGTCGTCCCAAATTTTGAGTAATGTTAAAAGCGACTTCCTATTTGTGTTTGTTGGGATTCATCAGGTCGTTAAGAGAATATTGAAGAGGCTTAACAATTGCTCAAATGATAGGAATTTAGTGGATATTCATAAAAAAGGCGTTCGGAAAACAATTTCCGAACGCCTTTTTTATGATCAGAATTACACATCTTTAGCCGCAAAGCATCTTCAAAAGTAATCACTCATTCACTAAATTTGGGATGCCTCATGTTTCTTTTCTATCTTTCAAACAATACCCTTTGTCCTGTTTTACTTTCATCAAAAGAACCATTTTCAAAAGCTAAATGCCCCGAAACAAGCGTATGTGTGATTGTGGAATGAAGCGTTTGGCCTTCTAGTGGAGACCAGCCACATTGATAATAAATATTGTCTTTGCTAACGGTAGTTTGTTCACCCAAATCAACAACCACCAAATCAGCCCAATAACCTTCACGAATATATCCTCTTTTTGAGATTTGGAAACAATCTGCAACAGCATGCGACATCTTCTCGGCTATTTTCTCTAGCGAAATTTTACCTTCTTTATAAAACTCCAACATCAATTGAAGCGGATGCTGAACCAAAGGTAATCCCGACGGAGCCGACCAATAAGGGTTTTGTTTTTCTTCCCAAGTATGTGGAGCGTGGTCGGTAGCAATTACATCTATGCGGTCATCTAATAAAGCTGCCAATAATTGTTGTTTATGCCCATCAGCTTTTACGGCAGGATTACACTTAATTTGGTTTCCTAGCGTTTCATAGTCACGAGCATCAAACCAAAGGTGATGCACACAAACCTCGGACGTAATTTTTTTATCTTTTAGAGGGACATCATTGCTAAACAAATGTGTTTCGTCGCCAGTCGTAATATGCAAAATATGCAAACGGGCATCATGTTTTTTGGCAAGTTCAATTGCCATAGACGATGATTTAATACATGCCTCTACATTTCTGATTTCGGGATGAACCCTTGGATGAGGGTTATCGCCATATTTTTCTTTATACAAAGCCGTATTAGCCCTTACGGTGGCTTCGTCTTCGCAGTGCGTTGCTATTAATGTTGGGCTATTCGAGAAGATATTTTCTAATGTTTTCTCGTTATCCACCAACATATTTCCTGTTGAAGACCCCATAAAAACTTTTATACCACAAACATTTTGGATATTTGTTTTTAAAACTTCTTCAATGTTGTCGTTAGAAGCTCCCATATAAAATGAATAATTGGCCAGCGATGTTCTTGCTGCAATATCATATTTATCTTGAAGAAGTTCTTGGGTAAGGGCATTCGGCACGGTATTAGGCATTTCCATAAAGGTAGTTACCCCACCAGCTACGCCAGCACGAGCCTCTGAATAAATACAAGCCTTATGAGTAAGTCCTGGTTCACGAAAATGAACTTGGTCGTCAATTACCCCTGGAAATATATATTTGCCAGTGGCATCAATAGTTTTATCAGCAACAATTCCTGAAAGATTAGGACCGATTTTTTCGATAATACCGTCTTTGACAAATATATCGTTAGCCTGAATGTTGCCTTCGTTGACAACCTGTGCATTAATAAGAAGAATTGAACTCATTGGAGTAAAAAAATTAAGGAGTTACGAGTGTTGAGCAAAATTACCCAATCCTCATAACTCCTTCTAATTTATTGTTGCTAAAATTTATTTTACCTCCAATACTTTAAATTCTGTTCTACGGTTCATTTGGTGTTCTTCTTCTGTACAATTCACATTGTCGGCACATTGATTCACCAATTGCGATTCGCCATAACCTTTAGCCACAATTCTGGTACGGGCTATTCCTTTCGAGATAATGTACTCTACCGCCGAGTCTGCACGTCTTTGAGATAGCTTTTGGTTATAATCAGCAGTTGCCCTAGAGTCGGTATGTGAGCCAAGCTCTAGCTTGATATTGGGATTATCTGTCAAAATCTGAACAATTTTATCCAATTCTACGGCTGCATCATTTCTGATATTCGCTTTGTCTAAATCATAATAAATAGGAGCAATTTGGAATAGTTTGGTAATTTCTTTTCCTACCTCTGGTTTATCTAATTGAATATTAACATAAAAAGTAGTATCTGTTTCAGCTTTCGTTAATTTTTCCAAAGCGATTTCTCGCCCAAGCATACTAAAAGGCTCTCTTTTAATAAAATAGCCTTTCTTTTCTGTTACCAGTGTATATGACTTACCTGTTTCTACTTTTACTCTATTAAAACTGCCATCGGCCTTTGTAAATACCTCCTCAATGGCCTGCTGGCTATCATTATCCAAAATAGCTACCTTCACCGAATCCAAAGGCTGACCTTTAACATCGGTAATTAAGCCTGAAAGGTAATAGCGAATCGTTTTTTTGGCAGGGTCTTTTTTGGCAAGTACTGGTGGCTCTTCTTGGAATTTCTTGCCGGGCTGAGTGTTTTCGTAATAATAAATATCATCGTCGCCTTTGCCACCATCTCGGTTAGAGGCAAAATACCCTTTGGTAGAATCAACAGCCACTAGGCCAAAATCATCAAAACGGGAGTTGAGTGGAATACCCAGATGCTCAACATTAATTTCTCCATTTTTGCGAGTAGCTACATATAAATCTAAGCCCCCCAAACCTGCATGACCATCTGAGGCAAAATAAAGTTTTCCATCTGCCGAAATATAAGGGAACATTTCGTCGCCAGCCGTATTAATATCCGACCCCATATTGATAGCCCTTCCAAATCTTCCAGCATTATCGATATTGGCTCTGTACAAATCTAAACCACCTTTTCCTCCAGTACGGTTTGAGCTAAAATACAAGGTACGGCCATCGCTCGAAAAAGCTGGGCAACCATCCCAAGCCAACGAATCAGATACCGAAATTAGTTCTGGTTCAGACCACTGTCCATCAATTTGTTTTGAAATATACAAGTCTACATCGGGCGACTGATCAGAACGCTTGCCAGTATTGCCTCGGGCAAATACCATTGTACGGCCATCTTTCGTAAAAGCAGGTGTACCCTCATTGGCATTGTCTTTGAAAATACTTGGGCTAAAAAGAGCAGGCGTTGCTACCTCTGTTGGGCTATTGATTGATGCCTTATAAAGCCCCAAATACGGCAAACCATTGTTTTTGTAGGTTAGTTCTTTACGAGAAGCCGTAAAAAGCAAATCATTTCCTAAGAGAATTGGAGCAAACTCTGTCCCCTGAGTATTAATATTAACGGGCTTAATCTCTATATAGGTTTTTTTATTGGCCAATGCCAATACCTCTGGCAGTAAATCTATTTCGGATTGGGCTTTGTTTTTGAATTCTTTACTTGGCACCCCCGAAAGGTACTTCTCTAAATTTTGTGCAGCTTCTTCATACTTACCTTGAGCCTTTTGTGTATAAGCCAGATGAAAACGCAAGTCGTTTTCACGACTCCCTGCCGCAAGTGCTTTTTCATAAAATTCACCTGCCAACAAAGAACGATTTGATAAACGAAAGGATTCTGCAATCAGATAGGCTGATTTGGCAGGCTCATAATTGGCGGTAGCAGCTTTTTTAAACTCCTTAATAGCCAACTCATATTCTCCATTATCAAACTTTTTCTGACCTTTTTTAAAAGACTGAAGAGCAGAATTACAGCTTTCCAACAACAAAATGGTGGATAGTAGGAATATCGTAGTACGCAGTTTTTGCATAAGGAAATGGATTTTTTTCACAAGTTAGGCAGTTTAGCCATTTTATAAACGAATATAACCCGAAAATGATTGTGTTAATTCATCAGACTAATATTTAACGCACTAATAATGAACAAAATAGCCTTTGAAAAAAAAGCAAAAAATTGTACTTTAAAAAGTAGCTAAATATTATGAAAAATATTGTACCTTTGCACCCCTAGTTTAGTGATTAGAGTAGTAAGTATTCTAATAGTCAGAATGTTATACAAGTAATACTTGTTATTTTCGTTATTAAACGCAAGCGGTTTAATAATTTTTATTACAGCAGTGATGTTGCAATTTTTTAACAATCAAACAAAATGAGAAAAAGAATTCAAAAAGAAGAATTTAGTCCTGAGAGAAGACAGCAAACACGTGACAGAAGAGAAGATGTACAGCGTGAACTAAGAGGAGAAAGCCCTGCGAAAAGAGAACAAAGTGGTTTTGACAAAAAACCTTATGAGTCAAGAGATTCACGCCCTCCTCGAAAAGAATTCAACGGCGAAAAAACGTGAATTCAAACCAAGAACTGAAGGTGGATACGAAAAAAGAGAATTCAATAGAGATTCAAGACCCCCTAGAAGAGAATTCGACGGCGAAAAACGTGAATTCAAACCAAGAACTGAAGGTGGATACGAAAAAAGAGAATTCAATAGAGATTCACGCCCTCCTCGAAAAGAATTCAACGGCGAAAAACGTGAATTCAAACCAAGAACTGAAGGTGGATACGAAAAAAGAGAATTCAATAGAGATTCAAGACCCCCTAGAAGAGAATTTAACGGTGAAAAACGTGAATTCAAGCCAAGAACTGAAGGTGGATACGAAAAAAGAGAATTCAATAGAGATTCAAGACCCCCTAGAAGAGAATTTAACGGTGAAAAACGTGAATTCAAGCCAAGAACTGAAGGTGGATACGAAAAAAGAGAATTCAATAGAGATTCAAGACCCCCTAGAAGAGAATTAGACGGTGAAAAACGTGAATTCAAGCCAAGAACTGAAGGTGGATACGAAAAAAGAGAATTCAATAGAGATTCAAGACCCCCTAGAAGAGAATTCGACGGTGAAAAACGTGAATTCAAGCCAAGAACTGAAGGTGGATACGAAAAAAGAGAATTCAATAGAGATTCAAGACCCCCTAGAAGAGAATTTAACGGTGAAAAACGTGAGTTCAAACCAAGAACTGAAGGTGGATACGAAAAAAGAGAATTCAATAAAGATGCTAGACCGCCTAGAAGAGAATTCGACGGCGAAAAACGTGAATTCAAGCCAAGAACTGAAGGTGGATACGAAAAAAGAGCTCCAAGAGCAGAAAAAACTTTTGGTTCGGCTAAGGTTAACTTCGGTGGTAAAAACTTATTTAGAGCTCACCGCCCAGTTGAAGAATCGGATAAATGGACTCCAAATTACCAAATTGATAAATTTAAAGAGTCAGCTCCTAAAAAAATTCAAAAACAAATCGAGAAAAGCGAACACGCATCTACAGATGTTCGTTTGAATCGCTACATTGCTAATGCAGGTATTTGTTCAAGAAGAGAAGCGGATGATTTAATAAAAGCTGGCGAAATTAAGGTAAACGGTAAAGTCGTTACTGAAATGGGGTATCAGGTAAAACCTGGTGATATTGTTAAATATGGCAACCGCAAGCTAAGTCGTGAAAAAACGGTTTATGTTTTGGTAAATAAACCAAAAGACTTTATCACAACAACCGAAGACCCTAACGAGCGTAAAACCGTTATGGACTTGGTAAAAAATGCTTGTGAAGAACGTATTTATCCTGTAGGTCGTTTAGATAGAAATACAACAGGTTTGTTGTTGTTAACCAACGATGGCGAATTAGCAGATAAATTAACGCACCCATCAAACGAGATTGAAAAACTGTATCAGGTTGAATTAGATAAGCCTTTGACAACCGAACATTTTGACCAAATATTGAAGGGGCTTTCTTTGGAAGATGGCGAAATCAAAGCCGATGAATTGGCAATTGTTACACCCGATGCAATGGTTGTAGGTATCAAAATTCACTCTGGCCGTAACCGAATCGTAAGAAGAATTTTTGAATCGTTGGGTTATGAAGTACTAAAACTTGACCGTACCACTTTTGCAGGATTGAATAAAAAAGACCTTCCTCGTGGCACATGGAGATTCTTGACTGAAAAAGAAGTTATTAAATTAAAATACTTCGTTTAGTCAACAAATATATAAGCATTGCTTAATTAGTAAAAGCCTCATACAAAGCGTATGGGGCTTTTTTGTGGCTTAGGATACTAAAAAACCTCAGAAAATACTTTTGATAGTACTTTCTGAGGTTTTGGGTTAGTCTTTTGGAGGTCTAGAAACTTATGGGTAATACATAAAATGACGCTACTTCTACACCATTGACTTTGGCAGGATTCCATGCTCCCATTTTTTTAATAACTCTAATTGCTTCGGCACTTACCAATGGATTTCCCGAGCTTTCGACAATATGTACTTTATTGATTTCGCCATATCGTTCTATCAAAAATTTCACTAATACCGTTTCCCCCTTCGACCCTTTTGGGCGGACTAAGTTTTGAGCTATAAACCGCTTCATATTCTCGTTGCCACCCTGAAAAGATGCTACTTCATCAACATCAGTGTAAATAGAATCTCGATCTATTACTACCATTTCTCGTGATTTACTAAACAATTCGGTTTTACTACGCCCCAAACCTAATGTCTTTTCAATTTGTGATTTATCTGCAGGCTTAAAAGTAGATGTAATTAATATACTTTTTTGAGCTTTAAGAGAGAAAAACAAAAAAGTACAAACAAAAATCAAGAACCATTTTTTCATAATACTATTAGACTAATACCGATTAAAACATTTTATAAACATCTGATTATCAATTACGATAACAATGTACACTTGACCTCACTGGCGGTATTACTCAAGTTTATCTTATAGCTATAAAACTCCATTTTTTATCGTAATGTATTTATGATTAGTCAAAAAATATGCCAAACCCATTATCTAACAGTTTATCAGGCATGAGTAAACCTTAATATACGACATTGATATACAGCAGAAATACATTATCCTTCAATTGTACCTACTATTCTAATCTAATAACCACTTTTATTTTTTTAGAATGGCAAAAAAATAAACCCTAAAGTTGCCTCCAAGGTTTATATTAATACGTTGATTTTATAAGCTTTAGTCTAAAATCCAACCAAGAATAGTAGATATAATAGATAAGCCAAAGCTAAATAACAAAGGAGGTATAAAACCATGTACGGTAAAACCTTGTACAAAGTAGGCAACTAAATAAACCAGTACAACATTAATTACCAATAGAAACAAACCCAAGGTTAGGAAGGTAATTGGTAGGCTAATGATTTTTAGAATAGGCTTGAGGAATGTATTAACAAACCCCATGGCTATTGCCACCATAAGCGATGTACTAAAAGAGTCTATTACAATACCATTGATATACCTGGCACCAGCCATTACAGCCAATGCAATCAATAAATATTTAATGATAAAATTAACCATACAGCATTATTAGGTTTAAGATTAATAAAATAATACATTCGGTATAAATATATATTTACCTAACCGAAAGCTACTTTGAATGTCTGGTACGAAGTACGTCAATGATTTCGTCAAAATCAATGCCTCGTTGCTCTAACAATACCAAATAATGAAATAATAAGTCGGCGGCTTCACCTTTAAACAAATCATCGTTATTGTCCATAGCCTCTATGACAAGTTCTACAGCCTCCTCTCCTACTTTTTGGGCTATTTTGTTAGTTCCCTTTTTAAATAAACTAGCTGTGTAAGATGCCTCTGTGGGGTTATTTTTACGTTCACGAATTACTGCTTTTAGGTGATTTAGCCAGCCCGCTTGGCCTGGCTCATTTTTTTCATTCCAGCAGGTATCGGCTCCTGTATGACAAGTAGGGCCAGCAGGATTTACTTTGATTAAAAGGGTATCTTCATCACAATCTTTCAAGATTTCGACAACATGCAAGAAGTTGTCTGAGGTTTCGCCCTTTGTCCAAAGGCGTTGTTTTGAACGGCTAAAAAAAGTAACAACCCCTTCTTTCTCTGTTTTTTCAAGAGCTTCTTGATTCATATAACCCAACATCAACACTTTATCGGTTTTGACATCTTGGATAATTGCAGGAATAAGCCCGCCTTGTTTTTCAAAATCTAATTGCATCGTTATGTATGTTCTTGAGATGAATACTTACAAAAATAACTAAACCTTTTAGGTATCGGTATTAGCCAATAGTCGATTATTATTTATAGCCTTACCGAAATACCTTGCCCTTTTAAGTATTGTTTTAGTTCTATTATATCTATTTCTTTAAAGTGAAAGATACTTGCGGCTAATCCAGCATCAGCTTTACCTTTGGTAAATACCTCGGTAAAATGCTCCATTGTTCCAGCTCCTCCTGAAGCAATAATAGGAATAGATGAATTGGTAGAAATCTCGGCAGTAAGCTCATTGGCAAATCCTGCCTTTGTACCATCGGTATCCATAGATGTCAATAGAATTTCGCCTGCACCACGGTTTTCTACTTCTTTAGCCCATTGAATCGTTCTTAATTCGGTAGGTTTTCGGCCTCCATGGGTATGCACAATATGTTCGTTATTAATAAATCGAGTATCAATAGCCACGATTATACACTGTGAACCAAATTGTAAAGCCAGTTCATTGATTAATTCAGGACGACGCACAGCCGACGAGTTGATAGAAACTTTATCAGCACCTGCATTTAACAAAGCCGAAACATCTTCTATCGACGAAATCCCTCCGCCCACAGTAAACGGGATATTGACATGCCTAGCCACATTACGTACTAAATCGATTAAGGTTTTGCGGTTGTCGACAGTAGCGGTAATATCTAAAAAAACCAATTCATCAGCCCCTTGCTCGGCATAAATAGCTCCTAGCTCTACGGGGTCGCCAGCATCACGAAGGTTGACAAAATTAGTTCCTTTTACGGTTCTTCCGTCTTTAATATCCAGACAAGGGATTATTCTTTTTGTTAACATGAGTATCTATCTATAATGAATACCTATTGCATTGGGTATTCTGGTAAAGCATTATTTATGAAATTCAGCCAATTGTTTGAGTGTTATACGTCCTTCATAGATAGCTTTTCCAACAATTACGCCAAATATATTCATTTCATTCAGCTTAATAATATCATCGAGTACCGACACACCTCCACTAGCAATAATATGGAGGTCGGCGTATTGGTCTTGAAGGTTTTTGTACAAATCAAAACTTGGGCCTTGAAGTAAGCCATCTTTGGCTACATCGGTCGAAATAGTGTATTTTGCTCCTTTTTGGATATATTCACCCACAAAATCATATACCGATTTTTCGGTAGCTTCTTGCCAGCCTGAAATAGCAATTTTCTCGTTTCGGGCATCAGCTCCCAAAATAATCTTTTCGCCACCATAGCTTTTCAACCAACCCTCAAACAACTCTGGGTTTTTCACAGCTACACTTCCTCCTGTTACCTGTTTAGCACCATACTCAAAAGCAACCTGAATCATTTCGTCCGACTGCACTCCTCCGCCAAAATCTATATGTAAGCCTGTTTTGGTAGCAATCGTTTCTAAAACCTTATGGTTAATAATTCGCTTTTGTTTTGCTCCGTCCAAATCTACAAGATGTAATCTTTGAATACCCGCATCTTCAAACGACTTGGCCACTTCCAAAGGGTTTTCGTTATAAGTTGTTTTTTGTGAATAGTCTCCCTGAGTAAGTCTTACACATTTACCATCAATCAAATCTATGGCTGGAATAATTTGTATCATTGTTTTGGGTACTTTATCGTAGTTACTAAAGTTTAAGAAAATTCTCTAAGATAGTTTGGCCTTCTTTGCCACTAATTTCGGTATGAAACTGGGCAGCATAGAAATTATCTTTGTGTAACATAGCCGAAAACGGTTGTACATAATTGCATTGGGCTACTGTATAAGGGCTTAATTCGGCAAAGTAGCTGTGAACAAAATACACATAGCTATTCTCTTTTAAGCCAGTAGTTAGTTCGGTTTTGAGGTTATAGATATTGTTCCAGCCCACATGAGGGACCTTAAAGGCCGAAGAATCAAAACGCTTTACATCTAAATCGAAAATACCCATACAAGTAGTATCATTTTCTTCCGAATAACGACACATCAGTTGCATACCCACACAAGTACCCAACACAGGTTGTTTCAACGAAGGTATTACTTGGTCTAAGCCTTTTTCACGTAGGTATGCCATAGCCGTGCTGGCTTCACCCACTCCTGGAAAAATCACTTTGTCGGCTGTTCTTATTTCGGCTTCGTCGTCTGTCCAAAGGTAAGATACTCCAATTCTATCCAAAGCATACATTACACTTTGTACATTGCCTGCATTGTATTTGATAATTACAGTTTTCATGTTTAACTCTTTCGTTTCGGGCGATTCAACAAGAATACTTACCCCAAACTTATATTTAGTTGAAAAGTAGCCGAAGTTTTACTTAAAACCTCTAATATTGAAATAGCAATAAACAGAAAGCCTGACTCGTCAAGGAATCAGGCTTTCTGTTTATTGTTGAATGTTTGTGTCGTCAATATGGCACAATACTCACCAGCCCTTCCTTGTTAGGAAATCATAAGATGGTGATGATGTGTAATTGTGCTGTTCATTTTACAAAGTTAGGCGAAGAATAAAGAAAGACAAAGGATTCTTTATCTATTTTTAGAACAGACTCATCTGTTCTACTTTGGGCAAAAACTTTGGTGGTATAATTGATAAGTTACAGTGTATATTGAGTTGACTTATCCAATAGTTAGCCATTTCGGGAGCGATATTATTTTCGCAAATATGTACAAACAAATATAAGCTAGATAAGCCTTGTTCAAACCATTGTTTTAACCGCAAAACCCACTCATCAATCCGTTTGTAATCGGAGGGGTGTTCGTTACCTACCCACCGAATCATGGCTACCGAATTGGAGAGGCTTTGATGACAAACATCGCGTCGGCCTGCTACATCAGTAATTACTGTACCCTTATGATAATGATTTAGCATGGCTAAAGTTTCTTGCCAAATGTTTGGGTATTTAAACCAATCTTCATGACGAAACTCGACCGAAACAGGTAGGTTCTCGGGAAGTTTTTGTAAGTATTTTTCTAAAATAGGTAATTGTTTAGGGCCAAACTGCGGAGCTAGCTGCAAAAAGCTGCTTCCAAGCTTGGGGCCTAAAGCTAAAATACTATTACAAAATGCTTCGGTTAAAGCATCACAATTTTGCAGTAATTTATCATGCGAGATAATTTGAGGAAATTTTGGACAAAAAGTAAATTTTTCATTCGATTCCCACTTCCAGCGTTCTATCGTTTCTTCTGTCGGAATTTGATAATGCGTTACATTAAGCTCTATGGTATTGAACTGCTTGGAGTATAGTCCCAACAATTCATGATTTTTGGCTGAAAATGGATATATTTTTCCATTCCAATCACGATTGGCCCAAACAGGACATCCCACAAAAACCTTGGGCTTTTGTGCTACCACTGGTTGAAGTACTTGTTGATTATATTGATTGTCGGATGGAAGCGTAAAGTTTACTCTTTCAACATCATATTTTGACAGCTTTCCAAAATCCATGAATAGGTAATTAATTGATGATTAATGAATAGAAATAATTTCCCGAAAGTTCAGAAACATTTCTGAATACTTAGTTAGTAATATGCAAAATATTAAAGCATATCAGATATATGATTTCTGTTTGATGGGCCTTATTCTGAGCTGATACAGCATCTCAACTTTTGCCCAAAAGAGTCTATTCATAAAAAATCCCGCCATTGCTAGCGGGGTTTTATTTATTGATACTTCTTATGGTTTTGCTTATTTGGGGTCTAAACCTTTTTCGATTCTAAACAAAATATCTTGTAAGTGGTATTTTGTCATTTTATCGGTAATCAAAGGTAAAGCAGCTTTTACTTCATCTTTCAAGCTCAACAAATGACCACGGCTTACCGACACTATATCTGTTTTGCGAGGGTCGACAGCTGGAGGAATAACTGTTCCTCTGAAAGAAAAACCTCCACTCATAGTAATTCCATTAGCATTGGTAGTAGCAATCAACTTTTCTACCAAAGCTTTTTGTAAATTTCTACGGAAAGTGTCTGTAGCTTTTTTAGTTTTTAATTCCGCAAAAACACTTGTACGAACATCCGTAAAAAGTTCGTCTAAGCCATAAGCACTAGCCAATTTGGTTTGAGTTTCAATTAATCTTTGCAAGCGGTCAATCGCAAAAACACTATTTAAGGCCGATTCTTGAATCTTCGAGATAGCATCTAAACCTTGGTCTGGGCGAATTCTTGACAAAATTTTCTCATCCAACAACCAGGAAGGTGTATCAAATACATATTTATTTAGCCAAACAATAGCCTCTTTTTGAGTTGCTTTAGGTGTAGGTTCATACACTACTCCAGTTTGGTCTGAAGTTTTAGGTGTTTCAAAAATACCACCAATGTTTTTTACGACATGACCAATATAACGACGGTATTGTGTTACAATTTCGTTATATGATTCTGTTAGCATATCATAATCCTGAGCTTCCTCTTTGGTCCAATCTACCAAATTAGGAACAATACGCTTCAAATTTTTGATACCATATTCACTTGCCAGCATATTGTTATCGCCAAGGCATTCGCTTTGCGAACGAGGGTCGTAAGGATTAGTTTCAGTACCAAACCAGATTCTTGGATTTTTGGCATATTCCTGAATAAACTGCTTACTTAGTGCTTTCTGGTCGTCTTCGGCTGTTGCACCGTCCAAGGTTTGGTAGCCCCATTTAATCGCCCATGTATCGTATTCACCAATACGCGGGTAAAGGTCTTTTACACCGTCTTCGGGTTGTGCTACATAATTAAAGCGAGCATAATCCATTATAGAAGGGGTATGGCCATGTTCTGCAATCCATTTTGGGTCACGTAGTTTTTCTACGGGTACAGTACTACTTGAGCCGTAGTTATGTCTTAAGCCAAGTGTATGCCCCACTTCGTGAGAAGACACAAAACGGATTAAATCGCCCATTAATTCATCATCAAATTTGCTTTTTCTAGCTCTTGGGTCAACAGCCGCCGCTTGGGTCATGTACCATTTTTTCAATAACTTCATTACGTTATGATACCAGCCAATATGACTTTCGAGGATTTCGCCCGAGCGTGGGTCATGTACATTAGGGCCATAGGCATTTTCAATATCTGAAGCAAAATAGCGAATAGCAGAATAACGGGCATCTTCCAAACTAATAGTAGTGTCGTTATCGGCAAGGATTTCGCCACGAATAGCGTTTTTCCAACCCGCAGCTTCAAAACCTTTTTGCCAATCATCAACACCTGCTTTTAGGTATTTTCTCCATTTTACGGGTGTGGCTGGGTCGATATAATAAATAATCGGCTTTTTAGGCTCGATAAGCTCACCTCTTTTTTGCTTGGCAGCATCTTCTGCATTTTTGGGTTCTAATCTCCAGCGAACAGCAAAAGTTTGGTCTTCGGTACGTTGCGAGTTTTCGTCAAATACCGTGTATCCATTAGCAAAAAAACCCACTCTTGAATCGAAATAGCGTTTTTTCATAGGCTCTTTAGGCAACAAAATCATCGACGTGTTGATTTCCATTGTTAAAGCACCTGTAGCTGCCACAGAAGGTAACGACACCGATGGCACTGGACTTGGAGGGCCTGGCATCGGAGGAATACCGCTGTATGTTTTTACAACACGAATTTCGGTATTGATAGGAAAAGTCTTTGCCGAAACAATATAAGAGCGGTCTGGAGCAAGCACCGTAAGCTTATAAGTTGATTTTATATAAGGAGGTAACGAAATAATTTGGTTGTCGCTCTTGAAAAAATCGGTTACTTCAATAACTGAATTTGACGATTTGGTAATAGAATCCTTTTTGATAGCCTTTAATTCAAATGCTTGAGCAATTGGGTCAACATTTGAGTTACGTACAGCTTTGTAAATAGGCTGTGTAGAGTCGGCCGATACATTGATGTATTGTACCGCACGAAGAAATATTTTGTTTTCAGGGCCTTTTTCAAAGCGAATAACCTGGCGGTTGAGCAACTCGCCCCCATAAGCAGGCAAACCAACCGACCCCGGTACTGTTGCAGACTTAGAAACACGTGTTACAGACATGACTTCACGGCCCATCAATGAATCAGGTATTTCAAAATAGTATTTATCTTCTATTTTATGAACCGTAAACAACCCTTTTGTGGTTTTGGCTTTTTCAGTAATTACTTCTTTATAAGCTTTTGGCCCTGTTTTAGGTGCTTCTGGTTTGGCGGCTGGCGTGGCGGCAGCTGGGGGTGATTTTACATCTCCTTTTTTGTCTTGAGCTTGGGCCTGAAATACGCCTAGAGCCATCACAACCAAAGAGATTTTCGTGGCAGTTTTTAGCATGTTGAATAGCTTGTTATAAGATGTCTTAAATGGTTTACTTTCCTTCATAGAGCTACAAAGGATTCTGTTTTGTTATGAAACCAAAACAAATACAAGAACGAAAATAGAATGTTCAGGTTTAAATTAAAAGTAGGTTTTGATGAATGGCAACAAATTTTCGACTATCAACAAGCTATTCAGGCAAAACACTTGTGCTAATACAGATAAATTGCCCCTGTATCTTTCAAATACCTTGCTTCTATTTGTAGTGCCTTTGCTTGATTTAGGAGCTTCCTAGCATACCAATCTGTATAAGATGCATCTATAATTAAGGTTTTGAAAGCCATGTCTTTTACCTCTTTTATATCTCTAATAGCCTTGTTGGCTACAATCAAATAGTCGACCTTAATCCCTTGAAGTTTTAAAGATTTAGTAGGCTGTGGGCGGTGAAGATAGACTATTTTTTTGGCATAATAACTCATCACAACCATTCCCGATGGGTGTGTTTCTAAAGCCATATTATACCCTCGATAGTACTCGTCGGTGCTGGAGGCTGTCCAATGGCTACTAAGCGTATCTTGTATTCTTTGTTTTGCCAAATAATTGGTCAGCCTGAAAGAAAGATCTTTTTTACTTCTTAGGAAAGAGCTATCAGCTAAAATAAGGGCATTTGTTCCATTAAGTACAGACATAACACTATGCTTTGGTGTGGCGTGTATCATCAGGTGTATTTGATGCCGATGTGCTAAAAAGCCTATTACATTGAATATCCCCAATACCAGTATTAAGGTTGTGTTGATTTTGACCCAAGCATAGTTTCTGAATTTTACTAAAAAACCTAGCCCTAGCAACAAACCAAACCACAGAACCATTTCGACAACATTAAAATGAAGAAATCGAACTACCGAGTGTGGTAATCGTTCTGTAATTTCGACCGATTGGTTAAGAGCATAAATAACTCCTTGTAACAGCCATGCCATAGCTTTGATGAGTTGTAAAAAGCCCAAATACTGTAAAACAGGCACCAATACAATAAACAGTAGGCCATAACATAAAACCACCGACGATAAGACAATAACAAATGGGTTGACAATAAGAAAATATACAGGAAATTGATGAAAGTAATAAATCGTAAATGGCAAGGTGGCTAACTGGGCTGCTAACGAAACAGCTGTCATTTGCCATAAGTAATCCAAAACCTTATAGAAGATACCTTTTTTTACCTCTATAATCCATAACTTGGCAATCATTGGATAAAAGAATATCATACCCAACACAGCCAAATACGATAATTGAAAACCTACTTGGTAAATATAGTTGGGGTTGAATAACAACAAACAAAAAGCCGAAAAAGCTAATGTGTTGTAGGAGTTTTGTTTGCGGTTGATACTATTAGCCAATAAAAACACTGAAAACATTACGGTAGAACGCAACACTGGCGAAGAGAGCCCTGTCAGTAAAGCATAAAACCATAATATCATAAAAATCAACACAACAAAAAGAGTTTTGCCCCATGTGCCTTTTTTATTCAAAAACCCCAATAATAGAAGCAATACCTGATAAATAACCCCCACGTGCATACCCGAAACAGACAATACATGAATAGCCCCAGAGGCTGTATAAGCCTGAATAATAGCATTGTCTAGGTCATCTCGCAAACCAAGAATCATGGCATTGGCCACAGCATAATTGTTTTTTTGATGTAAATATTGGGTAAAAACTGCATCGCACCACTCGTTTAATGCAATAGCAGCCCCCAAGATACTCCAAGATTTAGCAGAAGAAACTGGATAAACTTGCTTGGCGGTGACATATTGCTGATGCGTAATATTTTGCCGTAGCAAATACACACGATAATCAAACTCATCAGGATTTAATGGAGCATTGATAGACTGGAGTTGGGCTTTTATCCAAAAAATATCGCCATATTGAGGTTTTGAAAGGCTATTTTTGTCAAAATAAAGCAACATTTGCCCTTTAGTAGCAAAAATACTATCACCTCTAAGTACTTGCTGTACCTCACAGGTAGCTTTCCATGAATTCGCTTTTTCCTCTACTAAAGAATGTACGCTAATATTGAGTAATGACACTTGGCCAGCTTGATGACTAAAGTGCCTAGGGTTGTTCAAATCATCGTTGAAATAAGCTAGCACATAGCCTAGCAAAACCACTGTCAATAAACCCAGTATTCCTACAATAGATTTTTGGAAACGAAAAACTTTGGATTGAGCTAGAATAACATATAATAGCACCCCAACTAGCCAAATAGATAAAATAACATTGATATTAGGGCTTATAAATGGGTATAGCATAATACCAATAATCAAAAACCCAACATAACGCAAGAATGGAAAAGTAGCAAAAAGAGCCATCAGTAGAACTGTTTTATAGGTGAACATTCCAACAAATAGGTAGTATAATTTATTTCTTGTCGATTTTTACAAGTTTTAGATTCCTTCCATATCTAATATCCGTATCTTTGCGGATTAATCAAAATACATCAAAATAAATGTCTTCAATAATTAACGATAAATTAGAAAAATTTCTCAAAGGTAATTCTCTTCCCAAAATACTAGCACGGGGTACTCAGATTTACAGAGATAAGGGTTGTTCTTTAGAAAATGTACAAACAGAAGGCAATGGCGATGCAAAATTTAGAGTAAAAAGCGATAGTTCTACCCAACATTATCTAGTAGAGATAAAAAATTGGAACACTGCTGCTATCCAAACCAAATGTAATTGTAATTATGATTGGGGCGGAATCTGTAAACACCGTGTTTCTGCTATTTTAACCTTGAAGGAATACCTCAAAACTAATCCTAAGATAATAGCACAAAAACCAAAGTTTATTACGGCACAGCATATTGTCAAAATTTCCTCTTTCGACGACTGGTCGCTCAAGCAATTAGTAAACGACGAAGATTGGAAAAACCGAACCGATACACATTATCATGTCAATATTGTTCAGGCTATCAATGGTATTGCCGAAGTAGAAGTACAAAAGGGTAATAAAACCTTTCAGGTAAAGTTTGAGAAACTTCGTTTTAATCAAGAATTCTTTACGGCTTGTTCGTGCGAAGAGTCGATTGATGCACAATTATGCTCGCACAAATTTCATGCCCTATTAGCTATTCGAGAGCGATTTGGCAATTATAACCCATTCGATAGAATGAGGGATTATACCGCCGAAAAAAATAAGCTCCTTCAAGAATACGGCTTCAGCTTGGAAGATGATTTAAAAGGAAAATTTGATTTCAAAATCAATAGTGATGGCTCTGTAACACTTATCAAACTCGACAAAACCATCCAAAAAATTAGTTCCTTCCAAAACTGGCGAATTATTAATAACAAAATATTTAGGCCTGAAGAGTACTCCTTCCAGCTCAATATAGAAGAAGAACTCAATACCGAACCACGCGAGATTATCTATGTCATTTATTTTAAAGATGCCAGCTATCTCAACGATGTTCAGTTAGAAACATATTCGTGTAAGGTAAATACACAGGGGAAAATGTCTTCGTTCAAATCTTTTGATACAGCACAATTCAAGGATTTCCCTCAACTTTCAGAAGAAGATATTCAACTTATTTCAACCATTAATAGTATCAATGCCGACGGAATTCAGAGTTTTGCTAAACGCAAAGAAATTCGTTTAAACTATTTTCACGAATACCTCGACCGTGAACAGGTTTCGGCCGATACCCTTCCTATTATCGAAGAGTACATCAGCAAACAACTCGATAAAGTATTTAACCTTTTACAAAATAAAAAAGTGTATGTAAGTAATTCACCTTATTTTAGTACACACCACGAACTCAACCCTATTACTTTATCAAGCGAACGTATTATTCCTTTCTTTACCCTCCGTGAAGATTCCGAATTTGTTATTCTGGAAGGTTATACTCGCATTTATAAAAAAAGAATCCGTTTGGCTTCATTGAGTAACCCTAATAGCTACTGGATTCGAGAGTATGGCAACCAACTACACAAAGTAGCCAATCCAGAGGTGGCCAATCTATTACATTATCTGTCTAATCAAGGTATTATAAAAGTCAGAAAAAGCGATTTTGAAGGTTTCTTACAAGATTTTATTATGCCACTTAGTGAGAAATTTTCTATTGAAATTGCTCTCAACGATAACGTAGATAAAAAACCACTATATTTTTCTACTATCAAACTTCATCTCAAGGAAGAGGAAAATAACCTTATCTTCATTCCGAAGTTTACCTATACCGAATTATCGCCTGAAGAAATTGCTATTCAACAGGAAGTATCAACCAAAAAGGTTTCAAAAAGAACAAAAACACCCGACATTCCAAAACCTATTACCGTTTTAGAGTTTTCGCACGACCACAAAACCAACCGTTTTGATTACCAACACGGTAAGGTTATTATTCAAGAACGTAACCCCGAGCAAGAACAGTCTTTTTATGAAATAATACAAAACCAACACGAAGCTTTTAAGCAACAAACTCAATACCCCTTCTTTCATTTATCATTCAACGATGTACTGAAAGATGGCTGGCTTTTTACATTTTTTGAAGAAATGAAAAAAGCTGATATTAAAATTTATGGTATTCAAGAGCTTAAAAAGTTTCGTTACAACCCACATAAAGCCAACTTCTCCGTAAAATCTAGCTCAGGTATTGA
Source organism: Flectobacillus major DSM 103 (assembly GCF_000427405.1). Lineage (NCBI taxonomy): Bacteria > Pseudomonadati > Bacteroidota > Cytophagia > Cytophagales > Flectobacillaceae > Flectobacillus > Flectobacillus major. The sequence goes on from NZ_KE386491.1 coordinate 3,726,116, forward strand.
CTGGTTTGATATGAAGATTGAAATACAATTTGGCGAGCAAACAGTGTCTTTGAAAGATATACAGAAAGCTGTATTAAAAAAACAGAATTATGTCGAGCTAAAAGATGGCACACTGGGGCTTTTACCAGAAGAATGGTTAGTCAAATATGAGCATATTTTTAAGTTGGGTAAAATCAAGGGAGATAACATACAAGTATCAAAACTTCATTTTTCATTATTAGATGATTTAGGAACAGATATTAATGAGTTTGAAATTCAACATGAGATATTTGAGAAAAAGCAAAAGCTCCTTCATTTCAAACAATTACCCAACGTTCCGATTCCTGTCAATGTAAACGCTCAATTGCGGGATTACCAGTTAGAAGGTTTTAAATGGCTTAATTTCCTCGATGAATTTAATTGGGGAGGTATTTTGGCCGATGATATGGGTTTAGGTAAAACCCTACAAATGCTTGCTTTTTTACAAGAACAGCAAAACAAACATAGTAGTACAACCAATTTGGTTATTTTGCCTACTACCCTAATATTTAACTGGCAAGCCGAAGCAACCAAATTTTGCCCCGACTTAAAGCTATTTGTTCACCGTGGGGGTACTCGCCAAAAATCTAATGACCATTGGCATGATTTCGATATTATTTTAACTACTTATGGTATGATTCGCTCTGATGTTGAGCTATTCAAGCACTTTAAGTTCCACTATATCATTCTCGACGAATCGCAGGCTATCAAAAATCCTGACTCTTTGATTTCAAAAGCTGTTAAGCAACTCAACGCTAAAAATAGGCTCGTGATGACAGGAACACCCGTAGAAAACAATACTTTCGATTTATTTTCGCAAATGGAGTTTATCAATCCTGGCTTACTTGGTAGTCAAGAGTTCTTCAAATCAGAATTTGCTAATCCAATCGACAAAGGACAAGATAAAATACAAGCGGCACACCTTCGCAAAATGGTTTATCCATTTATGCTAAAAAGAACAAAAGAAGAGGTAGCAAAAGATTTGCCTGAAAAAACTGAAAGTATTATCTTTTGTGAAATGGATAAGAAACAACGAAAAGTTTATGACTCTTTCCGTGAAACTTATCGCCAGCGACTTGTTGAAAAAATTGCATCTGAAGGAAAAGAGAAAGCTTCTTTTTTGATACTGGAAGGCTTACTTAAATTACGTCAAATTTGTGATAGTCCAGCCTTACTCAATGGCGACATTACCTACGATAATAACTCTGCTAAACTGGATGAAATTGTCCGAGAAATAGAAGAGAATGCTAGTAATCATAAAATTCTCATCTTTAGTCAATTTCTCAAAATGCTCGACTTGATTCGTGAGCACCTCGAAAAACATAAAATTTCGTATGAATACCTAGATGGCAAAACACAAGATAGAGAAGAAAAAGTTAATCATTTTCAAGAAGATGAAAACTGTCGGGTATTTTTAATGAGCCTCAAGGCAGGTGGCGTTGGTATTAACCTTACTGAGGCCGATTATGTATACCTAGTAGACCCGTGGTGGAATCCAGCCGTTGAACAACAGGCTATTGATAGAACTCACCGAATAGGCCAAAAGAAAAATGTATTTGCCTACAGGATGATTTGTAAAGATACAATCGAAGAAAAAATCTTATTACTCCAAGAAAAGAAAAAAGACTTAGCCAAAGACTTAATCAGCACTGAAGATGGATTCCTCAAAAAACTAACACAAGAAGACATTATTGATTTGTTTTCATGACATTCCAATGGGTTACTATGAATAGTAGCCCATTATTTTTTATATATTTTTTCAGTAATATCTATTCCATCCCAAGTGGAAGCCCTAAGAATATATAAGCCTGTAGGTAAATCATTATTTAAAATAACCTTTGAAAAACTATCCTCTTGTTGTATTAAAGTCAAATGTTGTTGAATTCCATAAATATTAACTAATGTTATTTTAGCAATATTAGGGTCTTTTATCCATATTACGTTAGTTTTTGATTCAATAATAGTAGGGTACACTTTGGCTACATCATTACCTCCTTCTGTTACAATCCTTACAGCTACAGGTCGAAAAACCTCTTTTCCGCCATTGCTATCTACTTGAGACAATCTATAGTAATTTATACCATTTTTAGGAAAGGCATCTATAAAAGTATATTCTTTTAATGTTTGAGAATTTATAGCTCCGTCAACCACTCCAAGCGGCTCATATTCTACTAAATCATTACTTCTTTCGAGGATAAAATATTGGTTATTTTTTTCTGATATTGTTACCCATTTTAAGTTCACTGTATTGTCAAAATCATTTAATAGTGCTTTAAAATATTGTAAACTAATAGGAGTCGGCATTTGTTGATAACTTAATGAAAAATTATCTATTGCCGACGAAGTTCTTGTTGGGTTAGCTGCCCCCATAGGGTTTGTCGATGGCGACAAGGTAACAATACGTATCCAAAGAGATTGATTCAAATTATCAATATTGGCAGGTAATGATATAGAAATAGTATTATTCGAGAGCTGATTTGCTCCTGTTACATACCCTGTTCCCAATTCAACAAAGTTATTAGGATTAGTTCCAATCCCATAATCAACCGACCACGTTGTTCGTCTTTCTCCATTGGTATCATCCAATGATTGTAATTGAAAACTCAACTGAAAATTTCGGAAACCTTGCGTATCATTTATATGAAAAACAAAAGCTGCACCAGGATCACCTAAAGTCGAACTTTGCCTAATACCCAATGCCCTATCAGCAGCAACCGCCTGCTCAGCATACTTACCTACTAAAGCGTTATTAAAAGAGGCAAAATTCTTGAACTTAGCCGTAATATTTTTCCAGTAGGTACTATTATTTCCAATGATATCGGGAGACGGCGTAGCCAAAAAATTTCCAGAAGCATCATTACCGAGATTATTTCTAGTAGCACCAGTTCTCAAGCTCCATCCAGCAGGTAGCCCAGCCGATAACCCATTGAAATCTTGGAAATAAGATGTTCCACTTAAATAAACCTGTGCTTTTGCTTGTATAAGCAATAATAGAAGTGTGAATAGTGCTAGAACTTTCATAGAGTAGAAGGTATTAAAAGTTTTATTTACACTAAAATACGGAGTAATATCAATTATTAATAGTGTTGAGTGAATATTTTTCTATAAACACATAACTACATACCGAAGTATATCTTGATATTAATAATAATCCTATTCCATCATACAACAAAAAGGCTACCCTCTCAGGTAGCCTTCACTTTGTTATATATTTGGAGCTTATTTACTTTCCCGCATGTGATTGCAGTATCATCAACGGTACTGGGCTTAACTGCTCTGTTCGAGATGGGAAGAGGTGAACACCAGTCCTATCGGCTCCATAATGCCTGTTGAGGGTATTGTTAATTATATCAGACCATAGCCTCATATAAACCCTCTAATATCTTGAGGTTCGCATATCGTGAAAGATGTTGAACAAGTAAGAACTAAATAGTTAGTACAGTTGATACAAGCTTTTGGGTAATTAGTATTGCTTGACTTTGGTATCTCTACCTTTACATCTACAACCTATCAACGTTGTCATCTACAACGGCCCTTATTTGGAATACTCATCTTCAGGTCAGTTTCGCACTTAGATG